>CANRKP010000031.1 GCA_947631245.1 uncultured Clostridia bacterium
CCCCTTGCCGCCTATCTTTACCTGAACGGACGCCCCTCGCCGTCGAAGATGCATTTGCGCGTGACGGTGTAGTAATCGCCGCCCGGCCTTATGTCGTACTCTCCGAGCCCGAGCGCCCTGCCCACGGCTTTAACGACGTATTCGGGGTTGAGATAGTGCTCGGGGTCGGCGGACAGCCTTGTCCTAATGAGGAACCCGCCGTCCTTCATCTCGCTTTCGATAGAGACGATAAACGGTCTTATGTCGCACTCCTGCTCCCCAGTTTTCGTCCTCTTTACCTCGACTACGGGCGAGGACATCATATCGGAGACCGTCTCCGGCGCGCCTGCCGTCAAGCTTTTGTGACAGATGAATATCTCATATTCCGCGGACGCTATTTCGCGGAATTTTCTTTCGGGGACGTAAACGTCCGTCACAGGCAGCTCGCGCGGGAAAATGCGCGTCAGCGCGTCCTTTATTTTACCGCAGTCCGCCTCTCCCGTGACCTTTATATCAAAGAGTTCCGCCTCGCTCTCGGTGCCGACAGAGAGCGGCAGGGCGAAAACTATTTTCGGATGCGGGTTGAAGCCCTCGGTGTAATAGACACCGATATCCGCCCTCACAAGGAGCCGCGAAACAGTCCTCATAAGGTCGAGGTGCGAGATATACGCGAGCGAGCCCGTCTTTTTGAACGCGACGCGAACGGGCGTCATTACTGCTCTTTCATTTTCCTGCACAGCGTGTCACCTCCGTATATACTTGCCCCGCAGCCCGAGCAGCCCTCGCGGCAGTTCTTTGACGGGCGGCTCTGTTTTGCCGCCTCATACTCGCGAAGAAGGAATTTCTTCGTCACGCCGATATCGATGACGTCCCACGGCAGCATCTCGTCTGCCGCCCTTTCGCGCCTCGTATAAAAATCGGGATCGACGGACGCGAGTTCAAACGCCTTCTGCCATCTCTCGTATGAGAAATGCTCGTCCCATGCGTCAAAGCACGCCCCTAATTTCTTCATCTCCGAGAGCACGCGCCCGAGCCTTCTGTCTCCTCTCGCGAGCACCGCCTCGATGAATGAGACCTCGGAATCGTGGAAACTATACTTTATTCTTCTGTCGTGGATGTTGTCCGCGATAAGGCGCTGACGGCGCACAAATTCGTCCTTGTCTATCTGCTCCGCCCACTGGAACGGCGTAAACGGCTTCGGTATGAAGCACGCGGTCGATATCGTCACCTGAGGCGGGCGCTTTTTGTTCCTTCCCTCGGTTTTGTAATACTCGTCTATGACCGCAGAGGCGAGCTTCGGTATGCCGAGGACGTCCTCGTCAGTCTCGGTCGGGAGCCCGATCATGAAATAGAGCTTGACCTGCGTTTTCCCCGCTTCAAACGCTATTCTGACAGCGTTTAAAATATCCTCCTCGCGGACGTTTTTGTTTATCGCGTCGCGCAGGCGCTGCGTTCCCGCCTCGGGCGCAAACGTCAGCCCCGACGAGCGGACGCCGCTTATCTTCGCCATCAGCTCCTTTGTGAAGCTGTCGGCGCGAAGCGACGGAAGCGAAAGAGAGACCTTGTTTTTGTTCGTCCATTCGATGAGCTCGTCCGTCAGTCTGTCAACGCATGTGTAATCGTCTATCGCAAGCGAGGTGAGCGAAATCTCGTCGTACCCCGTATTTTTGTACATTTCCTCCGCTTGGCGGCAGAGCGTTTCAACGCTCCTGTCGCGCACGGGTCTGTATATCATTCCCGCCTGGCAGAAGCGGCAGCCGCGGATGCAGCCGCGGAACACCTCGAGCATTATCCTGTCGTGGACGACCTCCGTGTACGGGACGACCGGATCGACGGGAAAATATGCGCCGTCGAAATCCTCCACTATGCGCTTTTTTACGCGCGCGGGCACCCTTTCGTCAACGGGCTCAAACGTCGATATCGTTCCGTCCGGCGCGTATTCCACACGGTAAAGCGACGGAACGTAAAAGCCCTCGAGCTCTGTCGCCGCGGCAAACAAAAACGCACGCCTTGAGTATGTCCCGTCCTCTTTCATTTTTATATACAGCCTCGCGAGCTCGGGCAGCGCCTCCTCGCCCTCTCCGATAGAGAAAATATCGAAAAAGTCTGCGACGGGCTCGGCATTGTACGCGCACGGACCTCCGCCGATGACGATGGGGTCGTCCTCTCCCCTGTCAGCCGCAAGCTCCGGTATGCCGCCGAGGTCGAGCATCATGAGCACGTTCGTATAGCACATCTCATATTGGAGCGTGAACGCGACGATATCAAATTCCGATATCGCATCTCCGCTCTCGTGAGCGGTGAGCGGAATATTGTATTCCCTCATGCGTTCCTGCATATCGACCCACGGAGCGTAAACGCGCTCGCACCAAACGTCATGCTCGCGGTTCAGCGCGCCGTAAAGTATCCGCACGCCGAGATTTGACATTCCTATCTCGTATGTGTCGGGAAAACAGAACGCAAAGCGGCAGCGGACATCCTTCTTGTCCTTTACCGTCTGCCCCTGCTCGTTTCCCGTGTATCTCGCGGGCTTGCTGACGCCGCGAAGTATGCTTCCGTATTTTTTGTAGTCCATTTCAGGCACCGTGCCTTTGCGCCGAACGCTTGCAAAAGCTCCTTTCATATATGGGTGTCCGAGCTTTTCGGAAAATCGCTCGAATCTGCGCGTGAAAAAAATTCACGCCTGCCCCGTTTTTTTAATCTTAAAGGGGGATCGTTCGATCCCCCTTTTTATTACGACACTATCATCCGCGAGATCACGAACATCGGAATTATCCAAAATAGCTGATACAGCGTGACAAACATCGGAGAAATGGTCAGCGCGGAGAATATGAGGGAGAGCGCCGCCACAAGCAGGCTGACGAACAGCGATATCACCGCAAGCATCGTATTTATGCTGCGCGCGTGAAGGACGCGTTCGCAAAGAGTCACCGTTTGGAGCAGAGATTTCGGCGAGTCTGTCGAGATGAGCCCGCTTATCGTCGTATCCGTGAGCTGTGTCTTGTCCTCGAGCGACTTGCATCTTATCACTCTGACCGGATAATCCTTGAGCTGTACCTGCCTGCCTATGAACGCCTCCGTCACATTAGGGTCGAAGGTTTTTATCCCGACGAACATTCCGCTGCGGTCAAGCTGCTTCAGAATGAACTCGAAATCGGCGTCGACGATGTACTGTATAAGCATGCGCGCGATGAACTTGCCGTTTTCGACCATATACATTATCGAGACGTTGTCTCCGAAATCATCGTCTCTGTGGTCGAGCAGCGGCTTCGGTATCCTGACGCCCACGGATTCGATCGCATCTATAGAGCCGAACATGACGTTCGAGCCGTCGGCGGTGACTTCGAGAAGTCCCGGCAGGCACCTCTCGACCGTAACGTCGTCCGAATGACCTATTTCACGCGTCGCAAGGTCGAATACGTCCGCGAGCGGACCTCCTACCGTACAGAAAACGCTCGCCGCCGTATAGAGCACACGGTCTATTCTGTGATTACCGAAAACATTTATGCCGCGGACGTTAACCCCCATCGAAGGGAAAACGCTCTGATCGTCAAACGAGATTATTGCGGCGTCTGCGTATTCCTCGACGGAGCCTTCGCCTATTATCGTGCAGTCGTCCTCGGCAGCGCGGGAAACCGCCCTGTAAAACGGGTGCGAGAACATGTAGAACACGGAGACCGGCAGGCACATGAGCGCAACCGATATCGCGGCTCGCGCGCCGTCATAAACGGTGCCGCCGTTGAACTTGTATGCAAAGAATGCCGCAGCGATTATAACTACGATGGGAACGATAAAACCGATGAACTTTCTGCCGCCCGGATTTCTATTCGTCCGCAGGAAGTAATCGCCTACAAAATCTGCTGCCTCGACCTTGAGGACGCTTATGTCCTCCGCCTTATCGTCCTCCTCCATGAGATCGGAGAACGCCTCGTGCTCGAGATGTGAATCCGCCATCGAAAGGCTCGACAGCGCGTACTTTTTCTTGCCGGATGAAACTATCCCGAAGCTCGTTATCTGTCCGCGAATGTTTATGAGCTCACAAATGTAAAGCATTACGAACGTGCACGCGACGGGGAGATTGAACGTCTCCGGCGTCACCTCGTCGAATTTATTGAAGACAGCGAGCGTGACGTTATAGATGACATTGAATATCAGAGAGAAGCCCGCGATGCTCGCCGCAGTCGGTTTTCCGAGGAAAAAGTCCCTTATGCCGAAGCATATCGATTTCCACGCCGGAGCGGCAACCAAAAGAACGAGCTGGAGGCCAACCATGATATATACGACGGGGTACATCGTCGGCGAAAGCGCTCCGCCGAGCGTTATCCCGAACATGCCGTGGCACTCGAACAAAAGCAGCACGACTGTAAGCACTACCGACAGCGCGAGCTTTATCTTCGCCCGCCTGTACGAGCCGACATACATGTCCGCGACTTCTTTCGTCTGCGTCTTGTTCATATATTCGTATTCGAGCGACGCGCGTTCGCGGTTGACGGTCACTATCTTGTGAAGGTCGTCCTGCTGTTTTTCAACGAATTTCGTGACCTTCTCCGTGCCGACAGTCTGTTCAAGCTCTTCATCGAGCCCGAGACCGAGCAGGATATTCATGTCGAATTCGTCTATCTCGCCGTCCTCGTCGGTGAAAAGCTGCGCGGCGTTCTGATCGTCGGAAGAAGGCACAGCGTCGGAGCCGGAAGCTGCGTCGCCGGCATCGGACGGCTCGGTTTCAGCGTCCATTATTCCGTCATATGAAGGCGCGTCGTCGTTCATGTACTGCTCAAACACCTTCGTGTCGTCGTTATCTGTATCAGTATCAGCATCTGTATCAGCATCAGCATCGGCGCCGCCGTCTGCGGCAGCCGTGCCGTCATCGACGGCGTCGGTATATCCCGCGGCATCCTCGTGTACATAATCCGACATCTGTGTAAAGCCGGAGCCGGTATTTTCACTCTCCTCATCCGACGCCTCACCGTCGGCAGGCACATCCGCATACGCATTATCTTCCGCATCTGCCTCGGGGATCTCGGGCTGACATACGGCGTCCTGATCCGATTCGGCGTTTTCCGCATCGGTCGTGTCAGCCGTATCGGCTGTCATATCTGCCGTATCTGCCGTATCTGCCGTATCTGCCGTATCTGCCGTATCTGCCGTATCTGCCGTTTCTGCCATTTCTGCCGTGTCTGCAATGTCGTCGTGATACGTCTCCGCGGCTTCCATGTCGTCCTGATAAGAAACTGACGGCTTTTCATCTTCAATGAGCTCCGGCGAACGCTTTGCCGCCATGCGCCTTCTCGGACGCTTGGCGCCTTCCTCGCCGCTTACTGCGGCGGCGGGCGCGTCGGAGCTTTCGCTGTCGGAGATATATTTATTCAGAAGCTCGTTTATATCTACCCTGCTTTCGCGCTTCTCTTCATCCATGATTTTTCTTTTCCCCGCTTTCTTTTTTGTGGAAAATTGGGTCGTTTTTTTGATATATATTTATAACTCTGCCTCAATCTTTTCCCGCATCTGCCGTGCGGCTTCCGTCAGAAGGACCGCCGCGGCGCACGAGACGTTGAGCGAGTTGATTTTTCCGTACATGGGTATCGATACGATAAAGTCGCTTTTTTCGCGGAGCAGCCTCTGCACCCCGCCGCCCTCGCTGCCGAAAATTATCGCCGTAGGCGAGGTGAAATCGCACTCATAATAAGGCTTGCCGCCCGCTTCCGCAGCAAACACCCAAACACCGCGGCGCTGGAGTTCGGAGACTGTGTCCGACAAATTTGTGGCGCGCACGATGGTAACATGCTCGACGGCTCCCGCCGACGATTTCGTCACGGCAGGGGTCACACCGGCAGACCTTCGCTTCGGGATTATAAGCCCGTGCGCTCCGGAGCAGTCAACGCAGCGGATGAGCGCACCGAGATTTTGTGGGTCGGTAACGCCGTCCGCAATGGCAATAATAGGAGGAGCGCCGCTCTTCGAGGCGTTTTCAAATATATCGTCGAGAGTACCGTATTCGCACGCCGAGGCCACAGCTATTATGCCCTGATGGTTCGCTCCGCCCGACATCGCGTCGAGCTTCTGTACCTCAACCTCTACCGTCGGTATTCCTCGCGACTTCGCGGCGGCGAGAAGCTCCGTTATACTGCCCTCTCGCTCTCCGCGCTTGCAGAATATCTTCTCTACATCTCTGCCGGACTTCAACAGCTCGCGCACCGCGTTGCGCCCGATAACGGCTCCGGGAACAGCAGTTTCCCCGAAGCTGTCGCGGCTTCTTTTTTTATGATCGGTCGTGTTTGCCATTGCGATTTGTCCGTTTCAAAGAAAGTTCTCCGCCGAAAATGCATCTATTCCCGCACGGCGTCGACGGAAAGCGCCGCGCGAATATCTTCTGCGCCTGCCTGACGACCGAGCACGCGAATGAGAGCGTCACGGCAGCCGTCAATGATCAAAAAGATGTTGGAAAGCAAAGCGCACCATCGCGCACGACCTCCGAAAGCATCAAATCATCATTATAACTATTTATTATATCACATTATTATATCACAAATTCCTACCTTAGAGTCGCCGCTGCCGCGGCGACTTTGGCACCATATGCGTTTATTATACCACAAATTCCTACCTTAGAGTCGCCGCCTAAGCGGCGACATAAAAACAAAAGGAATTTTGGTCAATAAACGCTTCCTTAGACTGCCGTCGCCGCAACCGCGGCGACTTTGGCACCATATGCGTTTATTATACCACAAAGCGCACCGTTTGTATATATTTTTTAAGGCGAAAAACGAGCGAAAAACGGGCTTTTCAAGGTTTTTTTGGACCTTGAAGTCAAAAATATCCGCAAAAACCGAGAGCCGCGCCATTAAGCGCGGCTCTTCTCTGACGTTTCTTTACTGTCTTTTTCTCTTGGCGTAGCACTCGTTGCAGTATACGGGTCTGTCTCCCGAAGGCTCAAAGTTTACCTTACAGGGTTTGCCGCAGTCAGCGCAGACGGCATCATATTTGCCCTTTCTTGCGTCTTTGCAGGCTTTGCAATGCTTCGGCTCGTGCATGAGACCCTTCTCGGCGTAAAACGCCTGTTCACCTGCGGTGAAAGTGAATTCATTTCCGCAGGTCACGCACACAAGTGTCTTGTCTTCGTACATGGTTCATCCTCACTTAGAATATGTAGTTTTTGTGCCCAAGACGGATTTGCACCGCCATCCCTGCTTACGCATCGCTCTTTTTGAGCTATATGGGCATATTATAATATAACGGCGCCATGCCGATATATTCATAAAAACAGTTTGCCGAGCTTTGCTTTCATCCTGTATACTGCGTTCTCGACGGTCTTATTTCCGACCGACAGCTTTTGCGCTATCTCGCCGGTCCTGCTTCCATCGATATACATGCTGTATACCTCATATTCGAGCGGTGAAAGGATGCCTTTTATCCTTTCGTCAAGCTCGCGCTCGCGTTCGGCGCGCAAAAGCGTCTCCGACGGGTCCTCTTCCTCCTCGGGAACGGCGATCTCTTCGGAAAGCTCCACAGTCTGCACGCCCGCGTCTCCGGCATGACGCCTCAGGAGGGATATCATGCGATTTCTGATGCATATCTTGGCATAAAGTCCAAAGCTCATGCTGCCGTGCAGATCATATGACAACGCCGCCTGATACAGCTTTATGGCAGCCTCCTGTAAAAGCTCGTCTTCATCCGTCTGAGCGGATGGCGGCAGATGAGAAACCGTGCTCCTCACAAGCCCGCTTATAAGAGGTGAATAAATGCGTATCAACTCGGCGCACGCATCGTCATCTCCGACGCGGACCGCAAGCAACAGCTTCAGTATTCTTTTTTCCATGTCAGAGTTCATACCCCGAAACACCAGCACAAGAGAAAAGCATATCGCCGTGTCGTCTTGCATTCGACAACGATCGATATTTATGGTAAGTATAAATCTTATGATTTATACAGTCATTATACCACTTTTTTTAGAAAAGTCAACAGTTTAATTCGCATTTTGCTCAAAAAAAGTGCATTTTTTCGCGGAAAATACGGTTATTTTTCAGAGGATATAATTGACATCCCCCAAAAGCAGCGCCACAGCCCCTCTGTATATCGCCTCGGGATGCTCATAAAAATTCTTTCTTATCGCATCCGCACGGCTCTGTACGTCCACTCGCAGGGTGACAGAACAGGTGACACGACCATGCTCCTTTATCTCACAGGTGACCTCGAACCCGCCTCCGCTATCTTCCGGTATCCCATCGCAGAAAAAACGCAGCTCCGCTTTCCTTTCGCGGAAGGACAAAAGCCTCAGAGCGCTTTTCAGGCTCTTGTCGCGTATCTCCTCAAAAATATCTCCCGAAAGGTTCTCAGCGACGTGCCTCCCGCTCTCCGTTATACGGTATTTTGCCGTGCCGTCCTCGCCTGTTTCTTCCGAGATATGTCCATCGTCAAGCAGCTCGCCGAAGCATTCCGCAAAATCAAAATACCCGACGTATCCGTCCTGTATCATTATATCGTTGACCGTCGCGAAATCGAGCGGCATATCAATGTTCCATAATAAGTACAGTATGAAAACCTTGACGTAATTCTTGTCTCTTCCTGCCTTTTGCATCTGTTCCTCTTTTTTATAACCTGCAATAAGGCTCAGTCCGCCTTCCGCAGGTTATATTTCGGTTATATAGCGAAGGTGAAGGGACGAAGTCCCCTCACCTTCGAGTTCTCGGTATTATCGCTTTTTTGCGGGATTACTCGACGATAACGTCCTCGAAATAAGGCTTCCAATCCATGTAGTTGCTCATCTTGACGCGGTTGAATATCGTCATGTTGTAGAAGTCATGGTCAAAGCCGCTGACCACACTGTCGTCGATGAGGTGAGCTTCCTGATTGAATATTATCGGTATTACAGGCATATCCTCGAGGAGCTTCTTTTCTGCATTGTGGAGTATCTCCACTCTCTTTGCGGGATCGAGCTCTTCATATGCAGACTCTATGAGCGCGTTGTATTCATCGCTTGCATAGCCGGTGAGGTGACCGGTCGCCGGATATTCGTCGTTCGTCATATCGACACCGTTTCCGGAGAAGCCGACCGCGAACGGAGCGAGCGAGGAGAACGCCTCCTCGGAGAGCGACTGGAAGTCGATCGCGAGGACATCCCATGCGTTTTCGGCGGCGGAATCAACGCTGTAGAAGTTGTGGAAGTTGTCAACAACTATCGTATCGTCTACGACAGGCGTTGCGGAAACGGGCAGCGCTCTCGCGTTGAAGCCTATGCCGGACCAAGCTTCGGCAACGTATGCCGCAACAGCTTCGCTGACATGGTCGTTTGCGGCATATCTTATTATGATATCGCCGCCGTTCACGCCTGCCTCGGAGAGAAGCTGCTTTGCGCGCTCGACATTTGCAGACGCCTCAATAAGGTCGCCGCCTGCCTCTCTGAACGAGGTATTTGCCTTCCCGTTCGTTACAAGGTAAGGAACAAAGCCCGTAGCGGGTTTTGCGTATACGACGATGTCGTTTGCAACATGCTCACGGTCTATCGCGAGAGAGAGCGCCTGTCTCACCCTTGCGTCCGCGAAGAGAGGATTGTTGAGGTTCAGATAGTATGCGTGCGTCGACATGATATCGGACGCTTCCACATAATCCGCATAATCCTTGCGCTGGTTAAGCGGTATCTCGTTCGTGTAGAACACTCTGTTGCTCCAGTTTTCGGTTGTAAGACCGGATGTGAAGTAGCTGAGGTCCTTCGTGTAGTCGACCTTGAGTCTGAACGGGATGACGTACTTGTCAACGTGCTTATCCTTGTCGGTGTTGAGGAAGTAGTAGTTGGAGCGCTCAAGTCTCAGTTCACTGCCGTATGTAGCAGCCTTGAGGGTGAACGGACCGCTCGTGACTATGAACGTCGGTCTCTGAGCCCAATCCGCAGATCTGCTGACGACGGACTCACGGAGCGGAACAAGCGCGATGCTCGAGAGATTACGCAGGAACTGCTCGTAGTTTATCTTGCGCTCGAATTCGATCTCGACGACGAGCGTTTCGGGCGCGGTAGCACCTAGGTCATCTATCGTCTTGACGCCGTCCTTGATGGCACGTGCGTTCTTTATGTCAAAGAGGAGGCACGCCGCTTCGCAGTCGAAGTTGACGTTGAGTATGCGCTTCCATGCAAAGACAACGTCGGACGCCTGAAGCGCAACGCCGTCAGACCACTTAGTGTCCTTCAGCGTTATCTTCATTTTGTATTCCTTGAGTGCCTCGTCCTCAGTCACTTCCCAGTGATCTATGAGCGTCAGCTTGAGCTTGCCGTTCTTATCAATATCAGTGAGCTTGGCATAAAGCAGGCTGAGTATCTTGGCATTCGAGTCGTTCAGATATGCGAGGGCAGGGTCAAAGTTATACATCTCTGTCCCGAGGTACATGGGAATGATGGCGCCCTTGTCATCAGCTCCGGTTTCCTCGTCCTTGGCGAGCGTCGTGCAGCCGCACAGCGCTGTAAGAAGCATAACGGCGCAGAGAAGAAGTGACAATGCTCTTTTCATAATACGATATATCCTCCTTTTATGCTTTCGGCATAAATAAATGATAAGAAGAGTTCGTGCTCCGGGCAAACACACGGAGATACTGACCTCAACATATTATATCATTAAAGAAGCTTATAATCAATAAAATATTTACATATGGATGCAAGTTTCAGTCATTTGCACAATTAAAACGTATTTTTTTGTGCAAAATGAACATGTTTCTTGCGTCAAATACCGCATCCCGATGTATATCATGCGGCTATGACGTCCCGTACCGTATATTATATCACATTCCGACGTAAAATAGGACGGATGAAAGCTGAAATGGAGGAAAACCTTTGTGCCGGACGGCAAAAATATTGAGGCGTCGCTTTACAGGCGCACCGACCTCGCGATAGAAGCCGAAATAGACAGAGAACACGCCGCAGGCGTCTGTTTTGACGAATACGAGCGGGACGGGATACCCGTCTCATCCCTAATCGTAACGGGAGGCGAGGGAGAGAGAAATGCCTGCCGTCCGGCAGGCACATACGTCACGGTCACGGCGCGCAGACCGTGGCTTTGGGAGGACGAAAGACGAGCCTCCCTCGTTTCGCTGCTTTCCGATATCATATCCGACGCCGTGATCTCCGCCTCAGGCGAGCGCCCGAGACCCGATCTCCCCATTCTTATATGCGGGCTCGGAAATCGGGCGATGACCGCTGACGCCGTAGGACCCAAGACCGCGGACGGCGTCACAGTGACGGCGCGGCTGCGCCTTGAAAGGCGCGAGCTTTACGAAAAGCTCGGCTGCTGCCGCGTTTTCTCCATCTCTCCCGGCGTCTCCGCCGCGACAGGAGTCGATGCCGCCGACGTCGTCCGCGGTGTTGCCGGAACTGTACGTCCCGCCGTTATAATACTTGTGGACGCGCTCGCGGCGCGTTCATGCGAGCGGCTCGCATCAACTATACAGATAACGGACACCGGTATTTCTCCGGGTTCAGGCATCGGCAACAGACAGACGGAAATATCCGCCTCGTCGGTCGGCATTCCCGTCGTAACCGTCGGCGTTCCCACCGTCGTAAATTCCGCCACACTCGTGTACGATGCGCTCGAAGCCGGAGGCGTCGACCTCGGTTCCGGCTCGGAAAAGCTCCGGCAGGTTCTCGAAGGCGGACGGAGCTTTTTCGTCACGCCGGAGGAGAGCGACGTCGTCACGGAGGAAATGTCGCGTCTCATTTCGGACGCCATAAATCTGATGTGCCGCACATCATGAACCGCGTCCTTAACTGCCTCATGCATATTCTTGTCCTTCGTTTCATATGAATGTACCGAAAAAGCCTGTTTTGGGAGGAAGGACGAAATGACAAACGATCCAGTCGGACGCATCCCCTGCATTCGCGCAGCCGACAGCGGCGGTGTTCCCGAAGATTCCGCCGATATATCTGCCTCCCTTCGGCAGGACGTCAGCCTCACAGCAACGACGGCGGAATACGGAGAAAACATTTCCGGCGCGCCGTCGGCAAACTCCGCCCCGCGCCGCATAACACCGTTGTCGGCGTCTGTATTCTTTCTCCGCATAGCGCTTTCCGTCGTTTTTCTCGCCGCCGCATATTTTGAGCTCATGTCCGCCATCGGCTCGTTCATCCCAAACTGCGTAAACGCCCTCTCTTGCCTTGCATTCGGTGGATCTTATGCAATTGAAGAAAATTCTGCTCCGCACGTCGGCGATGTTATGCGTCCGCCTAAGCCTGATATAGAAATGATCGAGTTCGGGGACGGCTCCGAAGATTGGAGCGGAGACAGCGGCACGGAGAGCGAAGGCGGCGAGGCGGAAGGCGGAGCGGGAGATGAGGCAGGCGGCGAACGGTATCCCATAAAGGCAACAGATATTTCTACAAATGCCGAACGCGGCCTTGCATGCAGCAATCAAACGGGCTACGAGCTTGATCTTCCTCTTTTGGCAGACAGCGAATTTGTGCTTCCGCCGCTCGAAGAGCTCAAAGCTCTCCATCCCGACGATCCGGACGCTCCCGTCGTCCTCATAATACATACGCACGGGACTGAGAGCTTCAGCCCCGAGGGGTCGGATTCATACGGGCTCAAAGACAGCTTCCGTTCTAAGGATATAACGCAAAACGTTGTCGCGGTCGGCTCCGTTATCGCCGAGCAGCTCGAAAGCCGCGGCATTCCCACCCTGCACTGCACCGAGATGTTTGACAAGGACTCGTACTCGAAGGCATATTCAAACTCTTCCGCCGCAGTGCGCGAGTACATAGCGATATATCCGAGCATAAAATATGTATTCGACGTGCACCGCGACTCCATAATCGCCTCCGACTATACAAAGTACCGCCCCATGACCGTTATCGACGGCGTCGAGACGGCGCAGGTCATGATACTTATCGGCACTGATGCGCGCGGCTCCGACCATCCAAACTGGCGCGACAATCTGACGCTCGCCTCCCATCTTCAGGAGCGTCTGTTTTCGCGTTCGCAGTCGTTTCCGAGAAAGATGTCGGTCAGAACGGGAGCGTTTTATCAGCAGTACGCGCCCGGCTCCCTCTTATTTGAGATAGGCTCATGCGGAAACACGCTCTCTCAGGCAAAAGCAGCGGCGAAACTTTTGGCAGAGGAGCTTGCGGAGATAATAATCAAAGGGGAATAACAAATTCGCGCGGGAAGGCATTTTTGCCTCCCCGCGCTTTTCTCTATTCAGATGTTCTTTTTTCAGTCTACGAGCTTGATGAGCGCCATCTCTGCGGCGTCGCCGCGGCGCGGTCCGAGCTTATAGATCTGCGTGTAACCGCCGTTTCTGCTCTCGTACTTGGGTGCGATCTCGGAGAAGAGCTTCGAGACTACATCCTCCTTAGTAATATAAGCGAGCGCGGCTCTGCGGCTTGCGAGCGTATTTGTCTTTCCGAGCGTTATCATCTTCTCTGCAAGCGAGCGAACTTCCTTCGCGCGCGTCAGAGTCGTTTCGATTGATCCGTTCTCGAGAAGATACGTCACCATACCGCGAAGCATCGCATTTCTGTGTGCGGTAGGTCTGCCGAGCTTTCTGGTTCCGGGCATTTCCGTATTACCTCCTTCGATGTTTTAGGATAATTTCTGCACGGGAAGATGAGTTACTCTTCTTCCTTCTTGAGGTCGAGCCCAAGTGAGTGCAGCTTCTGTTCCACTTCTTCAAGCGATTTCTTGCCGAGATTGCGGACCTTTATCATTTCGTCCTCTGTCTTGTTGATAAGGTCCTCGACGGTATCTATCCCCGCGCGCTTCAGGCAATTGAAGCTGCGGACGGACAGGTCAAGCTCCTCAATGGTCATCTCAAGAACTTTCTCCTTCATGGTCTCTTCGCGTTCGACCATGATCTCCGCCTTCTTCGCCTCATCAGAGAGATCGACGAAGAGGTTGAGATGCTCGTTGAGTATCTTGGCTCCAAGAGAAACCGCTTCCTTTGCCGATATAGTACCGTTCGTCTCAACTTCGAGCGTCAGCCTGTCGTAATCCGTGATGTTTCCGACACGGGTGTCCTCGACCGTGTAGTTCACATTGTATACGGGCGTGTATATCGAATCCGTATATATGATCCCTATGGGAGCGGACACGCTTGACGACAGTCCCGCCGTGTGGTTCTGCTTGTTCTTCTCCTGAGAAACGTACCCGCGGCCGTAGTCGAAGGTAAGCTCCATGCAGAAGCGGGCGTTTTCGCCGACCGTCGCAATGTGAAGATCGGGATTGAGTATCTCGATATCGACATCGTCCTTGATATCGCCTGCGGTCACGTCGCACGGACCGGTGACGTCTATCGTGACGGTCTTCGGGCTCTGGGAATGGAGCTTCGCCACGATGCCCTTGACGTTCAGAACTATCTCCGTCACATCCTCGCGGACGCCGACGATAGTCGAGATCTCATGCTGCACGCCGTCTATCTTTATGGACGAGACCGCGTATCCGGGAAGGCTCGATAAAAGCACCCGGCGTAGCGAATTGCCGAGAGTAACACCGTAACCGCGCTCGAGCGGCTCTACGATGAAACGACCCTTTGTTCCGTCCTCGTTTGTGAGCTCGGTAGTTATATTCGGTCTTTCGATTTCGATCATTCCATAACCCTCCATTTTTCAATTTTATGATAATCGTGCGTGTTTGTCCTGCCTGCGCCCCTCGGGCGGAGGCGGACGGGATTATTCATCAAATTGATATATACCGCGCATACGTCACGCGAAAGCGCGATAATATCGGGGAAAAGGATTACTTGGAATAGAGCTCGACGATGAGCTGCTCGTTGAAATCGAAGTCGATATCGTCACGGGCAGGCATCGAAAGCACCTTCGCGGAAACGTTCGTGCGGTCCGCTTCGAGCCACTTCGGTATCGTCGCCGTCTGCATGCGCTCGATGAGCTCCTTGATCTTCGAAGAATCGCGGCTGCCCTCTCTGAGCGTTATGACGTCGCCCGGCTTAACGAGCATCGAAGGAATGTTGACCTTCTTGCCGTTGAGGCAGAAATGAGCGTGGAGCACGAGCTGACGCGCTTCCTTATGGCTGGACGCCATGCCCATTCTGTATACTACGTTGTCAAGACGCGTTTCAAGAAGAGCGAGCAGATTTTCACCGGTGATGCCCGGCTTTTTCTCGGCTTTGACATAGTACTTCTTGAACTGCTTTTCCTGAACGCCGTAGTAGCGTCTTGCCGTCTGCTTCTCGCGGAGCTGACGACCGTATTCCTTGACCTTGCTGCGGGAGATCGCATGCTGTCCCGGCACGCCTTCTCTCTTTACGACCGCGCACTTGTCGGAAACACAGCGGTCGCCCTTGAGAAACAGCTTCCTGCCCTCACGACGGCAGAGGCGGCACGAAGGTCCTGTATATCTTGCCATGAAATTTGTCCTCCTACTTGGAATTTATACGCGTCTGCGCTTGGGGGGTCTGCATCCGTTGTGCGGGATCGGCGTCACGTCCTTGATGAGCGTGATCTGAAGTCCCGCAGCGGAGAGCGAACGGATCGCGGCTTCGCGTCCGGATCCGGGTCCGCGCACATACACCTCGACAGTGCGGAGGCCGTGATCCATAGCGAGCTTTGCAGCGTGCTCCGCCGCCATCTGTGCGGCGAAGGGCGTCGACTTTCTCGAACCCTTGAAGCCCATCTCACCGGACGATGCCCACGAGATCGTGTTGCCGGCGAGGTCCGTCAGCGTCACTATCGTGTTGTTGAAGGTGGAGCTGATATGTGCCGCACCCGACTCGATATTCTTACGTTCGCGGCGCTTCTTTATGACTTTTTTCGTTGTCTTAGCCATGTTTCTTTGTCACACCTCTCTTACTTCTTCTTGTTGGCGATCGTCTTGGCGGGACCTTTTCTCGTCCTTGCGTTCGTCTTCGTGCGCTGTCCTCTCACAGGAAGCCCCTTGCGGTGTCTGATCCCGCGGTAGCAGTTGATCTCGACGAGGCGCTTGATGTTGAGAGCAACGTCGCGGCGGAGGTCACCCTCGACAACGTAGTTGTTCTCGATCTCGTCACGGAGCTTCGCGATCTCATCCTCGGTGAGGTCCTTAGCGCGCGTGTCGGGGTTGATGTTCGTCTTTTCGCATATAGCGGCCGCGCTCGTGTGTCCTATTCCGTAGATATAGGTGAGAGCGTACTCGATCCGCTTCTGGTTGGGGATGTCTACACCAGCTATACGAGCCATTTAGTTTATCACCTCTCTTAACTCTCCGGGTCAGCCCTGTCTCTGCTTATGCTTGGGGTTTTCGCAGATGACCATGACGCGCCCTTTTCTCTTGATGATCTTGCACTTTTCGCACATCTTCTTTACGGAAGGTCTTACTTTCATTGTGTTGTCACCTTTCCTTGTTTACGAATTGGTTGGTAATTATTTGTTTCGCCACGTGATGCGTCCCTTGGTGAGGTCGTATACTGAGACCTCGACCGTGACTTTGTCACCGGGCGTTATTCGGATATAGTTCATGCGGAGTTTTCCCGAGATCTTTGCGGTAACGATATGCTCGTTAGGCAGCTTCACCCTGAACGTCGCGTTCGGGAGAGCCTCCGTAACTGTCCCTTCAAACTCTATCACATTTGCGTCATCCTTCGGCATTCTCTACTCCTTTCGGCTCATTTTGTCGATTTCGCAGCTCAAAGCGCGTCTTATGTCGCCGTCCGTGAATTTTTCTTTCGGCAGAAGCTCTCGGGCAGCCTCGCACACCCCCGTGACGGTGACGTGTGATATTCCCTTAGGCTTAGGCGATGAAAGGCGTCTTTTTCTGCCGTCCGCGATGTAGACGCGATCTGCGCCGGCACCGCCGACAACTATATAAAAGCCTCCCGCCTCTCTGCCTCTTTCGGCACGGACTACATTTCCCAGCATAGGCGACGTCAGATCCGGCTCCGCCCTTTCGCGAAGCGGCTCCTTTTTCCGTCTGCCCACAGTCAGTCGACCTTCGTCAGAAGCTCGGGACCGTTTTCCGTTATCGCTATCGTGTGCTCGTAATGAGCCGAAAGCGAACCGTCCTTCGTTCTGACCGTCCATCCGTCGGGCATTTCGTATACCTCGTGCGTTCCGATGTTCACCATCGGTTCGACCGCTATCGTCATCCCGCGGATGAGGCGGATGCCGTGCCCCGCTCTGCCGAAATTCGGAATCTCGGGGTCCTCGTGGAGCTCCGCGCCGACGCCGTGTCCGACATAACGTCTCACGACGCTGTAGCCGAACCTGCGGCAGTAGCTGTCGACCGCGTTGCCTATGTCGCCGACTCGCGCGCCCTCGCGGATAACGGCGAGAGCCTCGTAGAAGCTCTCCCTTGTCACACGAATGAGCTGCTCTGCCTCGGGCGAGACCTTCCCGACCGGGAACGTCCTCGCGCTGTCTCCCGTGTAGCCGCGGTATGTCGCGCCGACGTCGATCTTTACGATATCGCCCTCGACGAGCACGCGCTCATGGGAGGGAATGCCGTGAATGACCTCGTCATTGACGCTCACGCACGCTGATGCGGGAAATCCGCCGTAACCGAGAAATGTCGGATGTGCTCCGCATTTCTCGATATAGGCTTTGATGACCTTGTCAATGTGAGCCGTAGTTGCTCCGGGCTTTATCGCCTCGCCTGCGGCGAGTATCGCTTCGCCCGTTATCCGTCCGGCGTCTCTCATGAGCGCCAGCTGGCTTTCATTTTTCAGCCGGATCATAGATGTCACTCACCTCTGAGGTAACTTTCAATTGCGTCAACGGTAAGAGCCGTTGTGTCGTCGAGCTTTTCCTGACCTATCACGACGCGGAGGATGCCTTTTTCCTCGTAAAACGCGCGGAGCGGTTCCGTCTGCTCGTGGTATGTCTCGAGACGGTGGCGAACGACCTCGGGGTCGTCGTCACGCCGGCACGTCAGCTCTCCGCCGCATTCGTCACAGTGTACGCCGTCAGCTGTCGGATTGTACTTCGTGTGATAGGTAGCGCCGCATGCCGCGCAGACGCGTCTGCCCGACATACGCTCCACTATCCGCTCGTCGTCGACCTCGATGTCAATTACGAGTGAAAGACCTATGCCTGTTTCCTCAAACGCCTTCGCCTGAGCGAGCGTTCTCGGAAAGCCGTCAAGTATGAAGCCGTTTTTGCAGTCGTCCTCGGAGAGGCGCTCGCGTATTATCCCCACGATCAGATCGTCGGGTACGAGCGCGCCTGTCTCGACATAGCCTGCGGCCATTTTGCCGAGCTCCGTTTTTTCGGCGATAGCCTCGCGCAGTATCGCGCCCGTCGATATCGTCGGGATCGAATACCGCTCGGCGGCTATTTCCGCCTGCGTTCCCTTTCCGGCGCCGGGAGCGCCGAAAAACATGAGCTTTAGTGCCTTATTCTCTTTCATTTTTGCCGCCTTACTCGAGGAAGCCGCGATATCCGCGCAGGGACATCTGAGCTTCGACCTCTCTTGCCGTTTCGAGAGCGACGCCGACAACGATCAGAAGCGACGTGCCGCCGAAAGCGATGCCTGAGACAGCGCTGTTCGAGATGATGTTCGCAAGGATCGGGAATATCGCCACGACCGAAAGGAACAGCGAGCCGATAAGCGTTATCTTGTTGAGCACCTTTGTGATATACTCAGCCGTCGGTCTGCCCGGGCGGAAGCCGGGGATAGAACCGCCGTTATTCTTCAGGTTGTTCGAAACTTCAAGCGGATTGAACGAGATCAAAACGTAGAAGTAGCCGAACGCGATGATCAATATGAAGAGTATGAGCGGATAAAACCACGAGTCTGACGAAAGGAATCTTACGGTCCCGTGCCAGAACGAGCCGTCCTTCGGCGGGATTATAAGCGCCAGTGTCGCCGGAATCGCGAGTATCGAGTTTGCGAAGATGACGGGCATGACTCCCGACATATTCAGCTTCAGGGGCAGGTTCGAGCTCTGTCCGCCGTACATCTTGCGTCCGACGACTCTCTTCGCATAAACGACGGGAAGACGTCTTTCGCTCTCCGTAACGAACACGACAAAGTAAACCATGAGGAGCGCTATGATGAGCGCCGCGATCGGAATGACGAAGCCCCATACGTCGCCGCGTCTGAAGAAGCTGATTATCGTCGTGACAGCGCCTGCGCCGCCGGAAACGATGTTGGCGAAAAGGATGATGGAGATACCGTTTCCGATACCGTTCTCATTTATCTTTTCACCGAGCCACATGACGAGCGAGGAGCCCGCGCAGTAGCACGCGACGATGATGACGCCCGCGAACCAGCCGTTGTTGACGAGCATACCCTGATTTCTCATGAGCATGTAGTAGCCGTAGCTCGTAATGAGAGCGAGGGCGACCGTGACATAACGGGTGATCTGCGTTATCTTCTTTCTGCCGTCTTCGCCTTCCTTCTGCATTCTTTCGAGCGCAGGGATGGCGACGGTGAGAAGCTGCATCACGATGGATGACGTGATATACGGTGATATACCGAGCGCGAACAGCGTCGCGTTTGCGAAAGCGCCGCCGGAGAGGATGTTCAGGTACTGAAACATCGACCCGCCCGTCTGGAACATATAAAGGTTAAGGACGTCGGCGCTGACGAAAGGCATCGGGATAGCGACGCCTATGCGGTATATCAGAAGGACAACGAGCGTATACACGATCTTCTTGCGAAGATCGGGCAGTTTCATCGCGTTGATGAACGGCGTAAACCAACTCTTCACGTCAAGCTACCTCGGTCTTTCCACCGGCAGCTTCTATCTTCTCTTTGGCGCTGGCCGAGAAGACCTTAGCGATAACGGTAATATTTTTTGTGAGCTCACCGTTGCCGAGAACTTTAAGACCGTCGAGCGGCTGGCGCACTATTCTCTTCTCAAGAAGAGCGTTGATATCGACCGTCGCGCCGTTGTCAAAGGCGTTGAGGTCGGAGACGTTGACTACCGCGTACTCCTTGCCGAAGCGGTTGTAAAAGCCTCTCTTCGGCAGCTTTCTGTATAACGGAAGCTGTCCGCCTTCAAATCCGGGCCTGACACCGCCGCCTGAGCGCGCGTTCTGACCCTTATGACCCTTGCCGGCCGTCTTTCCGTTGCCCGTTCCAACGCCTCTGCCACGGCGCCAAGCCTTTTTGGCGGAGCCGGGAGCGGGTGACAGTTCATTAAGCTTCATGGTTCTTCCTCCTTACAAGTTATTCTGCGTCATAAAAGCCGACGCTTACGCCTTTTCCACCTTGACGAGGTGGGAAAGAACCTTGACCTTACCGGCCGTGGCGGCGTCATCGTTGAGAACGATGCTGTCGCCTATTTTGCGGAAACCGAGCGACGCCGCTGTAGCGCGCTGGTTCGGGGTAGAGCTTATAAGGCTCTTTGTAAGTGTGATCTTTACCTTTTCCATTTAGTCCTCCTCAGCTCTCAGCCTTTGACGGCCTCTGTGGAAATGCCGCGGCTCTTCGCGACTTCCTCTGCGGTGCGGAGCGACTTCAGACCCTCGAACGTCGCCTTGACGACGTTTACGGGGTTGTTGCTGCGAAGGCACTTTGCTCTGATGTTCTTTATGCCCGCGAGCTCGAGTACCGCTCTCACCGTCTTGCCGGCGATGATACCGGTACCGGGAGCGGCCGGCTTCAGAAGAACTCTGCCTGCTCCGAACTCGCCTATGACCTCATGAGGTATCGTCGTGCCCTTCATGGAAACGGTTATCATATTCTTCTTTGCGTCTTCCGTTGCCTTGCGGATCGCCTCAGGGACTTCCGCTGCCTTACCGAGACCGTATCCGACGTGTCCGGCGCCGTCGCCGACGACCATGATAGCCGCAAATCTTGCGATACGTCCACCTTTAACGGTCTTGGAAACACGGTTCAGGGCGACCATATTCTCAGAGAGCTCGACGCCCGACGCATTAAACTTTTCTGCCATGTTTTCCTCCTATGGTATTTGAAAAACTTCTTTTCAAACAGTGTACAAACCGAAGTCAGAACCGCAGACCCGCTTCGCGCGCGCCCTCGGCAAGCTCCGATACACGTCCGTGATAAAGGTAGCCGCCACGGTCAAACACGACCGTTTCGATCCCCTTGTCAAGCGCCCTCTTCGCAACGGTCTTTCCGATCTCGCGGGCAGCCGCCTTGTTCGAGCCGAGACCCTCGAAGGATTTCTCCTGCGTGGTGGCGGAAGCAAGCGTGACGCCGTTCACATCGTCGATGACCTGAGCGGAGATGTGCTTATTGGAGCGGTAAACACACAGACGGGGGCACTCGGGAGTGCCGCTGATCTTAGCTCTGACGCGGGCGTGTCTCTTGAGACGAGCCGCGTTCTTGTCCTTTTTGGATACCATTGTTTTACGCTCCCTTCTTTACTTACCGGTCTTTCCGGCCTTGCGGCGTATCTTCTCGCCCTCGTACTTGACGCCTTTGCCGTGGTACGGTTCGGGCGGGCGCTTGCCGCGGATGTTCGCTGCCATCTGACCGACTCTCTGCTTGTCGATGCCGCGGACGATTATCTGCGTTGCGGACGGGGTCTCAAAGCTCATGTCCTCCTCGGGCTCGACCTTGATGTCGTGCGAATATCCGAGGTTCAGAACGAGCGTCTTGCCGTTCATTGCCGCGCGGTAACCGGTGCCGACGATCTCGAGCCTGCGCTCGTAACCGTGCGCGACGCCCTCGACCATGTTGTGCAGGAGCGCGCGGGTAAGTCCGTGGAGCGCCCTGTCTTCCTTCTCGTCCGTGGGACGGCTGACCTTCGCGACGTTGCCTTCGACCTCTATCGTCATTCTCGGGCAAAGCGTGTCATGCAGCGTTCCCTTGGGTCCCTTGACGGTGACGGCGTTGCCTTCGCCGACCGTGACCTCGACGCCTGCGGGAATTACGATCTCTTTTCTGCCTATTCTTGACATCTCTCGTACCTCCCGATTACCAGACGAAAGCGAGGACTTCGCCGCCTATGTGGTTGGCTCTTGCCTGCTTGTCGGTCATTATGCCCTTGGACGTTGAAACGATAGCTATGCCGAGTCCGTTCATGACGCGCGGCATATCCTCGCAGCTGCTGTAAATACGAAGACCGGGCTTCGAGACGCGGCGGAGACCGCGGAGAACTCTCTGCTTGCCGTTCTCATACTTGAGAGCGATGCGGATAACGCCCTGCTTGCCATCCTCTATTATCTGATAGCTCTTGATGTAGCCTTCGGAAAGGAGGATGTCTGCTATCGACTTTTTGAGATTTGACGCCGGAATGTCCACTGTCTCATGCTTCGCGCTGTTCGCGTTTCTGATGCGAGTGAGCATATCGGCGATTACATCTGACATTTGCATTTCTTTCTTCAAACTCCTTTGCAAGTAATTCTATTCTTGCCGCCGCATTCCCTGCGGCTGCCTGCCCGCGGTCAAACTTGTCACAACTTTTCCTCCGCGCCCCGTATGTGCTTTTGGTGCTCTTGGGGGTTTTAAGCGGCGGTCGACGCACAGCGTCAACAGTTGATTTTCAGCGCTCCGCGCCGATAATCCCGTTTCCTGCCGGGCAGCGGGTTTTTGCTTTTTCTCTGCGGGATCTGGTCTTTACCAGGATGCCTTCTTGACGCCGGGTATCTGACCCTTGTAGGCGAGCTCGCGGAAGCAGATACGGCAGATGCCGTACTTGCGGAGATACGCGTGAGGACGTCCGCAGATCTTGCAGCGGTTATAACGGCGCGTTGTGAACTTCGCCGGCTTCTGCTGCTTTAAAATCATAGCTGTTTTTGCCATTTTTTACGTTCCCCCTACTCTTACTTCTCAAACGGAGCGCCCATCAGCGTGAGCAGCTCTTTTGCTTCCTCGTCCGTCGTAGCCGTCGTCACAAAAACGATGTCCATTCCGCGGATCTTGTCGATCTTGTCGTACTCGATCTCGGGGAATATGAGCTGTTCCTTGAGACCGAGCGCATAGTTTCCGCGACCGTCAAAGCCGTTCGGGTTGATGCCCTTGAAGTCTCTGACGCGCGGGAGCGCGAAGTTGAACAGCTTGTCGATGAACTCGTACATGATGTCGCCGCGGAGCGTGACCTTCGCGCCGATCTTCATGCCCGCGCGGAGCTTGAAGTTCGCGACCGACTTCTTCGCCGTCGTGGGGACCGCGCGCTGACCAGTGATCTGCGTGAGCTCCTCGATGACGTTGTCGATGACCTTCGCGTTGTCCTTCGCATCGCCGCAGCCGACGTTCACGACGACCTTGTCGAGCTTCGGGATCTGCATCGGGCTCTTGTACTCGAATTTCTTCATGAGAGCCGGTGCGATCTCTTCCTTGTACTGTACCTTTAACCTTGCAGTTGCCATTTGACGTTACCTCCGATCAAAGCTCTTCGCCGCACTTGGCGCAGACGCGGACCTTTTTCTGTTTGCCGTCCTTGCCCTCGGTGAACTTATGCTTGATCCTGACGCCGCGTCCGCACTTCGGGCAGTAGAGCTGGACCTTCGAGGCGTAGATCGCGCCCTCGGCATCGACGATGCCGCCGGACTCGCCCTGACGCTTCGGCTTCGTGTGCTTGTGCACGACGTGCACGCCCTCAACGATGACCTTGCCCTCTGCCGGAGATGCCGCGATGACCTTGCCGCGCTTGCCCTTGTCGTTGCCGGAAATGACAACGACGGTATCATCGGTCTTTATATGAAGTTTCTTTTCCATTGCCGATCACCTCCGTCAAAGCACTTCCGGAGCGAGCGATAAGATCTTGAGATAATCCTTCTCGCGGAGCTCGCGGGCGACAGGCCCGAAAATGCGTGTTCCTCTCGGGTTCTTGTCTTCCTTGATAATTACTGCTGCGTTCTCGTCAAAACGGATGAACGAACCGTCGGCGCGCTTTACGCCGTGGACAGTTCTCACGACGACCGCCGTGACGACCTCACCCTTTTTGACCATGCCGCCGGGAGCGGCTTTCTTGACGGTGCAGATGACGACGTCGCCGACGTTGGCGTAACGCCTGCCCGTACCGCCGAGAACACGGATGCACATAAGCTCTTTGGCGCCGGTGTTGTCGGCAGCCTTCATATATGATTCCTGCTGAAGCATTCTGCGCGTC
>CANRKP010000032.1 GCA_947631245.1 uncultured Clostridia bacterium
CGTCGCTGCGCGACGGTCTGAGTACCCGAGGCGACACAAGATAGAAGTCACTGGAGTTCCCCCGCCCACCGCTCCCCTAAACCGCAAGCAGATGATGCAGATGCCTCAAAGCGACGGGGATCTATAAGAGACTTTTCGCGGCGTGGGAGCCGCGTAAAGTCGGCGAGCCGAGCCCCCTTATGAGAAAAAAAGTATCGGGTACGGTAAACAGAAGGTTTGAAGCCTGAAAATATCCCCCATGGGAACGGAAACATACATGAAGTATCCCGAGCGGTCAGCGCAAAATATCCCCCAGTGGAACGGAAACAAGCCTCATTTCCCCCAAAAGCTTCACTGTTGTTACTGAATAAAAAAAACCGCAGCCAACAGCTGCGGAAGTTTTCTGCTCCATCCGAGATTCGAACTCGGGACACCTTGATTAAAAGTCAAGTGCTCTGCCAACTGAGCTAATGGGGCATTATATTCGGTCCTCATTTCGGACGCTAAAATATGATACAACATTTCGTCCCCTTTGTCAACCCCGCCCGCAAAAATTTTTCCCGCCCTCTTTTCCCCCTCTACCACAACCGCCCACATCATACAACCCCGTCCGCCCTTCCCCCACACCCCCCGTAATAAAAGTTTTGAAGAGAGGGGTCCGGGGAGAGGGACTTTTACAAAAGTCCCTCTCCCCGCCATCTCCCCGCCATCTCCCCGCCATCTCCCCGCTCTTCCCCCGCCACCCCCACTTGACACACACACGCGCGGGGTATATAATAATTGGGGCGGCGTGGGCATACGGAGGCATATTTTACGTTTGCATAACGGCGTTATGCAGATGAAGAAAATGTACTACCGCACCTCGCGACCCCGCGAAAATCCAATAAATAAAAGGAAAATTTCACATGCTGCTGCTTGTTGACGGCTCGAATATCATGTTCCGCTCGTTTTTCGGCGTGCGCCCGTTCGTCACGAAAGACGGCCTCCACACGAACGCCGTCTACGGCACGATAACGACGCTCGCAAAGGAGCTCGACGAGCTCCGCCCGGACGCGGTCGCCGTCGCGTTCGACCTGCCCGAGCCGACGTTCCGGCACAAGAGCTACGCAAATTACAAAGGCACGCGCCAAAAGATGCCGCCCGAGCTCGCCGAGCAGATAGAGTACGTCCGCCGCGCCGCGGAGGCGCTCGGCTGCCGCGTCGTCGACCTCGCCGGATACGAGGCGGACGACATCATCGGCACGCTCGCCCGCATCGGTGAGGAGGCAGACCACGACGTCCGCATCCTCACCGGCGACCGCGACTCGCTCCAGCTCATCACGGACAAAACGAAGCTCCTCTTCATCACGAAGGGCAAAACGGAGCTCTACGGCAGGGACGAATTCGCCCGCGACTACGGCACGACCCCGCCCCGCCTCGTCGATATAAAAGCCCTCATGGGCGACTCGTCAGACAATATCCCCGGCGTCCCCGGCGTCGGCGAGAAAACCGCGCTCCGCCTCATCTCGGAGGCAGGCTCCTTGGACGCGCTGTATGATAACATCAATACAATTTCCGTCACGGACAAGCTCCGCGAAAAGCTCGTCGCCGGACGCGATTCCGCCTATATGTCCTACGACCTCGCCACGATCCGCCGCGACGCGCCCGTGAAGGAAACACTTTCCGACCTCGCATATTCCGGCATCTGCCGCGAAAAGCTCGCAGCCCTCTGCGCCGAGCTCGAGTTTCACAGCCTCGCCGCGCGGTTTGCGATAACGGACGAGGAAGCGCGCCCCGAAAGCGCGCCCGCGCCCGTCCCCGAAGCGGAGCCGCTGCCCGAAGGCGCAGCCCCCGAAGATTTCCTCCCCGAAGCGGCGGTCACCGCCTCCGACGGGGTGCTGTATATAATGAAAACCGGCGACCGCCGCGTGTTCACGACGCCCGCCGACGGCGAATTTTCGCGCCGTCTGCTGGGGAGCGTGCCCGTCGTCTGCCACGACGTCAAGTCAACGGCGGCGCACCTGCCCGCTTTCCCT
The DNA here is from genome assembly GCA_947631245.1 of uncultured Clostridia bacterium. Taxonomy (GTDB): domain Bacteria; phylum Bacillota; class Clostridia; order Oscillospirales; family CAG-272; genus DTU064. The sequence continues at coordinate 1,995 of CANRKP010000032.1, forward strand.
GAAAAATATTTCGACACGATGCTCGCCGCCTACGTCCTGCGCCCCGGCGACACGGGCGCCGCCGCGTACTCGCTCGGCAGAACGGCGCTCTCGTATATGGCCCGCGTCGTCGACGACGGCGAGCTCTCGCCCGAGGCGCGCACCGTCCTCACCTCCGAGCTCGCGGACGCGCTGCGCCGTGCGCTCGACGATGCCGACGCAGACGCCCGCGCATACGGCGAGCCGCCCGTCTCGGATGTCCTCTATAAAATCGAGCTGCCGACGGCGCGCGTGCTCTTCGACATGGAGCGCGCGGGCTTCGCGATCGACGCTGCCGGCATCCTCGCGTACGCAGACACGCTCGCGAAGGAGGAGGACCGCATCATGGAGCGCGTCTTTTTCGAGGCGGGGCGTCGGTTCAATCTGAACTCGCCGAAGCAGCTCGGTGAGGTGCTGTTCGTCGACCTCGGGCTGCCCGCGGGCAAAAAGAACCGCCGCGGATATTCGACGGACGCCGAAACGCTCGAGGCGCTGCGCGACAGGTACGCGATCGTCGACGACGTCCTCTCGTACAGGCAGATAGCGAAGCTGCGCTCGACGTACGGCGAGACGCTCGCCTCGGCGGCGGGACCCGACGGCAGGATACACACGAGCTTCAATCAGGCGGTCACAGCGACGGGGAGGCTCTCGTCGACGGAGCCGAATTTGCAGAATATTCCTGTTCGGACGGAGCTCGGGCGCGAGCTGCGGCGGTTTTTCGTCGCGTGCGACGACGAGCACGTCCTCGTCGACGCCGACTATTCGCAGATAGAGCTGCGGATACTCGCGTCCGTCTCGGGAGACGAGGTCATGACGGAAGCGTTCCGCCGCGGCGCGGACATACACACCTCGACTGCGGCGGAGGTCTTCGGCGTGCCGGAGGAATCCGTGACGCGCGAGCTGCGCTCGCGGGCGAAGGCCGTCAATTTCGGCATCGTCTACGGCATCGGGGAATATTCCCTCTCCCGTGACATCGGCACGACGCGCCGGCAGGCGGGAGAATATATAGAGAAGTATCTTTCGACGTACCGCGGCGTCGACGCGTATCTGAAAGGTTCGGTCGAGCGCGCGCGCGAGCGCGGCTTTGTCACGACGCTTTTCGGACGCCGCCGCTATATTCCGGAGGCGTCGGCGCAGAATAAGGTGACGCGCGCGTTCGGCGAGCGCGTCGCGATGAACTCGCCGATACAGGGCTCGGCGGCGGACGTCATAAAGCTCGCGATGATACGGGCGGCGGACGCCCTCCGCGCATCCGGCACGGACGCGCGGCTCATCATGCAGGTGCACGACGAGCTGATAGTGGAGTGCCGCCGCGAGGACGCGGAACGCGTGTCGGAGCTTCTCCGCTCGGCGATGGAGGGCGTAACGGAGCCCGGCGGCAGCTCCTTCCCCGCGCCCCTGCAAGTGGACGTCAAGTGCGGCTCGAGCTGGTACGAGTGCAAGTGACGGTGATGGTGACGGGGCAACGCCCCCAAAGCCCCCCGACCTTGAACCTTTTATAATCCATAAACCCTTGCCCTCATACCCTTTAAAACCCTGAGCACTTTTAATCCCTGCCCCAATGCGGCAAATCATGTATGTTTCAGTTCCCATGGGGGATAGTTTCAGGCTTCAAACCCCATGTTTACCGCACCCGATACTTTTTTTCTCATAAGAGGGCTAAGCTCGCCCTCTTATGGATCACCTCGCTTTCCGGGTTTTACATCATCCAACCCCGTTTTAGGGGAGCGGATAGCGGATGAACTCCCGAAGGCATTCGTATGGGCGCATCGGGTACTCGCTAACGCTGCGCCCCTCCTCGCTAAGCGCTTTAGGGAAGCAGTACCGCGTCATTTCCGTGACGCAGCGCCACCGCGAGCGCCCCGCGGATGGGTCGCTATAAGTCCCCCGCGGCGGACAATTGCTTACGGTTTTCTTTCGTTTACCTCTCGTCGAACTGCGGCACAATTCCCATACGGGCAGAAAGCCGTCTTTCTAATCTTCGCCGAGCAAGAGCACACCCGCCCATCGCAGGCTCACGCCGCCTTCGGCAGAGAAAATCATACGGCTAAAGAAGCCCATCAGGACTTGCCTGCCGAGCATGACCCCGAGCGGAATATCCGCGGGGCGCTCACGCCGAAATGCGGCACAGAACCGACGCGGTTAGAGAATTGTTATGCCTGCGCGGAGGGGCGCAGACGCCTCAAGGCGGCGAGTACCCGAGGCGACACAAGATAGAAGTCACTGGAATTCTACCGCCCTCCGCTCCCCGAAAATGCCGTTGGATGATGCAAATCCCGGAAAGCGAGGGGATCCATAAGGGGGCGAGACCGAGCCCCCTTATGAGAAAAAGGAGAGTGGGTGCGCCCCGCGGAGGGGAGGGAGTAAAGAAAATATCCCCCAAGGGAACAGAAATAAGCCTGAAATCCCACTTCGGTGAGCGGAAACTATCTCCCACGGGCACGGAAACAAACAGTCTCCCCCCACAGGCGCGCGGCACGCGGCAGGTTTCGGGCTTTTCCGAAAGCCTGCCCCCCGCGCCGCCGAGCGGCATCACAAAAAACCATATTCAATAGATCAAGAAAGAGGACCCACATGACGCAAAATCGCACAGCGTTCGACAACGCGACCTACATCCGCCTCCAGTCCGACAACATCAAAAAGCGCATCGGCTCGTTCGGCGGGAAGCTGTATCTCGAATTCGGCGGCAAGCTCTTCGACGATTACCACGCCTCGCGCGTGCTTCCCGGCTTTCTCCCCGACACAAAGGTAAATATGCTCTCTTCGATGAAGGAGCAGGCGGAGATAATCATCGCGATATCCGCCTCCTCGATCGAGAAGAGCAAAAAGCGCGGCGACCTCGGCATCACATATGAAAATGAGGTCTTCCGCCTCATCGACGCGTTCCGCTCGAAGGGGCTCTTCGTCGGCTCGGTCGTCATCACGCGCTACGCGCCGACGCAGGCGACGCTGTCGTTTGAAGGGCGGCTGACCTCGCTCGGCATCCCCGTCTACCGCCACTACACGATCCCCGACTACCCGTCAAACGTCCCTCTCATCGTGTCGGAGGACGGCTACGGCAAAAACGATTATATAAAGACGACGCGCCCGCTCGTCGTCGTGACGGCTCCGGGTCCCGGCTCCGGCAAAATGGCGACGTGCCTCTCGCAGCTCTACCACGAAAACCTGCGCGGCGTCAAGGCGGGATATGCGAAATTCGAGACGTTCCCGATCTGGAATCTCCCGCTCGGGCACGCCGTCAACCGCGCGTACGAGGCGGCGACCGCCGACCTCGACGACGTCAACATGATCGACCCCTACCACCTCGAGGCGTACGGCGAAAAAACCGTCAACTACAACCGTGATATCGAAATTTTTCCCGTCCTCGACGCAATTTTCAAGAAGATATACGGCACATCTCCGTATAAATCCCCCACCGATATGGGCGTCAATATGGCGGGCTTCGCCATCGTCGACGACGAGGCGGCGACCGCCGCGTCCCGCCGCGAGATACTGCGCCGCTACTACGCCGCGCTCGAGGACAGGCTCGCCGCGGGCGGCGAGGCGGACGACGCGAAGGACGCCGTCGTCCGAAAGCTCGAGCTCTTAAAGAACACGATGGAGATCACAGACGACGAGCGCCCCGTAATCGCGGCTGCGGAGGCAAAGGCGAAGGCGACGGGCGCGCCCGCGTTCGCGATAGAGCTGCCGGACGGCGAGGTCGTCACGGGCAAGACGTCGTCGCTGCTCGGCGCGTCGTCGGCGGCGCTGCTGAACGCGCTGAAGCGCCTCGCCGGCGTGCCCGACGAGGTCGACCTCATCTCCCCCGATGTCATCGAGCCGATACAGCACCTGAAGGTGCAGCACATGGGCAACAAAAATCCGCGCCTTCACATCGACGAGCTTCTGATAACGCTCGCGATCTGCGCCGTCACGGACAAAAACGCCGCCGCAACGATCGAGTGCATAGACAAGCTCCACGGGCTCGAGGCGCATTCGACGGTCGTGCTCTCCCGCGTCGACGAGCAGCAGTTCCGCCGCCTCGGCGTCAACCTGACGTGCTCGCCCGTCTACGAAACGAAGAAGATTTACAGAAAATAGGAGGAAGAAATGAAGATAAACGTCATAGGCTGCGGTCGCTGGGGCACGTTCATCGCGTATTACCTGCACTCGATAGGAGAAGAGGTCAGCCTCTACGGGCGCGCGGGCGACAAGACGATGCAGGGGCTTCTCGAGACGCGGAAAAATCAGTATCTCACGCTCCCCGAGGATTTTTCTCTCATAACGGACCTCGACAAAACGCTCGAGGCGGACACTATCGTGATATCGGTGCCGTCGCAGGCGCTGCGCGGGCTGTTTTCGGAGATAAACGAAGCCGACACGGCGCGTGTTGGCGCGCCGGTGCCGCGCCGCTATATCCTCTGCATGAAGGGCATCGAGATAGAGACGATGATGCGCCTTTCCGAGGTGACGGAGCAGTGCTCGGCGCCCGGCAGCCGCGTCGCGTGCTGGATAGGACCCGGGCACGTTGAAGAATTTCTGCGCGGGACGCCGAACTGCATGGTCATCGACAGCGAGGACGACGCGCTGAAGCACGAGCTCGCGGACGAATTTTCGTCCCCGCTGATAAGGTTTTACTACGGCTGCGACCTGCTCGGCAACGAGATCGGCGCGGCGTCGAAGAACGTCATAGGGATCGCGGCGGGCATGCTCGACGGCTTCGGGCGCTCTGCGCTGAAGGGCGTGCTGATGGCGCGCGGGACGTACGAGATATCGCGCCTCATCGGGGAGATGGGCGGCGACCCGCGCTCCGCGTACGGGCTTTGCCACCTCGGCGACTACGAGGCGACGGTGTTCTCGCCTCACAGCCACAACAGGATGTTCGGCGAATGCTTCATCAAGGGCGAGCCGTACGGCTCGCTCGCCGAGGGCTACTACACCGCGGACGCGATAATGAGGCTGTCGAAGAAGTACAACGTCGACCTGCCGATCTGCGAGGCGGTGTATGATATACTCTACCGCGGCGCCGAGCCGCAGTCCTGCCTCGAGACGCTGTTCTCGAGAAGGATGAAGAACGAATTCTGAGGATGTGATGTGAGGGGGCGCCGCCCCCGAACCCACTTTTGACCCTCTCCCCATCGTGATACGTCCCGCCTGTTTCCGTTCCCATGGGGGATATCATCCGGCTTCAACCCCCTGCTTTACCGCACCCGATATCCCTTTTCTCATAAGGGGGCTGGCTCGCCCCCTTATGGATCCCCGTCGCTTCGAGGCATTTACATCATCCAACGGCGCTTTCGGGGAGCGGATAGCGTTATAATTCCAGTGACTTCTATCTTGTGTCGCCTCGGGTACTCGCCGCCTTGCGGCGTCTGCGCCCCTCCGCGCAGGCATAACAATTCTCTAACCGCGACGCCTCTGTGCCGCATTCCGGCGTGAGCGCCCCGCGGATGGGTCGCTCGGGGATGCTTCTCGGCTGACAATTGCTTACGGCTTTCTTTCGTTTGCCTCTCGTCGACGTGCGGCGCACTAAATCATTCGGCTACACAATCCCGTCAGGACTTGTCTGCCGCGGGGGACTTATAGCGACATATCCGCGGGGCGCCCGCGCCGACGTGAGGCACAGAACCGACGCGGTACTGCTTCCCTAAAGCGCCCAGCGCGGAGGGGCGCAGCGTTAGCGAGTACCCGATGCGCCCACACAAACGCCCTTCGGGCGTTCAAACGCCATCCGCTTTCCTAAACCGCAAGAAGATGATGCAAATCCCGGAAAGCGAGGGGATCCATAAGGGGGCGAGCTAGCCCCCTTATGAGAAAAGGGAGATCGGGTACGGTAAAGAAGCGTTTTGAAACCGGAAACTATCCCCCAAGGGCACGGAAACATACATGAAGCACACCGAGCGGATAGCGGAAACTATCCCCCAAGGGAACGGAAACAAACCTGAAATCCCGCTTCGGGGAGCGGAAACTATCCCCCAGTGGAACGGAAAAGCACCCCGAGCGGGCAGCGCAATCACTCCCCCACGGGGACGGGACAAGCCCGCCTAAGGACATAATTTCACATTTCTCCCTTTTTAAAGGGACCAAAAAGGACACACATATGAAGATCTATTTTATCCGCCACGCGGATCCGTGGTACCCCACCGACACACTCACCGAGAAGGGGTGGCGGGAGGCGGAGCTCCTCGCCCCGCGGGTCGCAAAGATATTCGAAAAAGAGAAAGTCCGTACAGTCTACTGCTCGCCGCTCGGGCGGGCGCGGGATACGGCGCGGACGTGCCTCTCCCCGCTCGGGATCGAACTGGACAAAGAAGCCGTCACATACGACTGGCTCCGCGAGTTTCCGGCGCTGATGAAGATGCCCGACGGGCAGTATCGGATGCCGTGGGACCTTCTGCCGTCGTGGTGGACGACGCACGAAGACCTCTACGACAAGGACGGCTGGTTCAGAGGACCGACGATGTCGCTCGGCGGCGACGTTGAGGAAAAGTATTTAGAGGTCGCGCGCGGCATAGACGGCATCGCCGCCTCATGCGGCTACATCCGCGACGGGCATTTCTACAGGACGGAAAAGGGGACGCGCGACACGCTCTTGGTTTTCTGTCATCTCGGCGTGATGTTCGTCATGCTGTCCCGCCTGCTCTCGATGCCGACGCCCGTGCTGTGGCAGAATTTCTTCGTCGCGCCCTCGAGCGTCACGCTCGTCTCGACCGAGGAGGTCGTCCCCGGGGAGGTCGCGTTTCGGGTCAAATATTTGGGCGACGTCTCGCACCTGCTCGCCGCAAACGAGCCCCCGTCCGACTCCGGCTTCTTCTGCGAATGCAGGTAAGGGTTCAGTCGAACCCCGGCTTCGCGTCGCTTCCGCGCCCCGAACCCCGGCTTCGGTCGGCAGCTCAACCGCCCCGGCTACGCACCCGCCGTCTGCACTCCGTTTTCCCGACCCCGTGCTCCCCTGCCACGCATCCGCCGTCGGCAATTCCCAAGAAAAATCCCCGTAATAAAAGCTTTTGAAAGGGGGCCCGGGGGGAAACTTTTCACTTGAAAAGTTTCCCCCCGTAAACACCCATGCTCTATAACAACCCCTACCCACAAATACCCGCGGGCGTGATTGCGCTCGGAACGTTTGACGGCGTGCACATCGGGCACGCGGCGGTTATAAAGACGGCGGCGACGCTTGCGAGAGAGATGCACGCGCCGTGCACTGTCTGGTGCTTTTCCGCGCCGCCGCGCGCGGTGTTCGACGCGTCGGTCTTCCCGCTCGTCACGCCGGAAGAGAAGGCGTTTCTTTTGACGTCGCTCGGCACCGACAATATCGTAATGCCACGCCCGTCAAGGGAGCTGCTCGCGACGGAGCCGGAGGAATTTCTCGACCGGCTGACAGAGGCGTGCTCGCCGCGCCGCGTCGTCGTCGGGTTCAACTTCACATACGGAAAGGGCGGAAAAGGCGCCGTCCCCGACCTCGCCGATCACCTCGCCCGCCACGGCATCCCCGTCACCGTCGTTCCGCCCGTCATGCTCGACGGACGCCCCGTCAGCTCGACGGAGATACGCGCGGCGCTGTCGCGGGGGGATGAGGAGAGGGTGCGACGGCTGCTCGGGAGGTAAAAAAATCCCCCCCGCTGCCGCGCCGGGACCTTCCTCCCCCTGCTCCCCCCAAAATGCCCCCTATCTCAAAATATCCCCTTTCCCTCTCAACCCATTGCCCCAATCTCGAATTATCTCCTTCCCCTCTCAACCGAGAGGGCTTTTCTTTTGCCCTGAAAGGTATATTTTCCGCTCCCCGCTCGGGGGTAATCCAGCTTGTTTCCGTACCCGTGGGGGATAGTTTCCGGCTTCAATCCGCCTCTTTACCGTACCCGATCTCCTTTTTCTCATAAGGGGGCTGGCTCGCCCCCTTATGGATCCCCATCGCTTCGAGGCATATGGCGGTCCTCTTTAATCTGCTTGCGTTTCCGAGCATGCGCCAACCGTTTGCGTGCCCGAAGGGCGTTAGTGTGGGCGCATCGGGTACTCGCTAACGCTGCGCCCCTCCTCGCTTGGCACTTTAGGGAAGCAGTACCGCGTCATTTCTGTGACGCGGCGCCACCGCGTGCGCCCCGCGGATGGGTCGCTATAAGTCCCCCGCGGCAAGCAAAGAATTACGGCATTCTGTAGCCGTATGATTTTGTGCGCCGCACGTCGAACTGCACCACAATTCCCATACGCGCAGAAACCCGCCGCTCTAATCTCCGCCGAGCAAGAACAGACCCGCCCATCGCAGGCTCACGCCGCTTTGCGGCAGAGAAAGCCATTCGGCTAAAGAAACCCGTAAGCAATTGCCTGCCGAGCAGCATCCCCGAGCGGAATATCCGCGGGGCGCACGCGCCGGAATGCGGCACAGAGGCGTCGCGGTTAGAGAATTGCAACGCCTGCGCGGAGGGACGGAGCCGCTGCGCGGCGAGTACCCGAGGCGACACAAGATAGAAGTCACTAGAGTTCCCCCGCCACCCGCTCCCCGAAAACGCAAGAAGATGATGCAAAGCCCGGAAAGCGAGGGGATCCATAAGGGGGCGAGCCAGCCCCCTTATGAGAAAAAAAGTATCGGGTACGGTAAACAGGCGGATTGAAGCCGGAAACTATCCCCCATGGGAACGGAAACATACATGAAGTATCCCGAACGGCAGCCTGAAACTATCCCCCACGGGCACGGAAGAAAACATGATTTGCCGCGAAGGGGCGGAAAAAAGAGGGGGTTCGGGGAGTTGTTCGGCGGGTGTGAGGCGGAGTGCGCCCCGCGGCGGCGCGGGATACGGATGATATCCCCCATGGGAACGGAATAAAACAGGATCATCCCCCGAGCGGATAGCGCAATCACACCCCCACGGGCACGGAAACAAGCCGGATTTGCCGCGAAGGGGCAGGAATTAAAAAAGGTTTTTGGGGTTTTCGGGGTTTTCGGAGGTTTCGGGGATTTCAGGGGTTTCGGGGATTTCAGGGGTTTCGGGGGTTTTCGGGGTTTTCGGGGTTTTCGGGGTTTCGAGGGTCGGTCCCCCCCTCTCCCCCCTCCCCCTCCCCCCGGGAATGCAAAAACCCCCGCATGCTTTCGCACACGGGGGTTTTATTCATTCATTTCATCCGAGAATTTCGGAACTCAAATGAAGCGGTGAGCCGTCCGCCTTATTTATCCTCGTCCTCTTTCCTGCGGCGCGTCTTCGACTTCGCATTGCTGACTGCCATCGCGCAGACAGCGGAAGCGGAGAGCGTCATCATAATCGCGAGCGGGATAATGGGCGTGCCGTCGCCTGTCGTACCCGGATTTGCGCTCGGCCTGTCGTCGGGCTTCTGCGTGTCGGGCTTCTGCGTGTCGGGAGTGTCATCCTTCGGGAACTCGACCGAAACGGTAACGGGACCCGTCACCTTCTCGGCAGGGATCGTGACCTTGCCGGTCTCGGGATCGTAGGTGTAATCCTTCGAATCGAGCTCTTTGCCGTCGACGGTGACCTTTACGGACGCGGGCAGCTTGTTGCCCGCGCCGGGCTTCAGGTTGATAACTACGTTCTCGCCCTCGACAGTCGTCTCGGGAGCCTCAGCCTCGCCGCCCTTGGCGTCAACTTCGACTTCGTAGGAAACGGGGATCTTCGGGAACTCGACCGTAACGACCACAGGACCCGTCACCTTGTCGGCAGGGATCGTGATCGTGCCGTTCTCGTACTTGTACTCGGTGCTCTCAAGCGTCTTGCCGTCGACCGTAACGGTCACAGTCTCGGGCAGCTTGTTGCCGTCGTCGGGCGTCAGCTTGATAACGACATCCTCACCCTCGACTGTCGTCTCGGGAGCCTCAGCCTTACCGCCCTTGGCGTCGACCTTGACTTCATAGGAAGCCGGAACGTGAGCGTTCACGACATCGACGGTCTCAGCCTCGAGCTCGTCGCCGTCCTCGGAGACCGTGATCTTGACGTCGGTGTCAAGACCGTTCTCGTCCTCTTCAGCGTATTCGAATACGAGGACCGCAACGACGCCGTCGACATTAGACGCGGAAGCGAAGTCGAATACGACCTTGCCGTCCGTACCGTCGTTGACCGCGTAGTACGCGGTGCTGCTCGTAACGGAGAGGAGCTTAAGCACGCTTGTATCGTACTCAGCCGTGAACAGACCGTTCGCAACGCCGGCAGCCGTGACCTCGACCGTAACGGTGTTGTTCTCGGTGTCAACAACGCTCTCTTCCTTCGTCTCGTCGGGCTTTTCGACCTTGACGGACTGGAGCGTGCCGTCCGGGATCGCCGTCTTCGCAGCGGCATCTATCTCGGGGAGATTAGCCTTGAGCGGCTCAGCTTCAGCAGTGTACTGCTCGGTCGCCGTAAGGTTAGCGGCGAGTGCGGCAGCACTGGCGGAGAGATTCGCCGCCTCAGGAGCGCTGTAAGTCGGATCGTTCTGCATGAGAACGACCGCGGACTTAACGGAGCCGTCGAAATCATCCGTCGATACCAACGTGATGTTGTTGTCCTCATCGACCGTGATCATCGCGATCTTCGTTGCGCCGTCAACAGCGTAGGCAACATAGAGTGTCTCGACGTCTCTGTTGACGAAGTCGTATACCATCGATACGCTGTCGGCGTCCGCAATATCGAGACCTTCGACCTTGCCGATCGTCATACTGCCGATGCTGGTCGAAGTTGCAAGAAGCAGGTAGAGCGTGCTGTCTTCGCCGAGGCAGTAGTAATAGTCGGCTCCCTGTGCGGAGCTGCTTCCGCAGAACGCAACGCCTGCGATATTGCTCCAACCCTTATTCGCGCCAAAATCATAAGAGGAAAGACCGACCTGACCGGACAGAAGGTTAAACTGGAACAGCATGTACTCGGCGGTACCCTTCCTGAAGGCAACGAAAGTATCTGTGAAGAAGCTGCCCGTCAGATTGCCCGCATCAGCATCGGAGAAGACGCAATTCACATCTCCCTTGCTGCTGAAGGTGAATATGAGGTCATCCAAAACCACGCCTTCCTCAAATCCTTCCGTCGGGCTGACGTAGTAAAGACCCGTGCCGTCGGTAGCGTATGCCCAGCCCATGATGGACGGTCCGGGCATCGTAGTGCCTGCCGTGAACTTATTCGCACCGTCTGTGATCTTATGGAGCTCCTTCGGATTTTCAATGTCGAAGCTGCTCCATGTCTGACCGTCCTCCGTCGCGACGGAAGCCACAAGGTCGTCGAGCTTGACGACGGTCACCTTAACTGTGTCGGACACATCCGGGTCGTCGGGGCTCGTCGCCGTTATATTCGCCGTACCGGCGGTGAGACCGTATACGATACCGTCCTCGACCTCGGCAACTTCTTCGTTATCGGATTCCCAAATAAGGTCTTCCGGTCCGAAGATATGGAACTCGATATCGACGTCGAGCTCGGCGTCATATCCGATATAAACCGTGATCTCGTCATCGAGAATGTCGATGCTCGTCACCTTAGGTTCTTCGACGGTTACGGTAACCGTGTCATAAACCTTGTCGTTGTCGGGGCTCGTCGCCGTTATCTTCGCCGTACCTACGCTGACACCGGTCACAACGCCGTTACTAACGGTAGCGACTTCCTCGTTATCGGATTCCCAAATAAGGTCTTCCGGTCCGAAGAGGTAGGACTCGATTTCGACATCAAGCGTCGTCTTATATCCGACATAAGCGGTGACCTCATCATCGAGGATGTCGATGCGCGTCACCTCGGGAGTGACTATCTTGCCTGCGTTCGTATCTATCGACCAGTAGGACTCGTTGCCCGCGTAGTCGACAACAAGAGCGAGGACATTGCCGCTCTTGTCCGCATGTGACTTGAGCACGTCGCCCGGGATCACAACGGTCGCGGTGTCGGCAGCCTCATCCTGCTCGGGTGCGAAGCGTGTCAGCTCTTCATATCCGCTGCTTGCGTCGAAGAGGATGAGCGCGGCAACGTACTGGTTGTCGAAGAGCTTCGCCGTAACGTCGCCCGTCTTCTTGTTCATCGTAGCGTGGAGCGACGTCGGAGCCGTGTCGTCTATCGTGAACGTCGACGAGCGCAGCGCGCCGGGCTGCAGATTCATAATCACGTTATCGAGAACGTACTCGACCTGATCGTTCTCGTCAAGAGTGTCGAAGTCATCGCCGACCATGAACTCGGGGATAGCCGCGAGCGTGAAGGTCATCGTGTCGTCCTCGGAAAGACCGAGATCTTCGGGAGCTGCGTAGTAGTCAAGGATCTTCTCAACGTCTTCCCAAGCACTGGTGTTCTGATAGTAGAACGCCGCGTTCTCAAGCTCGGGCACCGTTGCGTCTATGATCTTGCCGTCGCCGTCCTGAACGATCAGCATGACGTAAGCGTTCCTGATGAGGGAGTAAGCGTAACCCTGGAATATGAGGTCGCTGCGGACCGCCTTGCGCTCGATGTGCAGATCGGGCACGTCGAGGTAGGGGTTCGTGGAGAGGTAATAGCCGTCGTAGTCGACCATCTCGTTCGAGTACACGCCCGTGTAGGGAACGTATTCCGCCGTCTCGTTGATCTTGTCGTCAACGGTCGCGCGGTCGAACATCGAAGGCTCGGTCCAGCCGCCGTAGTAGCCGAGAACGGGGATCGAGTACGTCACGTCGGATGCGCCTTCCTCATCGGAAAGAGCCTTTACGAACGTGAAGCCCTCTATGTAGAGACCCTTTTCGTAAGCGGTAAGGTCGCCCTTGAGCGTGAACGTCACCTTTACGGTGAGCTCGCCGTTCGCGGGAACGGTGACCTGCGCGTCGAGCTTCGCGAGAAGCAGATGCGCGTCGTAGGTCGTGACAGCGTCGTCGCCGTCAACGTCGGCGGCAGCCTTGTCTATCGCGGTCTCCTCAAGAAGCCCCGCGACAAAGTCGAGTATCGCCTGAGCGTCGTCGGTGTCGACGTCGCCGTCCATGTCGACGTCATATGCGCCGAGCGTCGGGTTGCCGTATTCAACACCGTTGACGGTGTATTTAACGTCAGCCGTAAGAGGCGTCGTCGCCTTGTCGAGGAATGTGTAGCCGCTTTCCTCACTGTCGTCGATCAGAGCCTGAGTGAAGAACTCGCTGTTGAGAATGTATGCGTTCTCTTTTCCGCTGAAGTTGTGGATCGTGAATGTGTAATCGTATGTGCCGCCCTTCATCGGGTCGTCACCGAGCTCGACCTTTACCTTGCCGTCGGCATAGGAAGAGGTCGCTTTCTCGTCCATCGTGATGTAAGACTGAGCCTTGACAGCCGCCGCGACGTTTGCAAGACCCGCGCCCTGCTGGAGGACGGAGTAGTAGTTGCCGTCGGCGTCCTTGAGCGGCTCAGCCGTAGCCATGAGCAGGCTGTTGATGAGCGCGCGCTTCGTAAGACCCGTGCTCTTGAACTGCGCCTCATGCTCTCTTATGTACTGAGCTATAACGGCTGCCATGCCGGCGACCTGCGGGGTCGCCATCGACGTGCCGGAGTAGGAAACGTACTTGTCATGTCCGCCGTCAGCAGAGTTCGAAGCGCCCCAGGAAGACCAGATGTTTCCGCCGGGAGCCGTGATCTCGGGCTTCATTAAGAGCGTGCCGGGAATACCCCAGGACGAGAAGCTCGACATCGTGTAGTAGCTGCTGTTGTACGAGCCGGACTGAACACCGTCCGATATCGTCATCGTGCCGGTGTAGTATGTAACCTTCGCCGCGCCCGCGTTTCCGCCGGCGTCGTTGTCGGTCGCGATCGTGCCGGACTCACCCTTGGTAAGCTCGGTCTTGTACTGGCCCGAGATGAGGACTGCGGGCATCTTTTTGGTGTAAGTCGACAGATCCATAACGGATGAGGAGACCTGTTCGGTGTCGACTATGATGCCGGCGACAGCGCCGCAATCTGCCATCGCCTCAAGCTTCAGAACGAAGCTCGAAACGCCTCTGTTGGCGATAACGATCTTGCCCTTGAGGCCGCCGTCGATCGCCTCGTCGAGCTTCTTTATCTGGTTCTCGGAAACTTCGCCGTCATCTCCCGTGATAATGGCGATGCTGTCGAGGTACACGAACGGATACTCGCCTGCTACCGACGATATGGGCGGATTTGTGTAGGCGGCGCCGGTCGTGGAATTTTCGGTTCTTTCGTTATAGAATATGAGCGTATTGCTGTCCTTGACCTGGAGGTACTCCGCGGTCATACCGTCGTTTTCGACGGATGCAACGGCGAGCGCATTCTTATATACGCCGGGAGAACCCGCCGTATCAAAGCCGACGTCGTCGCCGTAGAGCATGCCGACCATGGTTTCGTCGGCCCATGAGCCGGCGTTGCCCGCCGCGATGCAGACGACGGTGTCGCTTTCAACGAGCTTCTCCATGATCTCGGCGTAAACTTCGTTCTTGCCGAAGCCCGGGTAAACTGAGCCGAGCGAGAGGTTGGCGGAATCCGCGCCGAGCAGCATCGCGTCCTCGATGGCCGCCATGTAGTCGGAATCCTTCGCGCCGGTGGAGAACACGTTCATGATGAGAAGCTGAGCGAGAGGAGCGACGCCCTGCGTCATCTTCGTCGTAAGAGAGGGAGCCCAGCCCTTATCGGTCCTGACGTATTCGTTTCCGGCAACGATGCCCGCGACGTGCGTGCCGTGGTCATCGGTGTTGTTTTCAGTGTGGCGTACGTTGGCGTTCTTGCCGACGTAGTTGTATGCGAACGGGACCTTCGCGTTCTTGTAGATGGCGGAAGCCGTCGTTCTGCCGTCGTTGGCGTTCAGACCTTCGATCTTGAGCGCCTCGGCAACGTCGTCAGCATCCATGAGGAGGCTGTCGCTGTAGCCGCCCTTATCTTTGAAGCCGTAAAGGAACGCGGTCTCGTCGAACATCTCGTGGTCGAGATCAAGACCCGTATCGATTATGGCGACCTTGCTGCCCGCGCCCTTGTAGCCGGCAGCCCATGCCTCGGGCGAACCTATCATCGAGGACGACGGACCCATGTAGGGAACGTTGTCCGTCGAGGTCTTCGCCGGTGCGTAGGTGTTCTCGATAACGACGTCCTTGACGCCGGGAACGTTCTTTATCTCATCGATAAGACCGTACTCGACGTTCGCAGAGATGATGTTGGCGACGAGAGTCAGATTCCAAACAACGTCAAGCTCCATCTTCTTTCCGAGGACCTTTTCGCTGATGACATCAGCCATTTCATCCTGCTTTTTTTCAAGCTTTGCCATGTATTCCATGGCGGGCTTGTTGTCCGCGATGCCTATCGTGGAAAAGCCCTTGTCCATCGCGGAGGGATCCTCCAGCACGATGGAAACGCGGACGACCTCGTCGTCTGCGGGTTCGGGAGCTTCTTCACGGTTGGCAAGCGCCTGCTTGTAGCTTTCGAGACCGGGAGTCTTGTCTGCTTCCTTGACGGAAAGCTCGACCTCGTCGGGACCCGCAGCCGCGCTGATAGGCAGTATGCCCACGACCATGATAAGCGCCAAAAGCGCCGCCGCGAGCCGCTTTGCCGTACCTGACAGCTTAAATGAGCTCATACTTTTGCTTTCTCCTTTTTTGACATTTGCATAGGTCCGCGCCGTCATCAGGCGGACCCGTGCTTATTATAAAATGCGGGAGAACTGTGCCTTTTTCTTAGGTTTTTTCTCCTCATTTGCCTAAGACGGGCATTTCCCGCTGCATTTTATTTACAAACATTATGCAACAACCGCGCCCGCTTGTCAAGACTTTTCTTTCGATTTGCAAAACTTTTTTTGAAAAAGTTTTTTTGCCCCTTGACAAATACCCGCAAGGGGTATACAATAAAACCACGATACCCCACACGGGTATAATAACTCCGTCCGGAGGACAGAATATGACAGATGATATAAAGGAAAATGAGGCTGCCGAAACGGCGGCTTTGCATACCGAGGCTGCCGAGGGCACCGAGGTTTGCGAGACTTGCTGCTGTTCCGAAAAGAAGACCTACCGCACCGAAGCGAAGCGCCGCCGCCTCATAAACAGGCTCTCGCGCCTCGAGGGGCAGATACGCGGCATCCGCGGGATGGTGGAGCGCGACGCCTACTGCAACGACATCCTGATACAGACGACCGCGGTCGCCTCCGCGCTCGACGCCTTCGACCGCGAGCTCTTCACCGAGCACGTCAGGACGTGCGTCGTCCGCGACCTCACCTCCGGCGACGAGGCAAAGGCCGCCGCCGTCATTGACGAAATGACGGATATGATACGCAGATTGACACGCTGACGCTTTGACCGCTCGGGGTAATTCCTGATTGTTTCCGTTCCCACGGGGGATATCATCCGTATCCTCTCCTCCGCGGGGCGCACCCGATACTTTTTTTCTATAAGAGGGCTCGGCTCGCCCTCTTATAGATCTCCTCGCTTCGAGGCATACGGCGGTCCTCTTTAATCTTCTTGCGTTTTCGAGCCTGCGCCAACCGTTCGCGTGCCCGAAGGGCGTTCGTGCGGGCGCATCGGGTACTCGCTAACGCTGCGCCCCTCCGCGCTGGGCGCTTTAGGGGAGCAGTACCGCGCCGCTTCTGTGCCTCACGTCGGCGTGAGCGCCCCGCGGATGGGTCGCTATAAGTCCCCCGCGGCAAGCAAAGAATTACGGCATTCTGTAGCCGTATGATTTAGTTTGCCTCTCGTCGAACTGCACCACAATTCCCATACGGGCAGAAACCCGTCTTTCTAATCTCCGCCAAGCAAGAACGCCCCAGCCCGTCGCATGCCCCCGCTGCCTTCGGCAGAGAAAGCCGTTCGGCTAAAGAAGTCCGTCTGAATTTGCCCGCCGAGCATGACCCCGAGCGGAATATCCGCGGGGCGCACGCGATGACGCCGCACCACAGAACCGACGCGGTACTGCTTCCCTAAAGCGCCTAGCGCGAGGGACGGAGCCGCTGCGCGGCGAGCACCCGAGGCGCCCACACGAACGCCCTTCGGGAGTTCCCCCGCCCTCCGCTCCCCGAAAGCGCAAGAAGATGATGCAAATCCCTGAAAGCGACGGGGATCCATAAGGGGGCGAGCCGAGCCCCCTTATGAGAAAAGGGAGATCGGGTACGGTAAACAGGAAGTTATGCCAAAGAAACTATCCCCCAAGGGAACGGAAACAAACCTGAAATCCCGCTTCGGTCAGCGGAAACTATCCCCCATTGGCACGGAAACATACATGAATTCCCCCGAGCGGTCAGCGCAATCTATCCCCCGTGGGAACGAAAACATACATTCACCCCCGAGCAATCTGCAAAATCTATCCCCAAAAGGAGACCATTATGGAAAAAACCGTACACTATTCCGTGACCGGGATGTCGTGCGCCGCGTGCTCGTCGCACGTCGAACGCGCCGTCTCCGCCGTCCCCGGCGTCCTCTCGGTCACGGTCTCGCTTCTCACAAATTCGATGGCGGTCACGGGCGACGCAGCTCCCTCCGCCGTCGTCGCCGCCGTCGAGGCAGCCGGCTACGGCGCCTCCCCGAAGGACGCCGACGCGGACACAAATGCCCCTGCCCCATCCGAAAAGGACGCCCTCCGCGACACCGAGACCCCGCGCCTTCTGCGCCGGCTCCTCGTCTCGCTCGCCCTTCTCATCCCCCTGCTCTACGTCTCGATGGGGCACATGATGTGGGGCTTCCCGCTGCCCGCGTTCTTCACCGGCAACCACCTCGCCGTCGCATTGCTCGAGCTCTTCCTCACAATGGCGATAATGTTCGTCAACCGCCGCTTTTTCACCTCGGGCGCGAAGTCGTGCCTGCACGGCGCGCCGAACATGGACACTCTCGTCGCGCTCGGCGCGGGCGCGGCGTTCGCATACAGCACCGTCGTATTATTTCTCATGACCGGCGGTCACGACGCCGCCGCCCGCTATATGGATGAGCTCTATTTCGAGTCGGCGGGCACGATACTCACGCTTATAACACTCGGCAAAACGCTCGAGGCGCGCGCGAAGGGCAAAACGACGAGCGCGCTCTCCGGTCTGCTCTCGCTCGCGCCGGAAACCGCGACCGTTGAGCGCGGCGGCGGCGAGGTGACGATCCCCGCCTCGGAGGTCAAGGTCGGCGACGTCTTCGTCCTGCGCCCCGGCGACCGCGTCCCCGTTGACGGCGAGGTCACGGACGGCGGCTCCGCCGTCGACGAGTCGCAGATGACGGGCGAGAGCATCCCCGTCGACAAAGCGCCCGGCGACGGAGTTTACTCCGGCACGATAAACGTCTCCGGCTTCATGAAGTGCCGCGCCGTCCGCGTCGGCGGCGACACGACGCTCTCGCAGATAATCCGCGCCGTCGGCGACGCCGCGGCGACAAAAGCACCGATAGCGAAGCTCGCGGACCGCGTCGCCGCAGTGTTCGTCCCCGCCGTCATCGCGGTCGCCGCCGTCACGACGGCGGTATGGCTCGCGATCGGTCCCGGCTTCGGCTACGCGCTCGCGCGCGGCATCTCCGTTCTCGTCATCAGCTGCCCGTGCTCGCTCGGGCTCGCGACGCCCGTCGCCGTGATGGTCGGCAGCGGCGTCGGCGCGAAGAACGGCATCCTCTATAAGACAGCCGCCGCGCTCGAGGCGTGCGGACGCGTCGACGCCGTCGCCCTCGACAAGACGGGCACCGTCACGTCGGGCGCGCCGCGCGTCACCGACGTCGTCCCCGCGAACGGCGTGACCGAAGCCGAGCTTCTCGCCTCCGCCTCCGCCCTCGAGGAAAGGAGCGAGCATCCGCTCGCCGCGGCGGTCATGTCGTACGCCTCGGAGCGCGGCGCTGCCGCCTCCGCCCCCGCGGACGCGAAATTCGAGGCGCTGCCCGGCTGCGGCGTCCGCCTCACATACGCGGACAACACCTCCGACTACGCCGGCAGCCTCTCTTTCATCGGCACGGTTGCCGACGTCCCCGATGCGCTCCGCTCCCGCGCCGAGACGCTTGCCGCCGACGGAAAAACTCCCCTCTTCTTCACGCGCGGCGGGAAGGTCCTCGGGATGACGGCGCTTGCCGACACCGTGAAGGAGGACAGCGCGCGCGCCGTCGCCGAAATGAAAGGTCTCGGCATCCGCGTCGTGATGCTGACGGGCGACAACGAGCGCACCGCGAACGCCGTCGCGAGGGCGGCGGGCATCGACGAGGTGAAGGCGGGCGTCCTGCCGAACGGAAAGGCGGACGCGATACGCGAGCTTGCGAGCGGGGACAAGAATTCGAAGACCGCGATGGTAGGCGACGGCGTGAACGACGCGCCCGCGCTTACGTCCGCAGACGTCGGGATCGCGGTCGGCTCGGGCGCTGACATCGCCGTCTCGGCGGCGGACGTCGTGCTCCTCTCGGGCAGCCTCCGCGACGCCGCGGCGGCGCTCCGTCTCGGCAGGCGCACGCTGACCAACATCCGCGAAAACCTCTTTTGGGCGTTTATATATAACGTGATCTGCATCCCGCTCGCCGCCGGCGTGCTTATTCCGGTCGGGCTCGAGCTTCAGCCGATGTACGGCGCGCTCGCGATGAGCCTCTCGAGCTTCTGCGTCGTCTCAAACGCCCTGCGCTTAAATTTCGTTCGCCCGCGCGACGCCTCCCATGACAGGAAAAGACGCCGCCGCGCCGATATAAAATCAACCGAAAAGGAGAAAACAGAAATGTCAAACGAAACTACCCTCACCGTAAAAGGAATGATGTGCGCCCACTGCGAGGCGCGTGTAAAGGCCGCCCTCGAGGCAGTCCCGGGCGTCACCTCCGCCGACGTCAGCCACGAAAAAGGCACGGCGAAAGTCACCGGCACCGCCTCCCGCGACGCCCTCGTCAAAGCCGTCGCCTCCGCCGGGTACGAAGCGAAATGAGAAGTATTATGCAGGGGGACTTTGTAAAGTCCCCCTGCACCCCTCAAACTTCACTACGGGGATATTTCTTGGGAAGTCCCCTCCCCCACTGCATAACAACCGAGGTCATTCGCTCCCACTCGATACCACTCACTCCCACCGCGCAAAACTCAATACCGCCTCTTACCACTCCCTTCCCCCGCGCAACACCCAATGCCGCTCCTTCCCACCGCGCTCCCCCGCGGCGTTTTTTTATGCCCTGCACTTGTTTTTCTTCCTGCTTGTTTCCGTTCTCACGGGGGATATTTTCCGTATCCTCCCCTCCGCGGGGCGCACCGCCCGAGAACCCTGAAAACCCTCTTTTTCCGCCCCCCAACGCGTGACTTCCTGTTTGTCTCCGTTCCCATGGGGGCTGCTTTCGGCTGACCGCTTGGGGGTAAATAAGGTTTGTTTCCGTGTCCGTGGGGGATATTTTCTGTGGCATAACTGCCTGTTTACCGTACCCGATCTCCCTTTTCTCATAAGGGGGCTCGGTCTCGCCCCCTTATGGATCCCCTCGCTTTCCGGGCTTTGCATCATCTTCTTGCGCTTTCGGGGAGCGGATAGCGTTATAACTCCAGTGACTTCTATCTTGTGTCGCCTCGGGTACTCAGACCGTCGCGCAGCGACGGTCCTCCGCCCCTCCGCGCAGGCATAACAATTCTCTAACCGCGACGCCTCTATGCCGCATTCCGGCGTGAGCGCCCCGCGGATATTCCGCTCGGGGTCATGCTCGGCAGACAATTGCTTACGGGGTTGTGTAGCCGAATGGCATTCTCTGCCGCAAGGCAGCGGGAGCATGCGATAGGCGGGTCTGTTCTTGCTCGGCGAAGATTAGAGCGGCGGCTTTCTGCCCGTATGGGAATTGTGGTGCGGTTCGACGTGCGGCGCACAAAATCATTCGGCTACACAATCCCGTCAGAACTTGTCCGCCGCGGGGGACTTATAGCGACCCATCCGCGGGGCGCACACAATGGCGCCGCGTCACAGATATGACGCGGTACTGCTCCCCTAAAGCGCTTAGCGCGGAGGGGCGCAGCGTTAGCGAGTACCCGATGCGCCCACACGATAGCCCTTCGGGCACGCGCCCGCCCGTCGCATGCTCGGAAACATAAGCAGATTAAAGAGGACCGCCGTATGCCTCAAAGCGAGGGGATCCATAAGGGGGCGAGACCGAGCCCCCTTATGAGAAAAAGGAGATCGGGTGCGCCCCGCGCTGAGCGGGATACGGAAAATATCCCCCAGTGGAACTGAAACATACTTGAAGTATCCCGCTTCGGTCAACGAAAAATATCCCCCACGGGCACGGAAACAAACCTTATTCCTCCCGAAGGCACCCGCCCGCGCCGCCGAGCAGCACCCCGACCGCCGACCCCGTCAGGGTCCCGCGGGGCAAGCCCCGCCCCAAAAAAAGAACGGGCACGGGGATACGATCCGGCGTCTGCCGTTTCATAGCCCCGTGTCCCGAGTGAATCGCTTATTCGATTGTTTCTTCCGCCGGCTTATTCGTCGTCCCCGCCGTCGTTCTTATCAGCACTCGCGGGCGCTTCCTTCTTCTTGCTCCTGCGGAACGTGTCGATGATGATTATCACAACGGCCACCGCCGATATCGCGGTAACGACCGCCCACAGCGCGTACTTCGACTCGTCGCCCGTCGACCCCGGTCTTGCGGGTGTCGAAGGTGTCGACGGATCCGACGGCGTCGTTCCGGCATCCGTCGTGACGTCAGTCGTGTCATCCGTCGTGACGTCAGTCGTGTCATCCGTCGTGTCGTCAGTCGTCGGTCCCTCAGGCTCCGACGCCTTCACGGCTCCGCAGACGCATACGCCCTTGTCGTCGTAGGAATGTGCCTCCTTCGCCGTCACGAAACCGCAGTCCGTGCACGTCCCGACGTGTCCTTCGTCGTCCTTCGTGTATTCGAAGCTGTGAGCCTTGACTTCGGTCTTGTATCCGCATTCCGTGCAGACATAGCTGTGTCCCGCTTCCGTCTTTTCGTCGACCGTCAGGCTGTGACCCTCGACTTCGGTCTTGTATCCGCATTCCGTGCAGACATAGCTGTGTCCCGCTTCCGTC
>CANRKP010000033.1 GCA_947631245.1 uncultured Clostridia bacterium
GGACCCTGCGGACCAACGGGACCTGCGGGTCCGGTTTCGCCGGGCTCACCCTGTGAGCCTTGCGGACCCTGCGGACCGATGGGACCGGTCGCGCCAGTTGCGCCTCTCTCGCCGGGGACGCCTTGCGGACCTATGGGACCGATTGGACCAGTTGCGCCGGTCGCGCCTCTCTCACCCTGCGGACCTATGGGACCGATGGGACCAGTTGCACCGGTCGCGCCTCTCTCACCCTGCGGACCCTGCGGTCCTTGCGGACCTCTCGGACCCTGCGGTCCGGGCACGCCCTGCGGGCCTCTCTCGCCGGGGACGCCCTGCGGTCCCTGAGGTCCTCTCGGACCTTGCGGACCCGGCGTGCACACTATGCAGCCTCCGCAATTGCAGCCGCAGCCTCCGCACCCGTACTGGCATCCGCACGGGTTTCCACTGCCGTTGCCGCTGCCGTTTCCGTTGCCGGAACCGCATCCGTTCCCGTTCCCGCTGCCGGAACCGCATCCGTTGCCGTTGCCGCTGCCGCTGCCGTTGCCATTGCCGTTGCCGCATCCGCAGCCGCGGCTCGTGTAGCGCTTCTTTTCTCTATCGTCAAAGTTTATCGAGTTGAGGTCGTAATTCATATATCCGTTTCTTTCCATTCTGTTATCCATTCCTTGTTGCCTTTCCGAAGAAGAGCGGGGGGACCACTATCATGATATGCCGCGCGCGCGAAACGGGGACGGAAATGCGTCCTTTGCAAAAATTAAATTTGAGGCGGCGTTTTTTCGATTTTATATTGACAACGGCTCGGTGATGTCGTAAAATATATATCGCAAAACGAAAAAACATTTACGAAAAGGGAAATGCGAATGGAGAGAATTGGATCTATGCGGTGCGGCGCTTTCGTGCGGGCGGCGCTTATTTTTATTATGGCGGCGGTGGCATTATCGTCGTGCGCCGCCGTTTCGGACGCGGGGGTGATAAATGCGAACTGGGGCATCGGTTTGCCCTCGGGCGCGCGCTGCGTTTATTCTATGGAGGAAGAAGACAACTGGTTCGGCGAGGGGGACAGGTACCACGTTTTCGAGCTTGACAGTGTTGACGGCATCGCGGAGCAGGACGGCGGTTTTTCGGTCGGGACCTCCTCCGAGGCGGAGGAATTTGTCTCGGATATTGCGTCCTCTCTCGGCGTCGAGGACGAATTTCTGCCCGCGTTCGGGAGCGAGTACAAATACCTGTTCACAAAATCCCCCGAGGGCGACGACACGCTCGCCCTCATCTACTCCTCCGGCCGCCTCTACGTCGCCGAGAGGTTTACTTAATGGTTTATGGGGGAGTTGTCGGGGGGGGGAAACTTTTGCTAAAAGTTTCCCCCCGGACCCCCTTTCAAAACTTCTTGTGACTTATTTTCTTGGGCGCTTGAGGGGCGCTGATGGTGCACATTTTTTCAATACCTTTGAGGACTTATTTTTGGGGCGCTCGGGGAAACTGATTTTGCACGTTTTTCAATACCTTTGATGACTTATTTTTTGGCGCTTGTGGGCGCTTTTTTTATTCCGTCGGCGGCGCTATTGACAAAGCGAGTGATTACGGATATAATTGGTATATAAAATATATTGTAGCCGAGCGGCGGGGTTTGCCGCCTTGATAAAATAGGAGGACACAACATCTATGGAAAACGAAGACGCTTACGGAAAACCCGAAACCGAAACCGAGGAAAAAGCGCCCGAGAAGCCGGGCGCGGGGGCGAACATAAAATCATATTTCCGCAGCCTTTTCGACATGCGGAGCAACATGCTCTCCTACGACGAGCTTCACGAAATGATGGAGGAAAACACCGTCATTCACGGGGCGAACATGTGGATCCTCATGCTCGCGATCCTCATCGCCTCCATCGGTCTCAACGTCAACTCGACCGCCGTCATTATCGGCGCTATGCTGATCTCCCCGCTGATGAGCGGCATCCTCACGATCGGCTACTCGCTCGCGATACGGGACCTTGACATGCTGCGCCACGCGGCGACGCGCTTCGGCACGCAGGTCGTCATCAGCCTTGTCACCTCTACGATATATTTCTCCCTCTCGCCGCTCAATACCGCGACGAGCGAGATGATAGCAAGGACGAGCCCCACGATTTGGGACGTTCTGATCGCGCTGTTCGGCGGCATCGCGGGCAGCATCGGCAACACGCGGAAGAAGACGTCGAACGTTATCCCCGGTGTCGCCATCGCGACGGCGCTCATGCCTCCGCTCTGCACGGTCGGCTACGGCATCGCGACGCGGCAGGGCAGCTTTATCCTCGGCGCGTTCTACCTCTTCGCGATTAACACTCTCTTTATCGCCCTCTCCGCCCTCATAGTGACGAAGCTGCTCGGCGTGCCCTGCCACCGCGAGCTCGACGCTAAGCGGCAGAAGCGCATCAACCGCATCATAACGGCGCTCATCATAATCGCCGTCATCCCGAGCACGGTCGGCGGCGCGTACACCGTTTACCTCTCGGTGCTCGACCGCAACGTCAATTCCTATCTCGGGACCGAGTTCGTGTTCGCGGACACGCAGCTCGTGCAGAGCAGCGCGGACAACAAAAACCGCGTCATCTCCGTCTCCCTCGTCGGCAACCAGCTTTCGGACGAGAGGATAGCGGAGCTTGAGGCGAAGCTCGACGATTACGACCTGCCCGGCTACACGCTCCATGTGACGCAGAACAAGACCGTCGAGGGCGCCGACGGCGACAAGGTGACGATAGCGGTGCAGGAGAACACGATACGCGACCTTCAGGAAAAGCTCGACGAGGAGATAAAGAAAAACGACGAGCTTTTGGACCGCATCGACAACAGCATCGACTGCAAGAGCATCGCGGAGCGGACCGCGGACGTCTTTAAAAAACTCCGCGACGTCCGTGTCGGCGTCATCTACGGCGACGACGGCGAACCTTGCATCTTCCTGTCCGCGGGCTCGCTCACGCCTCTTGACGACGGCGAGACCGAGCTTTTGAAAAATTACCTTATGACGGAGAGCGGGCTTGACAAGGTCGTGCTTGAAATATCCGTGATAGCGACGATTCCGCCTGTTGTAAAACCGGGCGTTGAGGAGAAATAAGCTTTGAAAAAGATAATACGCCGTGTTTTGACAATATTGCCCGCCGTCATTCTTCAGGCGCTTTGGCTCCTTTTGGTATTCAGCTGGCTCGCGCCGTGGGCGGCGCTCATAAATGCCACGCTCTCGGTTCTTGCGCTGCTGTTTGTCCTTTATATCATAACGAAGCAGGACGAGAGCACATACAAGATACTGTGGCTGCTCGTCATACTGACGTTCCCGCTGCCCGGCGCGCTTTTGTACCTCATCTTCGGCAACAAGCGCACGACGCGGGCGCTCCGAAAGAGAATGGAGAAGACGCCGCCTCTGCCGGAGGAAAAATCAGACCCCGAGCATGTATATGCGCGCATCTCAAAATGCGACAGGCGGCTTTCGGAGACGTTCCGCCGGGTCGGAGAACAGACGGGATTTGCCCCGCACGTCAACAGAGGCGCGCACTACTATCCGCTCGGCGACGATATGTTCCCCGATATGCTCGAGGCGCTGCGCGGGGCTGAGAAATACATCTTCATCGAATACTTCATCATAGAGGGCGGCCTCATGTGGGACTCGATGACGGAGATCCTAGCCGAAAAGGCCGCCGCGGGCGTCGACGTCCGCGTTCTCTATGACGACCTCGGGAGCGTTTCCACCTACACGAAGGCGGAGGCGGACGCGCTCCGCGCTCGCGGCATCCGCTGTGTGCCGTTCAATCCGCTGCTATTTATAAAAGGCACGCTCAACTGCCGCGACCACAGAAAAATGCTCATAGTTGACGGCAAGGTCGCGTTCAGCGGCGGCGTCAACCTTGCGGACGAGTACATAAACCACATCGAAAAGCACGGTCACTGGAAAGACATCGGCTTCCGCTTGACGGGCGAGGCCGTCGGCAATTACGTCCGCATGTTCGCGGAGTTTTGGAACGCGTTCGCGGGCGAGCGCGTGCCCGATGAATATCTTGCGGCGGGCAGTGACGACGGTGTTGGAAAGGACGACGGCGTAATCCTGAGCTATTACGACTCGCCGCTGCGGCAGGACGCCGTTTCAAACGAGCTCTTCGTCGATCTTCTTTCACAGGCGAAGGACACGGCGTGGTTCTATACCCCCTATCTCATGCCGGGCAACGCGCTGCTCGATGCGTTTGTCCGCGCGGCGCGCAGGGGCGTTGACGTGAGGATAATCATGCCGGGCATTCCCGATAAGAAGATAATATACAGGATGTCGAGGAGCTTTTATCCCGTTCTGCTCGGGGCAGGGGTGAAGATATACGAGTACACGCCCGGGTTCGTCCACGCGAAGGCGAGCCTCATCGACGGCGTCGTCGGCACGGTCGGCACCGTAAATCTCGACTACCGCAGCCTGTTCCTTCATTTCGAGAACAATTCCCTGTTCTACAAGAGTTCTATACTCGACGATCTGAAAAAGGACTACCTTGAAACCGAGAAAAAGTGCGTCGAGAGGACGGCGGAGAACATAAAAGGCGGATTTTGGAGTTGGCTCTGCGACGGGGTGC
This sequence comes from uncultured Clostridia bacterium, assembly GCA_947631245.1. Taxonomy (GTDB): domain Bacteria; phylum Bacillota; class Clostridia; order Oscillospirales; family CAG-272; genus DTU064. The sequence goes on from CANRKP010000033.1 coordinate 4,559, forward strand.
TCCGTATTTTCGCCCCGCTCTGCTGAAAAAACGCAGTTTTTTCCGCCGCCGCCTTACATTTACGTTGACAAATGTGTTGACGCGGTGCGGCGTATACTGTAAAATGATATTGTGACATGACAACATCGACCGAGGGCGGCGGGCAGCGTGACGCACGCCCGTGAAATCAGCGATACTGCCAGCGCTGCCGAAAAAAATTCGGCAGCCCAACAGACAGGAGGTTTTTATATGAAGGCTTTGAAGACAATTTTATCGGTCACCTTAGCGGTGCTCATGCTCGCCGGCAGCGTCCCGACGGTCGTTTTTGCCGCCGTCGGAAATGAAAACGGTGGGCTGAAGCTCGACCTTGTCGAGACGGACGACGTCATCGACCCGAGCGTGCCGTGGGATGAGAATGGAGACGGCGACGAGGAAGCTCCCGTGCCGGAGCCCGCGCCCGACGAGGTCGTCCGCGTGGCGATCGTGCTTGAGCGAGCGCCCGCGATCGACAAGGGCTTCCCGATCGACACGATCGCGACCGACAGGGACGCCGCGCGGTACATGGCGAAGCTCGAGACGGCGCAGGAGGCTGTGGCGCAGAGGATAGGGAACACAGTTCTCAGCGGCGAAAAGCTCGACGTCGAAGAAAATCTGACGCTTGTCGCGAACCTCATCTCCGCCGACGTGGAATACGGGCAGATAGAGGAGATAAAAAAGGTCGAGGGCGTAAAAGATGTCGTCATAGAGCAGGTCTACGCGCCGTTTGAAGCCGAGGAGGGCGAAGGGGGAGCCGAGGCTCTTGCAGACGCGCTCGCGGAGCTGCCCGCATACACCGGCGCGGGCTCGAAGGTTGCGATAATAGACTCGGGCGTCGACCATGAGCACATCTCCTTTGACCCCGACGCGCTCGACTATGCGCTCGAAAGATACGCCGACGACTCCGACGGCGACGGGAAGATAAGCAAAGACGAGCTCGAGGAATACAAAAAGAGCATCGGATTTATGACCGAGGCGGAGGTCAAGGCTCTCGTAAATTCGGGGCGGCTGCACGCGTCGGGCGATGTGTTTATGACGGGGAAGGTGCCGTTTGCGTACAATTACGCCGACAAAAACAACAAGGTCATAAACACGAAGGGCAACTATCACGGCTCGCACGTCGCGGGCATCGCGGCGGCGAACATATATGTAAAGGGCGGCGACGGCTTCGTCAGCAAGGTCGGCGACGCGAGCGCCGTCGTCGGCTCGGCGCCCGACGCGCAGATACTGAATCTTCGCGTGTTCGGCAGCGCCCTCTGCACAGACACCGTCATCGCGGCGGCGGTCGAGGACGCGATGTACCTCGGGGCGGACGTTTTGAACCTTTCTCTCGGCACGGCGGAGATGGGCTTTGCGTGCGCCGACGGCATCTACGGCGATATTCTCGACAAGCTGGCGGACGAGGGCGTCATCATCATGGGCGCTCTCGGCAACGACGGCTCCTGGATGGGAGAAAACACGCATGGGCAGAACAAGCTCTACGTCGAGGACGTGAATATGTCGACGGCGACGCCGCCGTCCTCATACGAGGAGCTGATGGCGGTCGCGTGGTCAGACGGCGGCATCAAAAACGGCACGCTGTCGCCGCTCGGCGGCGTCACGGGCGTCACGGTGAACGACAGCAGCGCTTACGGCATACCGAGCAGCCTGACGCTGAAGCCCGAGATAACGGCGAACGGAACGAATATCAACTCCGTCAACTCCGACGTTGAGTCAAACGACGGATACAAGGCGATATCGGGCACGTCTATGGCGGCGCCGGACGTGGCGGGCGCCGCCGCCGCGATCGCGCATTACATAAGGACCGCGCAGACGGAGTTCTGCGGGAAATCGTTCTTTGAGCGGGCGAAGGAGCAGAACGGAGCTCTCAAGGCGGGCTTTATCTCAGGCGGGCTCATTATGTCGACCGCGGCTCCGATGAGAGATACGAACGGGAATTATTACTCCCTGCTCCGCCAGGGCGCGGGTCTGCTTGACCTCGGATCTGCCGTGTCGGCGAAGTCCTTTATCGAGGTCGAGGGGCAGAAGCACGGGTTCGTCAAAGCCGAGGTCGGCGACAGCCCGAAGGACGAAAACGTCTTTACATACACGTTCACGCTCTATAACGTGAGCGGCGAGACGATAAGCTACATTTTCAGGACAGACCTTTTCACCGAGGACACGGAAGAGGTCGACGGAGTAAAATTCCTCTCGGGCTCGACGAGGGAGCTGCCGGGTGAGGTCGTCTACGAGGCGGGCGGGCGCGTGCTCGACTTTTCCTCCGCTGTCAGTGCGGACGTCAACGGCGATGATAAAACGGACGCCGACGACGCGCAGGCGCTGCTCGACTTTATCGCGGGCGTGCTGCCCGAGGACAAGATAAACAGGCAGGCGGCGGACGCCGACGGCGACGGGGTTCTTTCGACTTACGACGCGCACCTGATCCTTCAGAGGCTTGAAAGCTCCGCCGTGTCGGTCGAGGCGGGCAAAAGCGTGACCGTCAAGGTGACTGTCACGGTCACCGAGGATGTGAAGAAAACTTACCCGAACGGCGCGTATCTCGAGGGCTTCACATACGTCGTGCCCGTGTCCGAGGGAGAGGGCGAGGAGGCTTCCGACGTGACGCACTCGATACCGATACTCGGCTTCTGCGGCAACTGGTCGGATCCTTCGATGTTCGACCGCAACAGCTACATCGACAGCAAGTTCGGCGGGAACGAGACGCTGCCGTACACGAGCCGCGGGGCGGACGTATACAACATGAATTACATAAGATGGCAGGACGGAAGCGGGACGAAGCGCAAGCTGACGGAAAACAGGTATTCGAACAGTCTTTATGTCCCCGTCGAAGACCTCGCCATGAGGTTTGACGACTACATCTTCGACGTGCAGCTCACCCTCATCCGTCCTGCGGGCGCGCTCGCGTTCGTCATAATGAAGAGCGACGCCGACGGGAACAGAAAAGTCCTCTGCATCGACGCGATGTCGGTCCATGCGCCGTGCGCGTTCCCGCATACGGGCGGCACGACGGGGTGGAATTCCATGACAAGGACGCTCTCCGTCCGCGCAAAGCTCGGCAAGCTGCTCGAGGGCACGGACGTCGGCGAGGGCGACACGATCGAGATAGGAGCTGTCGCAGTTCCCGAATACTACGAGAGCGAGCTCGGCGTCGCCATAGACAGGGCAAGGCTGAGGGAGCTCATCGAGGGCGGCGAGCTCGGCAAGGGCGCTTACCTGACGGAAAAGGTCAAAATCGACAACACCGCGCCCGAGATAACGGGATACAATATCCCGCAGTACGAAAAAAAGCTCACAATAACTGCGACAGATGCTGAAAATGTTGCGTTCATTGGGCTTTACAATGCAAGCGGTTCGTCGGCATATCAGCAGCGCCCGCTGAATGAGTCCGAGGCGGGACCCGAGGCGTCGTACACGTTCACGACGGGCTCGCTCGAGAAGGGAACCGTCTACTCGCTCGTCGTCGGCGACTACGCGGGCAACACGAGGACGTACCGCTTCAACTGGGGCGGGGAGAAGCCCGACATCAGCGGCGGTCTTATCGGATATGCGCGCTCGTACTACTCGATGGCGAACGTCAACCGCGGCGACTGGGTATCGGTGAATCCCGCAAGGCTCGCGCATGACTCGTGGTACGGCACGACGAGCGGAATCAAGCCGTTTGACTACACGGAGGAAAACTTCATTATCGCGGGCGCGGACGCCGCCGACGGGCATCTCTGGCAGGCGTGCGAGGGCGGAATGCTCTACGTCTCGCCGCTCGACGAGATAAACGAGCGCACGCCGGTATGCGACCTCGCGTCGTTCGGCATGAAGACCGTGCGCGATCTCGCGTTCTCGGAGAAGGACAGCATGCTCTACGCGACGGACGGGGGCGACACGGTTTATAAAATCGACCCGATAACGGGCAAGACGCACGCGGCGGCGACCGTCGAAGGGCGCGCGCTTTACGGACTTGCCGTGAACAAAAACGGGACGGTATACGCGACCTCGTATGACGAGGGCGCAAAGCTGAACACGCTGCTCGTCTTCGACCTGCCGGAAAATGACGGCGATACCGTCACGGCGTCGTCATACGCGCTCGGAAGCATAAGCGGGCGGTACATAAGCCTTTGCTGGAAGGACGCCGGTCAGGGCGAGCTTTACGCGGCGAGCGCGGAAAATCTCGACAGCCATAACGACAAAAACTACCTCTACCGCATCTACGAAACGGGCAGCGGATACACCGCCGAAAAGACAAATCAGGGCACAGGCGCGGCATCCCGCCTCTACGCCGCGGTGAGAGGACTTGTCAACATGGCGGCAGTGCCCGAGCTCGGGATAATAGACGGCGCCGAGGGTGAGCTTTCGGGCATCAACATCTGCGGCGCTGTGACGGAGATGATGTCGGGCGGGCGCGCGCGGCTGTCCGTTCTGCCCTCGCCTTGGGGCGCTGAGCTCGACGCCTCCGCCGTGACGTGGAGCGTTGACTGCGGCGTCGTCACCGTCGACGGCGACGGCGTGCTCGAGGCAAAGGAAAACGGGACCGCGGTCGTCACGGCGACGTACAAAAAGGACGGCAAGGTGCTGACCGCGAGCGTCACGGTCAAGGTGACAAAGTCGCCGTCGATACAGGTAACGACGCTTATAAAAGAAGGCGACGGCAGGTCGTACTGGGAGACGTTTGACACGGCGTCGCCCACGGTGCGAAAGCGCCTGTCGGGACCGCAGAGTTCATACATTGCGGGCACGATGAACCATGAGGGCGACTGCCTCTACCTCTTCTCGGGCTACTGGGGCTTCAGGGTCGACCCAAAGACGTTCGTCGCGACGCCGACCGAAAGCGCCCTTGACCCGGGGAAGATCCACGGCGACGGCGCGCCCGGACCGTCGCGCGGATATTACAGCGATTTCGGCTATCTTGTGATAGGGAGCGACAAAGGAGTGTATCTGCTCGGCGCGGACCTTCAGAGCTGGGGCTCAAAGGGATTTGAGAATGTTGCAAAGAGCCTCAGGATCGGGTTTGCGGAGCTTTCAAACACTGCGGCGACGATAGCGTACGCAGGATATGTCGACACATACGAGAGGCATAAGGATGACAGCGCGCCCGACGGTGCGGACATCTACTACGTCATGACAGAGGACGGGACGCTGCACAAGATGGCGCTCTACGACCACTACCGCCTTTACACGGAGCGGCTGGGGCAGGTCGCGGGCGTCAGCCTCCCGGGCGTCTGCAACATGCAGTCCGACGTGACGGCGTCAATGATATACGACAAGGGGACGGGAGACCTCGTCATCGTGAGCAAAATCGGGCTCGCGAACGCGAAGGTGCAGGTCGTAGACACAGAAAATTGCGAGCTTTTACTGACGCGCGAGTTCGAAGAGGACGTGCGGCAGGTGAGCGTGATGTATCAGTACGACTATTCGAAGCTTGACGGCGTCGGGAGCGCGGCGGCATCGGACGGCGGTGCGGCGGGCGTTTACGGGACTTACGGCGTCGGGAGCGTCGGCGAGCCTGTTGTCGACGCGGCTGTCGCGGAGGTCACGTTCACGTTTGAGGCGGACGCGACGACGAACGGGCTTGTGAGCATCGGCTACGACCCGCAGGCGCTGACGTTTAAGTCGCTGTCGGCGGCGATGCCGTATCATTCATTCTATAACGACCCCGCCGCGGGCGAGGTGAAGTTCGCGTTCGCGGACGCGGAGGAGATAACGAGCGAGACGGTGAGCGTCACGTTCACATACGAGCCCGCGAAGACAGAAAAGACGGCGACCGTGCATTTCAGCGAGGACGAGAACGGTTCGCCGACGGAGCACATGTCTCCCGTGACGTGGGACGAAACGGCGACGCTGCCGGCGATGAAGCCCGTGTCGATAAAGGTTTCTACGATGCCGAAGAAGACGGAATATGTCGAGGGGACGGAATTCGATCCCTCGGGCATGGCGCTGACGGTGGAGTACGACAACGGCACGACGGAGACGGTGACGGACACTTCGAAATTCGAGTTCGTATACGACTTCGGCAAGGTCGGCAATGCGGATGTGACCGTGAAGTATTTGGGACTTGAGGCGACGATAACGGTGAAGGTTGTCGAGAAGAAGCCGGTTTCAATCAAGGTCACGACGATGCCGAAGAAGACGGAATACGTCGAGGGGACGAAGTTCGACCCCGCGGGCATGGCGCTGACGGTGGAGTACGACAACGGCACAACGGAGACGGTGACGGATACTTCGAAATTTGAGTTCGTATACGATTTCGACAATGTCGGTGACGCGGATGTGACCGTGAAATATTTGGGGCTTGAAGCCTCGATAACGGTCAAGGTCGTCGTAAAGAAGCCGGTGGCGATAAAGGTTTCCACTATGCCGAAGAAGACGGAGTACGTCGAGGGGACGAAGTTCGACCCCGCAGGCATGGCGCTGACGGTCGAATACGACAACGGCACGGAAGAGGTCGTGACGGACACGTCGAAATTTGAGTTCGTATACGATTTCGGTAAGGTCGGTGACGCGGATGTGACCGTGAAGTATTTGGGGCTTGAGGCGACGATAACGGTGAAGGTTGTTGAGAAGAAGCCGGTTTCGATAAAGGTTTCCACGATGCCGAAGAAGACGGAGTACGTCGAGGGGACGGAATTTGACCCCGCGGGCATGGCGTTGACGGTGGAGTACGACAACGGCACGACGGAGACGGTGACGGACACGTCGAAATTTGAGTTCGTATACGATTTCGGTAAGGTCGGCGATGCCGATGTGACCGTGAAGTATTTGGGACTTGAGGCGACGATAACGGTCAAGGTTGTCGAGAAGAAGCCTGTGGCGATAAAGGTTTCCACGATGCCGAAGAAGACGGAGTATGTCGAGGGGACGAAGTTCGATCCCTCGGGCATGGCGCTGACGGTCGAGTATGACAACGGCACGGAAGAGGTCGTGACGGATACGTCGAAATTCGAGTTCGTATACGATTTCGGCAAGGTCGGCAATGCGGACGTGACCGTGAAGTATTTGGGACTTGAGGCGACGATAACGGTGAAGGTTGTTGCAAAGAAGCCCGTGTCGATAAAGGTCACGACTATGCCGAAGAAGACGGAATACGTCGAGGGGACGAAGTTTGACCCCGCGGGCATGGCGCTGACGGTAGAGTATGACAACGGCACGACGGAGACGGTGACGGACACGTCGAAATTTGAGTTCGTCTACGACTTCGGCAAGGTCGGAAATACGGATGTGACCGTGAAGTATTTGGGACTTGAAACCTCGATAACGGTCAAGGTCGTTGAGAAGAAGCCGGTTTCGATAAAGGTTTCCACGATGCCGAAGAAGACGGAATACGTCGAGGGGACGAAGTTCGACCCCTCGGGCATGGAGCTGACGGTCGAGTACGACAACGGCACAACAGAGACGGTGACGGACACTTCGAAATTTGAGTTCGTCTACGACTTCGGCAAGGTCGGCGATGCCGATGTGACCGTGAAGTATTTGGGGCTTGAAACCTCGATAACGGTGAAGGTTGTCGAGAAGAAGCCCGTTTCCATCAAGGTTTCCACGATGCCGAAGAAGACGGAGTATGTCGAGGGGACGAAGTTCGACCCCGCGGGCATGGCGCTGACGGTGAAGTATGACAACGGCACGGAAGAGGTCGTGACGGACACGTCGAAATTCGAATTCGTTTACGACTTCGGGAAGGTCGGCGACGCCGATGTGACCGTGAAGTATTTGGGACTTGAAACCTCGATAACGGTCAAGGTTGTTGCGAAGAAGCCCGTTTCGATAAAGGTTTCCACGATGCCGAAGAAGACGGAGTACGTCGAGGGGACGAAGTTCGACCCCGCGGGCATGGAGCTGACGGTCGAATACGACAACGGCACAACGGAGACGGTGACGGACGGCTGGAAGGTCGACTACGATTTCAGCAAGGCAGGAGACGTCGAGGTGAAGATAACATACGGCGGGTTCGAGACTGTCATTACCGTGACCGTTAAGGCCGCGCCCGATACGACCGACGACACGACGGCTCCCGATACGTCGGACGACACGACCGCGCCGGACACGACCGACGATACGACGGCGGCGGATACGACGGCGGCGGATACAACGGCGGCGGACACCGGAGACAGCGGCGTTCCCACGACGGGTGACGACAGCAGAGCCGTGATATTTGTCGTGCTGGCGGCGGCATCGTGCTGCGCGCTCGCGTGGCTCGCGGTATGCGGCAAGAAAAGGTCGGAAAAATAAGGTCCGAGGCGAGAAGTGAATAAAAAACGGCGGGGAGAGCTTTGGCTCTCCCCGTCGGGATTTTTTATACGGTTTGTTTCCTGCGGGCGGGTTGTCTGCGGGAGGGGCGTGCGGGCGGATTTGTCTGCGGGGCTTGATTGTTGTCAAACTGTCAAGCCCGTTATTTTCCGTGTCCGCAGTCGCTCTCGAAGTGCTCCTCTCGGATGTCCTTTTCGAGGAACTGACGCTGGGGGACAAATCCCATCCTTTCGTAGAACGCGGCGGCGGGGGAATTGAAGCTCCAAACGCAGAGGTCGAGACGGACGGCGCCGCGCTCGCGCGCCTCGCGCTCCGCCATGCGGTAGAGCATCGTGCCTATCTTCTGCCTGCGGCAGTCACTTCTGACGACGATGTCGTGCATGTAGGCATAGAGACCGTCGACCATGAACTCGCGGCGGCGGAGCTCTACGAACGTGACGCCGAGCACGTCGTCACATGCGCCGTCTTCGCCGGGGAGCACCGCGACGAGGCTGATCCAGTCGGGAGACGTGCCGCGCTTTTCGTACTCCGCGCGGGTGTAGGGATCGCTTACGGGAACGTACATGTCGGGGCGCGACGAAGCATGGAGCGCGTGAAGCTCCCCCATGAGAGCGCCGACGCCCGGAATGTCGCATTCCTTCATCTTTCTGAATATGAGCATAAAATAAAACCTTTCCTTACCTGCTTTATCAAATCAAGTATTATAACAACGGCGTTTGCGGCGACAGCTGCACGAAGCGGCAAATTCATGCCCACATATTGTGACGCGATCAAAAGAGCGCATAAAGAAATAAACCAAAAATTATTATTTTCCACTTGACAAACTCCATTCTAAATGATATACTTAAGATAAACTTTTTTTTCATACTATTTCCCCTTGAGGGGGAGGGGCTTTTGCCCCTCCGAAAAGCCTACCGCCATTTGATGGCTGTAATCAAAGCTGCGATTGCAATGATCACAAGATCACAACGATTGCAACGACTGCTTTGATTATAAGCTCTGTCACTTCAAATGCGGCAGGCTTTTCTCTTTTTCTTCATAAATATATATACGGCAGGAACCGCGGAAAAACGAGAGCCTTTTTCAAGCGCTTACATCACAAGCCGCCGTCCGCTGCCCGCTTTCATTCGCTTACAGCACGCGCCGCCGTCCGCTGCCCGCTTTCATTCGCTTACAGCACGCGCCGCCGTCCGCTGCCCGCTTTCATTCGCTTACATCACGCGTCGCCGTCTGCTGTCCTCTTTCATTCGCTTACATCATGCGCCGCCGTCCGCTGTCCGCTTTCATTCGCTTACATCACGCGTCGCTGTCCGCTGTCCTCTTTCAAGCGCTTACAACACGCGTCGCCGCCCGCTGTCCTCTCCGTAAGTCCCCCCAGTCATAAAAAATTTTGAAAGGGGGGCGGGGGGAAACTTTTTTTCAAAAGTTTCCCCCCGCAATTAACCTAACTCATGACAGCGGGACGAGGGTGTCGAACATGTCGGCGTTGGCGCGGAGGGCTGCCTCGTTGCCGACGGTGCAGACATAGCCCTGAGCGACGACGTCGTCTATCGCGTCGGCGCAGGCGCGCAGATCCCCGACGGTGACGTCGAGCGCTTCCTCGCGCTCGCGCTGAACGTCCTCATGCCGCCTGCCCATGAGATACGCGTCCATAGACTCGGCAGCCGTCTGGCGTGTCGTCTTCGGGAAATCGAGACCCGAGAACGTGCCGATGATGAGCTTCGTCAGCTCGCCCTCGTCGGGAGCCATCGCGCGGACGAAATCCGAGGTCTTTTTGTAGACCTCGTCCGTCGCGCGGAGCTGCGGATCGCGGAACGAGGAGAACGTCACGTTCCCCGTCACGGGACCGAAGCCGCACGACTGACCGTACGCGCCGCCCTTCACGCGGATCTCCTGATAGAGATAATCTATTCTGAGCGAATTCGAAAGCACGCTGTACGCGCCCGTGTATTTGTGACCCGCCGTGAACATGTTCCCAGCGCGCGTGACATAGTTGACCGCCGAGGGGATCATGAAGCCCTCGTTCTTCTTCACGGGCACAATATCCGAGCTGCCGGAGGGTTTCTCGCCCGTGTGGAGATGCGAGAGAAATTCCGGCATCGCCGAGGCGAGAGCCGCCACCGCGTCGTCGTCCGCGGCAACGCTGACGAGCAGGTTCTCAGGACGGAAGATGTAGGCGATCGCCGCCTTCAGCTTCCTTATGATCTCGTCCGCGCCGGCGTCCGTGTCGGCGGCAGCCTCCTTCACGGCGAGATACCCGCCGATGCCGCCGATAAGGTCGTTGACGACGGAGGTCTTCGAGAAATACGACTGCGCGCGCAGGCTGCCGTAGCTGTTCCCGCTGCCGGAAATGCTCGTAAGACGGCTCGACTGCACCTCGCCGATTATCTCGCGCAGGCGCTTTTTGTCGTCGAGCTTCGACGTGCCGACGATTTCGCCCGCAAGCTCCATCGCGCGGCCCACCTTGTCAGAGAGCGCATATATCGTTATGCTGCCGCCGATATGGTACTCGTCGTTTTTGCCCGAAAGCGGGGTCGTCCCGACGCCGAAATATACGCCGCCCGTGTGGATGCCGAGCTCATTCGAGAGCTCGAAATAGCTGTGCTTTTCGGTGTCGACCGCGCCGAGGACGGAGCCGAGCAGACCCGCGCACGGGAGAAGCTCGGTCGGGATGCCGTCCGCCTTGAAATAGAGGCGGATGTAGGCAACGCCGTGCGTGTCGAGCTCGTGGCGGACGGCGGGCACGCCGCCGACGGTCGTCTCCGTGTTGTAAAACGGCTTCGCATTGCGCGAAATGTCAGAGCGCGCGAGCGACGGAATGCAGGAAAGCTCCTCCGGCGTAGGCGGCGCCGACTGATAGTCGCGAAGTCCCTTAGTGTCGGCGACGATCTTGTCGATATCTTCCTTCGAAAGCGACGCCTTGTAGGCGGCGAGCTTTTCGCGCAGCTCGGCGTCCTGCTTGTCGACAAGACCGGGCTCCGGCGTGAGCGTGTAGCGGAGCGTGTGGTCCGAGCCGAGAACGTACTTCTCGATGAGCTCCTCGAAATAGCGGCTGTCGAGGCGGGCGCGCAGCTCGGCGTAGACCTTGTTCAGGCAGAGCGCGTCGAACGGGGCGTCCTCATCGTAGAGCCATGTCGAGAGCGAATTTATGATGTAGACGAGCCCCTTCGGCATGCTGCCGAAGTCCGCCTCGCGCCAGCGGAATTCGCTCGAATTGATGAACGAGAGCAGGGAATTTCTGTCGATGCCGTCTTTTACGACGCGGCGGAGCGTGCTCTCGACGGTCTCGAAGAAGCGCGCGCGGTCGGCGCCGTTTGCCTCCTTGGCGACGACGGCGAACGACGGCTCGAGCATCTGATCGAGAAGTCCGCCCGTGATGTCGCGTCCGATGCCGGCGTCGAGAAGCGCCTGACGGACTGGCGCGCCCGGCGAGTAGATGAGGGAGTCGGCGAGCGCCTCGAACGCGGCGGAGTCCGTCCGCGAGAGCGACGGGAGCAGGTACGCCTCGCCGAAGTAGGATTTGCCCTCGGTCTCGTCGCCCGCGCCGACCGAGTAGAAGCCCTCCTCCTCACGGACGCCGCCCCAGCGCGGCTGCGGGTCGATGTGGGAGTCGAGGTCGATTTTGTCATACGCGGAGAGGTAGTTTTCGTCGAGCCATGAAAGCCTCTCTTCGGCGTCGACGTTGCCGTAGAGGTAGATGTAGCTGTTGCAGGGGTGATAATAGCGGCGGTGGAAGTCGAGGAACGCCTCGTATGTGAGCTCCGGAATGTGCGCGGGGTCGCCGCCCGAGTTGACGCCGTAAGTCGTGTCGGGGTAGAGCTTCTGCTGGAGATTTTCGAATATGACGGAGTCGGGCGTCGAGAGCGCGCCCTTCATCTCGCTGTAGACGACGCCGTTTATCTTGAGCTCGTCCTCGGGCGTCTCCATCTCGTAGTGCCAGCCCTCCTGCATGAAGATCTCGCGGCGGCGGTATATGTTCGGATGGAAGACGGAGTCGAGATAGACGTGCATCAGGTTCTTGAAGTCCGCGTCGTTGCAGCTTGCGACCGGGAACATCGTCTTGTCGGGGTACGTCATCGCGTTCAGGAACGTGTGAAGCGAGCCCTTGACGAGCGACATGAACGGGTCGCGGGACGGGAAATGCTCGGAGCCGTTAAGAACGGTGTGCTCGATGATATGAGGCACGCCGGTGCTGTCGAAGGGAGTTGTGCGGAACGCGGCGCAGAAGACCTTGTTCTCGTCGTCGTTCAGAATGAGGCAGACGCGCGCGCCCGATTTTTTGTGGCGCAGAACGACGCCATCGGAGGAGATATCTGAAAGCCGCAGGGCTTTTACGACCTCGTACGCCTTCGGGACGGAAAAATTTAAGTTTTCTGACATGTGTTTTCGCTCCTTTTATTTTTTGCGGATTTATCTTTCTACCATTTATATATATTGTACCACGAACGCGCCGCCGTGACAAGCGTACACGCAAAAATATTGCAGAACGGAATGACAAACGGTGCGTTTTGGTGTATAATAGAGGCGGACGGCAAAATGCGGGGGTGCTTATGACGAACTACGATAAAGCGGTCGCGCAATGGCGGGACAAGTCCGTCACGACGGACGCGGAGCTCGCGTGCGCGCTCGGGAGCCGGAGCATTTCGTTTGCGTACAATTCCGGCAGGCTCGAAAACGCAAACGTCACATACAACGACACAAGGGAGATCTTCGAGCACGACGGCGTGACGTCGTATACGGGCGACCTCCGCACGCTTTTCGAACTCAGAAATGCGCGTGAGGCAAACGAATTTCTGCTCGACGCGTTCGGGAAAAGGCTTCCTTTTGACGAGACGCTGATAAAGAATTTTCAGCGGATACTGACGCAGAACACATACGACGCGCGGCGGTGGCAGCTCGGCGAGAGACCGGGAGAATACAAGCGGCACGATTATGTGACGGGGAAAAACGAGGTCGGCGCGCCGCCCGAGGACGTGGAGGCGGAGGTGGCGGAGCTGCTTTCCGAGATGGCGAGCATTCGGGAAGGTGACGCTCTGCCGGCGGAGAAGATACTGACTGCCGCCGCGTATTTCCATGCGAAGCTCGAAAACATACATCCGTTTGCCGACGGAAACGGCAGGGTCGGCAGGATCGCGATGAATTATTTTCTGCTCATGCAAAATCATCCGCCGATAATAATCCACGAGGAGGACAGGAAGGGATACTACGACGCGCTCGAGGCGTGGGACACGTCGGGAGAGCTTTCGCCGCTCGTGGAATTTTTGAGGGAGCAGACGGTGAAAACATGGGCAAAGAAGTGACATGATCAAAATCGATGAGGGGAGGTGAAAAAAACGGAGACTATCACGGTTTGCGGCAAGAGGGGACAGACGCTCGACGACGCGCTCATTTCCGCGGGCAAGCGGGTCTATATGCCGTGCGGGGGCCTCGGCATATGCGGCGGGTGCCGTGCGCGCGTCAAGGGACCGCTGACGATGCCGGGGCCGCGGGAGATCGCGTGCTTCTGCGGCGAGGACGCGGAGCCGGACGGCGAGGGCTTCAGGATGCGGCTGTTGTGCCGCACGGCGTTCGCCGTCGACGGGGAGGCGGAGATAAAGCTGCCGAACGAGGCGGATGTGAACGCGTTTGAACTGCGGTTCGCCGCCGAGACGGCGAGCAGGATCCTGATACCCACGCCCGGCGACGGGCAGACGCTCGGCGTCGCCGTCGACATAGGCACGACGACTGTCGAGGCGTCGCTCATCGACACATCTACCGGCGAGAGAGTCGCGTTCGCGCGGCGCGAGAACCCGCAGGCGAGGTTCGGGGCGGACGTCGTGTCGCGCATTTCGGCGGCTGCCGAAAGCGAGAGTGCGGCGCGCAGCATGACGAACCTCATAAGGGCGTGCGTCAGCGGCATGATATACGAGCTGATGGTGCCGAAGGACGCGCCCGTCGTCATCGTCGGGAACACAGTGATGCTGTCGCTCTTCGCGGGCGTCGACGTGACGCCGATAGGGACGGCGCCGTATGCGCCGAACGATCTATTCGGACGCGAGATCGAGGTCGTGCTGCCGCGTGCGGTGACGGGAAGCGAGCGAACGATCAGGGCGTTTCTACCGCGCTGCGTCTCGGGATGGTTCGGCTCGGACGCGATAGCGTCGGTCCTATGCGCGAAGAGGAGCGGACTTGCGAAAGACGGCGGCTTTCTGCTCGCCGACATCGGCACGAACGGCGAGTGCGCGGCGTACTCAGAGGGGAGGCTCCGCGCGGCGGCGGCGCCTGCCGGTCCCGCGCTCGAGGGCGGCGGCATCTCCTGCGGCGTCGTCTACGGAAAAGGCGCGGTCGAGGCTGTCGGAATAAAGGCGGGCGAGCTTTCGCTGACGGTCGCGGGCGGCGGCAAGCCTTACGGCATATGCGGGACGGGGCTGATCGACGCCGCCGCGTGCATGTCGATGATGGGAGTGCTCGGAGCCGACGGGAGAATAAAGACCGAGGACGGAACGTTCGCGCTCGCGGAGAACGTCCGCATCACGCAGGAGGACATTCGCGCGCTCTCGCTTGCGAAAGGCGCGGTGCGCGCGGCGATAGAGCTCACATCCGAGGGCGTGCGTGACGACGCGCCGCTCGTTCTGACGGGCGCGTTCGGCTCGGCGCTGTCGGTCGGCTCGTGCGCGAGGATAGGGCTCATCCCGAAAAACAGAGCGAAGCACGCGGTGTTCGTCCCCGAGGGCGCGCTTCGCGGGGCGGAGCTGATGCTCGCGTCCGAGGAGGCGAGGGCGGAGGCGGAGAGGCTGGCGGAGGACGCCGAATATATCGAGCTTTCGGGCTCCGAGGCGTTCGAAGAGGCGTTTCTCTCCTCGATGGGCTTTTGAAAAAAGGCGGGAATGAAAATTTAAGGAACAAAATTCCGCTCTCCACTTGACAAACGCCTATCAATTAGTATATTATGTATATGCCGAATATATGTTATGCTTTTGTGTAACATGTATCTGACACAACCCATCTGACGAAAGGGTAAGACACCATGAAAAAAACGAAAAGAAGGATGATAATGACGCTGGCGCTCGCGCTCGTTGCGGCGACGGTCATTTCCTCCGCGCTCGCGGTGATGACGCTCGGCGCCGAGGGTCAGAGAATTGCGGGAGAGCCGATGACGCATTGGTTCTTCGACCAGCTGACCGAGGCACAGAAGCCTTTCTACCGCGCGATGGAGAAAATGCTCGCCGACGGCACGTTCAGGACGGGCGACGGCTCGCTTGACATGACGGAGGGCGAAGAGTTCATGACGCAGGCGACTGCGACCGCATACATGAACGGCGACAATCCCGCGGCGGGCAATCTGCTCACCGATTTTGCGGCGGCGCGCGACGCGTTCTACGCCGACAATCCCGACGTGTTCTACGTCGATTTCTCCGCGCTCTCCGTCCGCATCACGAAGGGCACGGACGGCGTGCACCACGTCTACATAGGCACGGGCAGAAACAAGACGTACTACACCGAGGGCTTCACGTCGATAGATCAGGTAAACGATGCTGTCGCGGATTATGAGAAGGCGCTCGGCGAGCTCGTCGACGGCGCGAAGGCTGTCTCGACCGTTCAGGGGCAGACGAAGGAAGCCGCGATGGCGGGGTACGTTCACGACACCCTGATAAGGCAGGTCTCTTATAAGCTCGAAAACGTCTGCAAGCCCGGGAATAAGGGCTTTATCCGCACGGCATACGGCGCGCTCGTCTGCGGCGAGGGCGTCTGCGAGGCGTACACGCGCGCGTTCAAGGCGGCGATGGACGAGCTCGGCATCCCGTGCGTCATGGTCTCGGGCGTGTTCATGCACGACCGCGAGACGCCCGAGCAGCACATCTGGAACTACGTTGAGCTCGAGGGCGCTTGGTACGGCGTCGACGCGACGATGGACGACCCGATCTCGCCCGTGGGCGGCGGCAAGGACGGCGTCGACGGCTACGAGAACCGCGAATACTTCCTCGCGGGCGCTGAGCGGATGGCAAATCATCACTATCCCTCGGGAATCCTTTCCGGTGCGAACTACGAATTCTCGTATCCGGCGCTCAACTATAAGAATTACGGCGTCGCCGCCGGAACGTCTGACAGCGCGTTCTCGGTCCACATCAACTACAACGGCATCGACCAGGACGGCGGCACGGATCAGTCGACAATATTCACCCTCAGCTACCTAGGCATGGGCGCGGGCGAGTGCGTGAAGAACGGCTACTACATGCTCCAGCGCTACGTCATGATAGACGAAGAGACGGGCGACATCACATATTACGACTGGGGATATCTGCTACCCGAGGCATGGAATCTGCCGGGCGACAGGAAGGAGGACCTGACGGTCGCTCTCTCCTACAACGGATACGTTCAGTTCGCGGTGACGACGAAGTCGCCGGGCAACTACAAGAATAATCCGGACCTCATCTTCTACCACGGACCGAACTCCGGGCTGCTCGCGATGACGGACATCCTCCGCGTTTCCTCCGACTACACGGTGCCGCCGTATCCGAAGACGTCTTCGCCGAGCATGCAGTCGACGATCATCATCAACGGCACGACGTACACGATGGAGATCGAATTTACCGACGATCTCGTCCCCGTCGAAGGCGAGGATATAGGCATCGACTTTGAGTGCTTCTACAATGAAGTAAGGCAGGACAAGGACGGCAGGTACACGAAGAAGCGCATCGACGTCAAGGACGCCATCCCGACGAGCAAGCTCGAAGACATCGTTTGGGATGAAAATACGCCGAACAAGCTGACGTTCAAGTTCAAGCCGAGCGATCTTTTCGCGGCGGACAGCGTGTTCTACACGTTCCACATCAAGGGTCTTGTCGGCAAGCAGAGCGGGAAGCCTCCGATCGAGCTTACCTACGGCGCAGACCACCCGTGCACGGCGTTCGCGCTCCAGTCTCAGGGCTGGGACTGGAACGTCTTCGGCAAGCCGCAGCTCATGGAGGGCTATGATCCCACCGGCGACGGCTGGGAGACTGAGGACGGCGAGCCGATCGACGAGGAGCTGACGCACCGCCTGATGCTCGTCACGACGACGACCTCGCCGAAGGAAAAGGACGAGATGGACGACCTCATCGGAGACGAGTTCCCGGATGAGACCGTAGAGACGACGGAGACATACAACATCAAGCTGACGCTCTGCAAGAAGCAGATAATAACGACGGGTCAGAGCGTTTACATCTCGCTCGGCTTCCCGGAGGGCTACGGTCCCGACGACGCGGGCGTCACGTTCAAGGCTTACCACTTTATAAAGGACGACGCGGGCAACACCGTCGGCGTCGAGGAGATACCGTGCTACATCACGGAATACGGTCTCATAATCGAGGTACGTTCGTTCTCGCCGTTCGCGATAGCGGCGGTCAAGGATAACGGCACCGCGAAGGAGACGGGCAAAAACGTCATCATCACCTCGTCCGAGGGCGGCAGCGCCGCATCCGGCAAGGGGACTGTGTTCACGCTCGGCGAGGGCGCAAGCGAGAATGTCACCGTCAGCGCCGAGGACGGCTACGTCATCGACGTGCTCACCGTCAACGGCGAGCAGGTGGCAGACGCCGCGGGACAGAAGTCGTTTGAGCTTCCCGTATCGGCGGACAACGCCGACGGGCTCGGCAACGTGAAGGTCTCGGCGACGTTCGTCGCGGAGACTGTCGTCAAGGCAGAGGCGGCGCGCGGCGAGACAGTCGAGGTACCGCCGGCGACGGTGGCTCACGTCCACGAATGGTCTACGGAATACACGACGGACGACGTCGGACATTACAGGACGTGCACGAAGTGCGGCGAGACGGAGCCGAAGACCGAGCATACGGGAAAATATTCCGACCCCGACGGCGAGGGCGGCGAGCTGCCCGACGACTGCACGGAGGCGGCGTTCGTCTGCGACGAATGCGGGTACAAAGTGCCGGGCGCGAAGGAACACGTTTTTGAGACGGTCCAGACAGCCGACGGAAAGATGCACTACAAGAAGTGCGAGAACTGCAAGTACGAGACGGCGCCCGAGGCGCACGAGTATTTCGACACGCTCGGTCACGACGAGAACGGACACTGGCAGGTCTGCCACTGCGGACACACGACAGATATCGTGGGGCACAATATGACGGTCGACGAGAAGACGGAGGCTGGACACAGCCACGTCTGCACCGACTGCGGATATAAAGACGCGTTCGTGAATCACACGCTGGAGTTCGACGAGAAGACCGAGGCGGGACACAGCTACGTCTGCACCGACTGCGGATACAAGACCGAAATCAAGGGTCACAGCCTGACGGTCGACGAGAAGACAGAAGCTGGACACAGCTACGTCTGCACGGAATGCGGATATAAGACCGAAGTCGAGGGTCACAGCCTGACGGTCGACGAAAAGACAGAAGCCGGACACAGCTACGTCTGCACGGAGTGCGGATACAAGACCGAAATCGAGGGTCACAGCCTGACGGTCGACGAAAAGACCGAGGCAGGTCACAGCTACGTCTGCACCGACTGCGGGTACAAGACCGAAGTCAAGGCGCACAGCCTGACGGTCGACGAGAAGACCGAGGCGGGACACAGCTACGTCTGCACGGAGTGCGGATACAAGACCGAAGTCAAGGCGCACAGCCTGACGGTCGACGAGAAGACGGAAGCGGGACACAGCTACGTCTGCACGGAATGCGGATACAAGACTGAAGTCGAGGGGCACAGCCTGACGGTCGACGAAAAGACGGAAGCGGGACACAGCTATGTCTGCACGG
>CANRKP010000034.1 GCA_947631245.1 uncultured Clostridia bacterium
CCCTTTGCAAAAATAAAACGGGCTGCATTGTAAGACCATACACCCGGAATTCGAGCATACCCCCATGCGTGTTAAAAACGGCATCCGCTCGGGAAAGGCGCCCCCGCGGCACATCGAAAGGACCGCTTAATGCTGCTTGGTTCCCCACCTGACATGGTTCACGGCATCCGATTGCGCGGGACCCATCCTTCAGCGCGGACGCGCGCAGCGCAAGCCGCACGGAAATACCCCTCATCCCGGGGATCTGCCCCTGCATATAGCGGATTTCAGGTACAGGGCACCGCTGGCTCCCCGGTTCGTATGGTCTTACAATACAGCCCCCATAGGAGCATAGTCGATTATATCACATAAAAAATGAAAAAGCAATACCCGCCGGACTTCAATTTTTCCGTGCCGCGAACGCTTTTTCTCAATATCACTTGACAAATATTAAAGAATAAAGTATAATGATATTTGTATGATTTCGCTTTAAAAACGAAAAGAGAAGCTGTAATGAACACGAATACTCTTTACATGATCAGATCCGGTATGGGGTCCATGTCAAAGGGACAGAAACGAATTTCAGAGTACATACTCGCGCATTACGAGAAGGCGGCGTACATGACGGCGTCAAAGCTCGGCGAGGCGGCGGGAGTATCGGAATCGACAGTCGTCAGATACGCGGGCGAGCTCGGGTACGAAGGATATCCCGAATTTCTTGCCGCCCTGCGCGAATCCGTCAGGTCGATGCTCACCTCGGTGCAGCGCATTGAAATGACGGACGAAATGATAGGCGACAACGACGTGCTTGAAAAGACGCTCTCAGCCGACGTCGCCCGCATAAAAGCGACGATAGAGGCGAACCGTCCCGAGGATTTCGACCTTGCCATCGAAAGCATCGTCAACGCGAAAAACATATATATCCTCGGAGCAAAATCGGCGTCTATGCTCGCCGATATGCTCGCATATAATCTTGCGCTCGTCTTCGACAACGTGCGCCACGTCGACGCCTCGTCGGAGAGCTCCGTGCTCGAACAGCTCCTGCGTATCGGGGCAGGCGACGTATTGGTTGCGATAACGTTCCCGAGATATTCAAAGCGCACGGTAAAGGGCGTGTCGTTCGCAAAGAACCGCGGCGCCGAGATAGTAGGCATAACGGACGGCGTATCGTCGCCGATAGCGCCGATGTCGGACAAAATGCTCTTCGCAAAGAGCGATATGGCGTCGTTCGTAGACTCACTCGTCGCCCCGCTTTCGCTCGTAAACGCGATAATTGTCGCGATAAGCCGCAAAAAGAAGGACGAGCTTGCTGACACGTTCCACGAGCTCGAGAGAATGTGGGACGAATACGACGTATTCGATAAGGACACATATAATGCCTGACGTTGCCGTCATAGGCGGCGGCGCGTCGGGAATGATGGCAGCCGGGACCGCCGCCGAAAGAGGCGCGCGGGTCACGCTTTTCGAGCGCAACGACAAGGTCGGCAGAAAGCTCGCCATAACGGGCAAGGGGAGATGCAACCTCACAAACGACTGCGATATCGACGAGTTCATACGAAACACGCCGAGAAATCCACGCTTTTTATACGCCGCGCTTTCCGCGTTCGGTCCGTCCGACACGATAGAATTTTTCGAGGCTTTAGGCGTGCCGCTGAAGCGCGAACGCGGCAGAAGAGTTTTTCCCGTATCTGACAAGGCATATGATATTGTTGACGCGCTGCGCGCGTACTGCGTGCGGGGCGGGGTGAAAATAGAGCATGCTCGCGTCCGCTCCGTTGAAACGGATGCAGCCTCCGCCGTGCGTGGCGTCGTTCTCCCGAACGGTGTGCGTCGGTTCGACCGCGTTATTGTGGCGACGGGAGGACTTTCGTATCCGCTGACCGGCTCCGACGGAGACGGATACAGGATCGCGGGCGAGCTCGGCGTCAAGGTCAACGAGACGTCTCCGTCTCTCGTCCCGCTCAACGCCGAGGGACCGTGCCGGGAACTCTCAGGGCTGACGCTGAAAAATGTAAGGCTGACGGTCACCGACGACGTTACGTCAAAGGATGTATTTTCCGGGCAGGGCGAGCTTTTGTTCACGCATTTCGGGATCTCGGGTCCGCTTGTGCTTTCCGCATCGGCTATGATGGGAAACGGACGATATACGGCAAAGATAGACCTGAAGCCGGCGCTCGATACTGAAACGCTCAACGCGCGCCTGCTTTCGGATTTTGAAAAATACAAGAACCGCGACATGATAAACGCCTGCGTCGACCTTCTGCCGCAGGCAATGATACCTTTTGTCCTCGCATCGGCAAAAATCCCCGGGCGCGAAAAATGCAATTCTCTCACGAGGGAAAAAAGGTTCGCGCTGATCTCGACTCTCAAGGCCTTCCCGATCAATATCACAGGTAAACGTCCGGTCGCCGAGGCGGTGATAACGCGCGGCGGCATAGACACGAAGGAGCTTGACCCGAGGACTATGGAATGCCGGCATGTGCGCGGACTTTATTTCTGCGGCGAGATAATAGACGTTGACGCCTTAACGGGCGGATATAATTTACAGATAGCATTCTCCACGGGGCGCGCCGCAGGCGCGGCTTCGGCGGAGTAGAACGGAGGAAAAATGAATATAGCAATAGATGGGCCCGGCGGCTCCGGTAAAAGCGTTCTTGCGAAAAACATTGCAAGAAAGCTCGGACTTATATATGTCGACACCGGCGCGCTCTACCGCACCGTAGGGCTTAACGCGTGCCGCCGCGGGATAGCGATGGAGGACAAGGCGGGCATCGTCGCATCTCTCGAGGGCATCACGGTCGAGCTCAGATACGAGAACGGCGAACAGCACGTTTATCTTTGCGGCGAAGACGTGAGCGGACTGATAAGGACGCCGGAGATATCGATGTACGCGTCCGCGGTCTCCTCGGTCCCCGAGGTGAGGGCTTTCCTCGACAGCACGCAGCGCACCCTCGTCAGGCGAGGCGGCGTCGTCATGGATGGACGCGATATCGGCACCGTTATAATGCCCGACGCGGACGTCAAGATATTCCTCTTCGCGTCCCCCGAGCACAGGGCGGAGCGCAGAACAGAGGAGCTTTTGGCTCGCGGAGAAAAGGTCACATATGAAGAGGTGCTCTCCGATATAAACAAGCGCGACCGCGCCGACAGAGAGCGTGAGACCGCGCCCGCGGTCCCGGCGGACGACGCCGTGATGCTCGACAACTCGGGATTTATGCCCGAGGACACATTCGCCGCGGCGATACACATAATAAACGAAAAGACGGGCTCCGATTACGATGACGTTTTATAAGGTCATACGATTTCTCATCACGGGCATATTTCATGTCCTTTTCAGAATAAAGACGATCGGCGCCGAGAACGTACCCGAGGACGGCGGCGTCATAATTTCTGCAAATCATACGACCGCGCTCGACCCGCTGATACTTGCGGTCTCAACGAAAAGGCAGATACGATTTATAGGCAAGGCGGAGCTTTTCAAAATACCCGGTTTCGGCGCGCTTTTAAAGGCTCTCGGAGCTTTCCCCGTGCATCGTGACGAGGGCGACGTCTCCGCGCTCAAAAAATCGCTTTCGATAATTAAAGACGGCGAGGTGCTCTGCGTGTTCCCGCAGGGAACGCGCTGCCCGGGCGTTCCGGTAAAAGATACCGCGGACAAGGTCAAGGGCGGCGTCGGCATGATGGCAATGCGCTCCGGCGCGGCAGTCGTCCCCGTTTACATAAAGACTAAGAAGAACCGCGTCCGTATTTTCGGGAAGACCGAGGTGATCTTCGGCGAGCCGATTATATCGGAAGCTTTCTCGGCATTCGACGGCCGCACGAAATACGCGGACGCCGCCGACTTTATCTTCGGGCGCATCTGCGCGCTCGCGGAGAGCAGTGACGGCAATGCCGCAAAAGACGACGGACAGGAAGAGTATACAGGCGAAAAATGACAGGCAAGCGGGAAGTCATAGTTACAGAGAGCTCCGGCTTCTGCTTCGGGGTAAGACGGGCGACAGAAACGCTCGAGAGGGCAGTTTTCGAAAAAAAAAGTGCGATTTACACCTATGGAGACATAATTCATAACCGTCAGTATCTTGACAAGATGGCGTCTTTGGGTGTAAAATCAATAAGTGTTGATTTGGCGGACGACATCGCTAGGCAGTCGACGGAGAATTCTCCGTCGACCGTCATAATCCGCGCGCACGGGATAACGAGGGCTGAAGAGGAAAAGCTTTCGGCGCTCGAGGCTTCAAATCCGTATTTCCACGTCGTCGACTGCACGTGTCCCTTCGTTTCAAAGGTCCACCGCATTGCCGATACGGAAACTTCGGACGACACCGTTTTCATTCTCATAGGTTCGGCTTCTCATCCCGAGGTGCGCGGCATCGTGAGCTGGGCGCGAGGCGAATGCCACGTTTTCTCGTCCGAAAAAGAGCTTTCGTCGTATATAGACTCTCATGGAAAGGAAGCATGGGGGAAAAAGCGCATTATTTTGGCTGCTCAAACGACGCAAAAGCTCTCAGAATGGAATTTTTGCATAAAAAAAATTCAAAACCTATATACAAACGTCAAGATTTTTGATACAATATGCAGTGTTACGGAGAAAAGGCAGTCAGAGGTCGCAGAGATAGCGCCGAAAGTGGACGCGATGCTCGTTATCGGCGGCGCGCACAGCTCCAACACAAAGAAACTCTATGACGTATGCCGCGAGCATTGCCCGCGCACATACATGATAGAGACAGCAAACGATATTCCGACCGAGTTATTCGGAAGTACATATAAAATCGGAATAGCCGCCGGCGCGTCGACGCCCGACGGTATAATTGAGGAGGTTAAAACCAAAATGGCAGAACTCGAAAACAACAAATCATTCGAGGAGCTTATCGACGAGTCATTGAAAACTATAAATTCGGGAGATATCGTCACCGGTACCGTTACATCCGTTTCGGGAACCGAAGTGCATCTTGATATCGGCGGAAAAACCACCGGCATCATCACGCTCGATCAGTTCACCGACGACCCTTCGGCGAAGCTCTCGGAGCTCGTCAAGGTCGGTGACGAAATAAAGGCGTTCGTCATCAAGAACAGCGATATCGACGGCATAGCGATGCTGTCGAAGCGCCGTGTCGACTCCGATGCGGCATGGTTCGCAATGGAAGAAAAGGCAAGGGAAGGCGCAATAATCGAAGGCAAAATCTCCGAGGCCGTCAAGTCCGGTCTTGTGATGATGGTCGGTTCCGTGCGCGTCTTCATACCGGCGTCTCTCTCGGGCGTTCCGAGAAACGGCGACCTCACCTCTCTCGTCGGAACGACGCAGAAGGTAAAGATCAAGGAAGTCGACGTGCGCGGCAAGCGCGCTTACGGCTCGATACGCGACGCGGCACGTGCCGAAAGACGCGCACGCGAGGAGGCGTTTTGGTCTACAGCGGAGATTGGCAAGTGGTACACCGGCACCGTCAAGAATATGACTGTTTACGGCGTATTCGTCGAGATAGCTCCCGGTATCGAGGGCATGATACACATCTCCGAGCTCACCTGGAAACATATCCGTCATCCTTCCGAGGTCGTCTCCGTCGGCGATACGATCGATACTTACATCATAGACATGAACAGGGCAGAACACAGGATCTCGCTCGGCTGCAAGACCGAGGAGACGAACCCGTGGAGACTGCTCCATGAGAAGTATTCCGTAGGCGACACCGCAAAGGTCAAGATAGTCAGCTTCACGCCCTTCGGCGCGTTCGCAGAGGTCGTTCCCGGGCAGGACGGTCTTATCCATATTTCCGAGATAAGCCGCGAGCGCATAGCAAAGCCCTCCGATGTTCTCAACATCGGCGACGAGGTCGACGTCAAGATCATAGCTATCGACGACGAAAAGCAGAAGGTCAGTCTCTCCATAAAGGCTCTTCTCGAGCCTGCGGAGCCCGCTGCCGAAACAGCCGCAGAAAAGGAAGAGCCCGCAGCATACAGCGGCGTCGTTTACTCGACGGACGCGCCCGACGAGAGCATCTACTCCGACGACGGCGAGAATGCCTGACGGAGTATAGCTTCATAGGGAAACATAATCAACATCATGTAAAAACGCCGAGCATATTGATACAGGTGTTCGGCGTTTTTCACTGAAACTTTATTTTTAAAAACAGGAGTTGATCTCGAATTGGACGGCAGTCCTTTGCCGGGAGTTCTGGTTTTTATCATCTGTTTGCTCGGCTCGATGGTGTGTTCCGCCGTCGAAACTGCTTTCTCCCTTGTGAGCGGAAGCAGACGTGCAAAGATGATGAGCCTCGCCGAGGAAGGAGACAGACGCGCACGCCGCGTTATTTCCGTTCTCGACAGGTTCGACTCTGCGCTCTCGGCTAACCTGATTTGCAATAATGTTTTCAACATCGGCTGCGCGACTGCGGCTACAGTCATAGCGCTAAGAGTCGGCGGCAGCGCCGCCGTCGCTGTGGCGACCGCATTGACGACACTGATCGTATTCCTTTCGGCTGAGATGCTGCCGAAGAAATTCGCAAAGGATTGTCCCGAGCTTGTCGCGCTGGCGTGCGCGCCCGCGGTGCTGTTTACCGTGAAGGCGCTGCGACCGATAACGGCCGTCTTTACGGCTGCGACAAAGCTTGTGACACGGCTGTTTTTCCGCGGGGCGAAAGGACAGGTCACTTTCACGGAAAACGAGGTCGAGGCTATCATTGACACGGTTGCCGACGACGAGGCTCTGCCTCCCGAGCACGGCAGCCTTATCCGCTCCGCATACGGGGTGACGGCGCTGCATGTCTCCGATATAGAGACGAGCTGGATGCATGTGAACAAGCTCCCGCTGGACGCCGACAGGGACACGGTCGTATCGGTCGCGCGCTCCGTTCAGCATACGCGCTTTCCCGTTATCAAGGACGGCGTACCCGTAGGTGTTCTCCATATAAGAAAATATCTTCGTTCCTGCATCGAGGACGGGCAGGTCGATATCAAGAAGGCGATGACGCCCCCGTTGTTTTTGGACGGCGATATGCCGGCAGATCATGCCTTATCCGAAATGAGCCGCAAAAAGACGAGCCTTGCTTTTGTCAGGCGCGCGGGCGGAGAAGTTACCGGTATCGTCACGGTCGAGGATATTCTCGAATACCTCGTCGGCGATATGGAAGACGAAACCGATACGGAGGACAACGTATGATCCCCGTGTATGTTTCGGTCATAGCTGTTCTCGTTCTCTTTTCCTCTTATTTTTCGGGGACCGAGATAGCGTTCACATCAGTAAATTCCGGTCGCATATCCGAGCGGTACGAAAAGAAAAAAACGCGTTCGCTCAGGTTTGCGGTTTGGTTTTTATCACATTTCGACGATATGCTGGCGACGATCCTTATCGGCAACAATATCGTCAATCAGGTCGCCTCATCGCTCGCAACCGTCATTGTTGTTGAGCTTCTCGGGGACGGGTTCTCGTGGGTCGCAACGCTCGTGATGACGGTCGTAATACTCGTTTTCGGCGAAGTGCTCCCGAAATCCATAGCAAAATCGCAGTCGGAGAAGTTCTGCGTCGCGGCGTCAACGCCGCTTCGCGCGCTTTCTGTGATCTTCTATCCAGTAATAAAGCTCGTCAATCTTCTGATGGATGCGCTGTCGCGCCTTTGGGCGCCGCTCGTCTCCGAAGAAGCACCGATATCCGAAGGTGAGCTTTCATCCGTTATGGATATCGTTGAAAGCGAGGGCGTTATAGACGGGGATCACACCACGCTCGTAAAACGCGCGATAGATTATAAAGATATATGTGCATACGAGATCATCACGCCGAGAGTAGACGTTGAGTATATAGACATAAACGACGACGAGGAAAGCATAATAAAGCAAGCGCTCTCGTCGGGACATTCGAGGCTCCCCGTCTGTGACGGCGGCGCCGACAGCATTCTCGGAGTGATGCATTTGAACAAGCTCCTCTTTAGGCTCGAAGCCGGCGACCTCAAGGGGCAGGGGGACGTCATTGAGTGCATACGCACGATGATGAGCCCGCCGATATTCGTCAGCAAGAGCACACCGCTTCACGACGCCGTCGAGCTTATGAAAGAACGTCAGCAGCAGCTCCTGTTCGTTGTCGACCCTTACGGCGGCGTTATGGGCATACTCACGATGGAGGATGCGCTTGAAGTCATCGTCGGCGACATTTGGGATGAGTCGGACGACGTTGTGCCCGATCTTATAAAGACGGGGGAGAACGAATACGACGCAGGCGCGCAGCTCCGCCTTCGCGAGCTGTTTTCGGAGCTTGGGCTCGACCTCGATACCGACGAGGTCGAGAGCGAATACACCGTTCTCGGCGGATGGTGCACAAAGATGATGGGACTTTCACCTCAAATAGGCGAGAGCTTCACATACGGTCCTTTGGAATTCACGGTCAGGACGCTTAAAGACAGGATGCCGGACAGGCTGACGCTTAAAGTGAACATGGATAGCGCGAACAAAAAGGATCGGACATAAGAAAAAACAAAAACACGGAGAAGAAAAAAGATGGGAAAAGCACAAAGAGCACGTCTCAAAAGAACCGAAGAAGAGGAGCGCGCTCTTAGAGAGCGTGAAATGAAAAAGGCCGAGCGCCGCGAAAACATAAAGATAACGGCGATCGTAGTCTCGATACTTCTCGTCATAGCCATTATCGTTACGACGATATGCGTCGTTGTAAACATGGTAAAAAGCACCGGAAACTATCTTCGCAACAAGGTCGGCGTTTACAGCGAGAACTTCGAAGTAAACAACGCTATGATGTCATATTTCTTCCGTGACACATATGCGACGACGGTACAGAATGCCATTTCGCAATTAGGGATGGCCGCCACATATTACGGAATGATACCCGACACGTCAAAGCCGCTCCGCGACCAGACGAATTCGGCAGGCAAAACGTGGTATGATTACTTCATGGAAGCCGCTGCAAACAACGTGTCGAATATGCTCGTTTTAGCTGAAGCCGCAAAGGAAGAGGGCATAACGCTGACGGAAAATGAGACGAACCGCATCGACAAGGTTCTTGCCGATCTCAAAGCAGATGCTGAAGAAAACGGTGAGAAAGTCGAAGACGTTATCCATGAAAACTACGGTCTCGGCGTCAAGGAGAGCGACATCAAAGACGCGCTCGAGATCTACTATCTCAGCCAAAAGTACTATTTCTACAAATACGAAGGCATCGAAATTTCCGACGACGAGATAAAGGATTACTACGACGAGCATAAAGACGACTATTTTGTCGTCAGCTATAAGGTCTACACTTTCTCGGAAGACGATGATGACGATGATAAAGATGATAAAGATGATAACGATAAGGACAGCGTCAGCAAAAAGCCTAACATTTTAGCGCGTGAGCTCGGCACTGCAAAGTCTCCCGAAGAGTTCGATTCCAAGCTGCGCGAGCTTATAAAGGACAAATTCGACAAGGAAGAAGACCTCGACACCGCTATTGAGAATACGCTTAAAGAGAACGAAACGCTCAAAGAGGACTCCGAATACAGCGAATGGCTCTTTGACGAAAAAACAGAGGTCGGCGATACAAAGCTGATCACCTCTGACGACGGTGATGTTGCCGTGTATATGCTCACGGAGAAGAGCCATCTGAACGAGTCTCCCACGAAAAACGTTCGCCACATTCTCTTCTCGCTCAGCGATTATGAGACCGAAGACGAATGCAAGGCGGCAGCTGAGGATTTGCTTGCCGAGTACAAGAAGGATGCAAGCGAGGACAAGTTCGCAGAGCTCGCTCTCAAATATTCTTCCGACCCCGGCTCATATTCTGTCGGCGGGCTTTACAGAAACGTTGCCAAGGGACAGATGGTCGAAGAATTCGAGGATTGGCTCTTTGACGACGCCCGCAAGGCAGGCGACTGCGACATCGTCAAGACATCTTACGGCTACCATGTTATGTACTATGTGGGCGAGGGAAGCCCCGCGTGGGAAGCCGATGTCTCCGAAACGCTCCGCTCGGAAAAATACAGTGACATCGTTGAAGATCTGACCGAAAAGCACGAGGTCACGGTCAACACGAAGAAACTCAAGAACATCCCCGATATCTATTAAAGAAAACTCAAAAACAAATGTCCGAAGGCAAAAGCCTTCGGACATTTTTATGCGAAAATCATTGAAATAAATTCGGAATATTTCAAGTTAAACGAAAATTACTCATTAATTGGGATCATGTTTTTGCACTGATTTGTTTCATTGTAATAATTGGTACAACCATAAAATACATCACCATTTGTTTTGTTGAACTTTACGATCATATATCCATCAGAACATTTCGGACATTTGAAAATATCATGTTTATGAACTTTGTCATTTGTCATAAAATCGCAAACTTCAGCTTCATTGGTGCAGATCCAAAGATTTAGTCCGTAGTTTTTATTAAATTCATATTTTAGAGGGAAACCGCATACCGGACAACGCAATGAAAATAAA
The DNA here is from genome assembly GCA_947631245.1 of uncultured Clostridia bacterium. GTDB lineage: Bacteria > Bacillota > Clostridia > Oscillospirales > CAG-272 > DTU064. The sequence goes on from CANRKP010000034.1 coordinate 10,396, forward strand.
TCAACAGTCTGCATATTGATTTTTTCATCATGCGGTAAATGATAGTCGTTTATAAGTTCAATAAGAAAACGTGACGGTTTGTTTTTCGGAGTTGCGATATAAACTCTATTCTTAGTTCTTGTCATTGCAACATAAAATAACCGACGTTCTTCCGCAAAAGGCATACTTGTATCCTCATATGTTACGAGTTTCATAATAGGATCGTCTTCAATCTGGCATGGAAATCCGAATTTCCCCTCGAACATATTAAGTAATATGACGATATCATACCCCAAGCCCTTAGAACTGTGTGCCGTCATAAAAGTAATGTTTGCTTGCGGATATTTTACGCTTTCAACTTGATTGCCGTATCCCTGTTTAAAAAGTCCTGTTTTACAGAGCTTGTACAAATCGAACCCGTATCTTCCAATCAAAAGTATGGTTTTTTTATCGCCGAACTCGGACAATATCTTCCCGATGATCTCTTCGACTTTATCTGCCAAATTTTTCATTGCTCTTGATGAATCGTCAAAAGATTCGATCACTATCGGATTTTCAAGGCTTTTTGGCGAAATTAATTTCTTCTTGATTTGAGCAGTGTTCTTTTGTACAAACCCTCCTGCGATATCGATTAACTCCTGTGAGTTCCGATATGTGTGCGTTATTTTTAATTCTGTTCCAGTGCCCATTAACTCTAAGAAACGAGTAAATAAAGTGATATCCGAACCTGAAAAAGCGTATATCGACTGCCAGTCATCGCCAACAGCAACTACTTTCGCATTTGTTATTTCTGACAATTTTTTCGTCAAATTAAATCTTTGGCGTGCAATATCTTGAAATTCATCTATTATAATATACTTGTATGGAAGTTCAAGATTCTGCCGTTCTATCTCTTGAAGATAGAAATGAGCGTCATTTATCATATCGGCAAAATCGATTTGATTTTGCTGCTTCAATACAGACTGATAATGCTGATATACTTGCTCTGCAATATCAAGAAATAATAATGTCCTCGGGTTATCAGTTTTTTTTCGCAGAAGTGAAAACCCTCCCTCATTATAACCCGTTGTCTTATATTGCTCGATAAATTTCATCATAAAGCATATCAGCTTGTAGATATATTTATCCTTTCCAGTCTCAACAATTTTCTTATATACTTCCTCAAGATTCCGAGGCTTAAATACAAATCCTTCCTGCAACAGCACTTCTTTTAAATGGTCAAGAAGCGGTCTTTTGTCGGTATACATAGACCATGTTTCAAGAAGTTTTGTTTTATGCGCTCTGTGCCATTCTCTTTTGTCTTTAATATGCTTCTTATATTGATTAATTTGCTTAGGAGTAAAAATACTGTTATATCCGCTCTCTGTTAGAGCATAATGCTCCAGCCATACGGAATGCTCTCCCTGAGATATATAGAAGTCAGGCGTATATTTTTTTCTGTTTGATGGCGAGCCAAAGGGATAAACACGCTCATATTCATAATCAAGTCCGTTTAAGTAAAGAAAGTTGGCAATTTGCACTTCCTGAACCGAACGAAGATACTCTCCAGTTATTGTTTTAACTTGTTTTGAACGTTGATTTTCAACTTTTTTTAAATATTCACCGAGCCCGCTTTTCAAAGTTTCATAGTCCTGAGAAGCCTTATACAGATGATATTCATTGAGATTCTCGAATTTGAAAACATGGTCTGAAAGATCAAAATAATATCCTAGAAACAAAACAAGATTCCGCATAAGGGCCTTATTATTAAATATGCTTTTTTCGAGCATATCAAACACGATTTGATATGATGAAAAATTGACTTCAGGCGGTTCAACAGAAAACTTTTTCACAATATCAAATGCAAAAGCATGAAAAGTACAGATTTTTGCAGGAATTTGCAGCCCCTTGTTTATACGGTCGCGCAACTCACCAATGGCCTTATTAGTATAGGAGATTACTATTATTTCTTCCGGATTGATGTGCTTCTTTTCTACAAGATATTTTACCTTTGCAGCCATTGTGGTTGTTTTTCCTGCACCTGCGCCTGCAACAAGCAAGCAGTAATCATCGTCTGTAATAACCGCGCGGCGTTGTTCTTCATCTAAAACGATATTTGGATCAATATTCGTAAGAATGTGGTCAAAATAATCTTTTTCTCTTTCAAGCGTTATGTCTACATAGTTAGAATTATGCGTAATTACATCTGCATCTAATGTGTTCATTTTTCTTAAAAAGCTTTTCAAACTTTCAATGTCTATACGCAAATTTGAAGCATTGTTGCAAACGTACTGATATACCATTTTGTTTTTAAGTGTAATAAAGTAATTCCCATATGTATCATTAATTCTAATCTTTTCACGGCTCGTAATATAATGGTCCGCACCAAAAATAAAACAATAATCCCGATCGAATGAAATTAATATATTCCCAAGATTTGAATAATCAATATTATCGGTTGCTTTATCGACATTTGTAACTTTAAAATACGCAGAGGGGAGACCGCAATATGGACAGGATTCGGCTTTATCTGATATTTTATTTTTGCACTCAGGGCAATTAATTAAGCTCATGCGAAAACTCCTCTGAGATGATTTTTATTTGATAGAAAAATATGGTCGTATAAAATTATATCACTTTAACAGAATGAAATCAATATATCATTATTGTGTCAATATTAATATATCGGCTCCCAAAAAACAAGCGTCCGTTTTCAGCTGCAACTGAAATGTTCGGCAGCCTAAAACGGGCGTTTGTTTTTGTGATTAGGATAGGTTATTTGTTATCTTATCCGCATGATATCGTGTTTTTATCTTTTATATTCCTGTCGTTATCCTGCGCGCACCTGTCAGCCTTCTCTGACAAAGACGGTCATTTCTCCTTCGCCGCGGTTTGCCCACGCATAGTAGGGGATAAACGTCAGCTTCGTCTGCCTGCGCGCAGGCGGGGTAGTGCGATAGAGCAGGTCACATCCGTCGTCGACGGCGACGGTGCCGTTTGCCGTAAGCTCTACTATGCCGCCGAGCTTATCAGGGAGATATTCTTCCGAAAAGACCGAGCCTTGAGGAAGAGAGATGCCTGCAAGCGGCGTCTCGTTGTCCGCTTCCTCAAGACAGTAAACGACGGGTCCGCGCGCGACGGCGACCTTTCCCGCGTCGTCCCTGACGTTTATATTTGCGTAAACGCGTCTCGGGGAAACGTCGAGCGTAAGCATAACAGTGTCGTCACCGCTCCATGTGCGTTCGAGCATAAGATATCCGCGGCATGTTTTTGCCGTCACGGGCTCGCCGTTTATATTCAGTGAATACTTTTCTGCGGAGAAATGCGGGACGCGCAGCGCAAGCGTGTAGTGCCCTGCAGACGGAATTATCCTGATCTCCCCGCTCTTCGGATAGTCGGTTTTTAATTTGAGCGTTATATCGAGGGATGAAAGGGAAAGATCATACTCTCCTGCCGAATAAAGCTGTGTGTAGACTGTGTCGCCGTCTATTGTGAAGAGATATTTTCCTATGCCCGACAAAAGGCGCGCAAGGTTGGGGGGACAGCAGGCGCAGCCGAACCATTTCGGTCTGACGGGGAGCACATGGCGGTACTGTGCGTTTTTCCTGCTCGCCTCCGGATATACCTCGAGCGGGTTGACATAGAAAAAGTTTTTCCCGTCGAGAGACATTCCCGCGGAGCAGGTGTTGTAAAGCGCCGTCTCCATCGTATCTGCGTAGCGCGAGTCCGCGTCGACACCGAGCATTGCGCGCATGAAAAAGCAGAGCGCTATCGAGGCGCACGTCTCGGAATATGCGGTACCGTTGGGAAGGTCGTAATCGAACGTGAAGGCTTCGCCGTAGACGGAAGAACCGACGCCGCCGGTGATATACATTCTTTTTCCGACAAGGTTTTCATAAAGCCTGCGGCATACCTCGAGCAGCTCCTCGTCGTCTGTCTCTCTTGCGACCTCCGCAATGCCCGTCGCAAGATAGAGAGCCCTTACGCTGTGCCCTTCGAGCGATGTCTGCTCGCGGACGGGTGCGTGCCACTGGGCATAGTAACCGGGGTCGCGGTACTCGGGCTTTCTGCCTTCGCGCCGCTCGGCTTCAATATCGAAAAATCTCGGCTCACGTCCGCGCTCGTCGATGAAATATTTCGCGAGCTTCAGCATGACGGGGTCTCCGGTCACACGCCACATAGCGGCGAGCGCAAGCTCTATTTCTTCGTGTCCCGGATAGCCGTGCAGCTTGCCTTCTTCAGGACCTAATACGCTGTCGATATGATGCGCCATCCTCGTCATGATGTCGAGCAGCTCGCGCTTTCCAGTAGCCTCGTAGTACGCCGCGGCAGCCTCCATCATGTGTCCGGCGCAGTAAAGCTCGTGGTTGTCGCGCAGGTTCGTCCACCTTTTGCCGGGCTCCTTTACGGTGTAGTATGTATTTAGATACCCGTCATCAGCCTGAGCGCGTCCGATGAGCGCTATCGCCTCGTCTGCGGTCGCTTCAAGCTCCGGGTCGGGCTTCGTCATGAGCGAATAGGCGACTGCCTCGAGCCATTTTGCAAGGTCGCTGTCCTGAAACACGCATCCGTAAAACTCACCCTCCGCCTCACCGGCTGCTATGCGGAAGTTTTCGATGCAGTGGCTCTTTGCGGCGTCGGGAACCCTGTCGTTAAGTGTCTCCCACTGGTAGGGGATAACGCTTTCGCGAACGAGCTCCATTCTTTTGCCGAAGTAGCTGTCCCGGTCAAGACGGCAGTCTCTGACCTTTGAAAAATTCATTTTCTTCATAAGGCACACCTTCTTTTTTTATTTATAAAGTCCGAAAAGGGAAAGCAGCTTCTGCCAAAATGTCAGCGGCGCTTTTTCTTCGGGCACCGGTTCCGGCGCGGGAGCCGCCTTGACGGCGCCCGTTTTTATGACGAACTGAACGCTCTTTACGTTTTCGTTCTTATCCGAAACAAAGGAGCCCGTCTTGACGCCCTCTCCGGTAAACGAGCCTATGAGACTGTCTATCTCGCCGCTCACCTCGTCGCCGAGACCCGAAGTCTCGGATCTCAAGGTTTCCGTTCCGTCCGAGAGCGCCTTCATGCCGGAGTGGAGAAGAGATATATTTTCTGAGAAAAGACCTACGCCTTTTCTGAAAGCGCCGACACCGCTGTCAAGGGAAGACACGCCTGAGGACGCCTCGGTTATGCCTCCGACAAGGCTGTCGGCTCCTTTATAAACGGTATCCGCGCCGGATGCGAGCACAGACGCCGCCTCGGAGAGGCTCTTGGCGCCGTTTACTATGTCGGAATAGCTTTTGACTATCTGCGAGACGCCGCCGGTGTAAGCCGAGATTCCGGAGTCGAGCTTTTCGTATTCCGAAAGCAGGGTGTCAACGCCGCCCGACAGCTCCGAGATGCCGTATGCGAGCGCCTTTATATTATCAACGAGGGAAACGATCTGCGCGTCGAACAGGGAATAGTTCTCTTTCAGTTTTGCAGCGCCCGCGGCAAGCGTTGACGCGCCGCTTGAAAGCGAGTTGAAATACGTCTCCGTCCCCTCCATATAGAGGATGTTTACGCCGAGCAGCGTTTTTATAAGCTCAAGATTATCCGCCTGTGCCTCAAGCTCGCTTGTGTTCAGGTTGAATGCTTTCATCATGGCGATATACTTCTGCAAAAGCTCACCTGCATCGTTGAGCCCTTCAATGCCCGCCGCGTTGTTTGCCTTCAATTCGTCGAGGTCGAGCCCGTTCTGCGCCATAACGGCTTTATAAGCGCCGTAATTCGCCGCTGCCGCAAGCTGCGACGAGCCGTCCGCAATGGAGTTTATCGCGTTCTTTATTTCCGATGAGGCCGACAGCAAAAGCGAAAGCTGGTCCGTCGACGTTGAGACCGCGCCGAGCGCCGCCTTAAGCTCGCCGAGCGCGGCTTTGAACTGTGCCGAACCGTCTTTCAGAGCGGCTGACTGCACGTCGAGAGTATCGAGCGCCTCTTTCATTTTTCCGATGCCGTCCGAAAGGGCACCGGCTCCGTCGTCAAGCTCGGAGGCTCCGTTTTTCAGCGCCAATGCGCCGTCGCGCAGCTCCTTGCCGCCCGAAAGAAGCGCGCCCATTCCATCTTTCAGTTCCGAGACCCCGTCTTCAAGCGCATCAACGCCGGGAATGAGCGATGAGCTCACGCCTCGGTCGAGCTCGGAGGCGCCGTCGTAAAGCGTTTTCGCGCCGTCGTCGAGCTTTTCAACGGCGTCCGTCAGCTCGCCAACACGCGCCAAAATCTCCGCGTTGTCGATGTCAATGTTCAGGTCGAGCGGGATGCCGTTCACCGATATGCCGTCATATTCGAAATCGGTTACGTCAGCGCTGACGCATAACGACGCACCGCGTCCCGGAAGGACGGTGAAGCTGAGCTGCTTGTCGCCTCCGACGTTTGCTGCCGTCGCCCCGTCTGCGGTGATGTTTTTGCATCTTTCGGTATCGAGCGAAAGCTGGACCTGAAGCGCGAACGCGTCGAAGAAGTCCTTTTTGCATGAGGTGTTTTTCGTTATGTCAACATATATATCAAGCCGCCCGCTTTTTCCCGCGACCTCTTCTGCGGAGAGCTGCTTGCCGTCAAGGCGGTATCTTATCGATATATTCCAAGGCATCGTGTTGTCCTTGAGCTTGCCTTCATAATATATCTTTTCAGCCGCGGAGTCAAGAGTTATAACGCCGTTCTCATAAATAATTTCGTCTGTCGTCGTCATGTTTCGCAGGCTCTCGTAACTTCCGTGATCGACGAGCTTTCCCTTGCCGTAAAGCTCGAAAATATTGACGACGTTTATCTCGCTCACACGGCCGTCGGGACAGAGATTAACGTAAACGACTTCCTCTTTGTAAACGTCGTCCCCGTCTGCGTCTGCCGCAGAAACGGATACTGCGGGCGCAAATGCGGCGGCGCATATCAAAATTGCGAGAAATGCTGCCGAAATTCTTCTTATTTTCATCTTACATTTACCTCCGTATTGTTTGCTGCTGAAATGTTTTTCTCGCCGACGTTCTTTTTCCGCTTGACCGTAAGCATATCAAAAAGATATAAAAGCCCCGGCAGAACGAAAAGAACTATGACGAGCGACAGAACGGCGCCTCTGCCTATGAAAATTCCGAGCTGTGCCAAAAGCTGATTTGAAGAAATAAATCCGAGCAGCAGTCCTACGACGGTTAGAACGCTGCCTGACGTGATTATTGAAACTGTCACGTCCGAAACGGTCTTGACAACCGCATCTTTTTTGGAAAGAGACGCTCTGTTCTCGCGATATCTGTCCGTCATAAGGATGGCGTAGTCGACTGTCGAGCCAAGCTGTATCGAGCTTATTATCAGATACGCAATGTAGAATATGCTGTCGCCCGCGAAGTATGGCACCGCAAGGTTGATCCATATCGCCGCCTCGATGGAAAGGACGAGTATCACCGGCAGGACTACAGAGCGCAGCGTCAGGATAAGCACTATAAATACGGCGGCTATCGCGACCGTGTTTACCTTGACCATGTCGGAGGTGACGGTATCCATCATATCGTATGTACTGACCGCCTGACCGGCAAGGTAGTATTCGCCGGGATAATATTTTTCCGCGGTATCGCGGACGCTTTGCACGAGCTTGAACGTTTCCTCGCTCTCGACAGGGACGGCAGCCGTTATGACCATCCTTGAATAATTCTCCGACCGAAGAGCCGAGAGAGTGTCGTGATCGAGGTATTCGGGAGGTATTTCCGCGCCGACTGTGTCAACATATGAGATCATGCTTTTTATATTCGGCAGCCCGTGCAGTTCGCGCGACAGGGCCGCCTCCTTTGCCGTATCACTCCCGGGGACAAGAAGCACAAATGTATCGCTTTTCCCGAAGCGGTCGTCTATCGCCGCGCTGTCGCGCCCGAACTGGGTATCGTCTCCGAAAATGTGGAGCGAGCCGTAATAATACGAATTCGAGTTTGAAGCAAGGTACGCGGGGATGACGGCGACGGCAAAGACACATACCATCGGGACCGCGGCGCGGCGGACGAATTTCCCGAAGGCGTCGAGATGCGGAAGAATGTGCCTGTGGCTCAGTTTGTCCGAAAGCTTCACCGTGAGAAGCAGGAGCGCAGGCATGAAGAAGAATACGGTGATAAGGCTTATCGCGACGCCCTTTGCGAGCGCAAGTCCGAGGTCGGGACCTATGCCGAAGCGCATGAAAACAAGCGCAAGAAAGCCTATTACGGTCGTAAGCCCGCTTGAAAGTATCGACGAGGTCGAAAGACACAGCGCGTCTATCATCGCCTCGCGCGGGGCAAGCCCCCGGCTTCTGCATTCCTCGAATCTGTGTATCAGAAAGACGGAGTAGTCAAGCGACACTCCGAGCTGGAGTATGCTGCCGGCGGCGTTTGTCACAAAAGATATCTCGCCGAAAATGAGATTTGTCCCGCCGTTTATGACTATCGCGACACCGAGCTCGCCGAGCACGAGCAGCGGCTCAAGCCATGAATCGGTCGTAAGTATGAGTACGACCAGGACGAACAAAACGGCGACTGCGGCGATCTTCGCTATCTCCGACACTGTGTTCGACATCGTTATTGCAATCGATGTTGCGCTGCCGGACATCGCGTTGTCGTCTCCTATGATGCTGCGGATCTCTTCCGTCGCGGGTATGTAGTACTCCTCGTCTATCGACATAGAAAACAGCGCGGCGTCGTCTTTGTAATACGTCTCAAGGACGCTTTCATCGATCGCGGAGAGGGGAAGGCGTATGTCCGCGGCGTCGTCGAGCCAGGTCACGGAAAGAACGCCCTCTACCTTTTCAAACCGAGCCTTATATGAAAGCGCCTCCGGTATCGTGACGTTTTCGACCATGACGCGCGCGTTCGGGATGCCGCCAGTGAATTCGGCGGTCATGACGTCAAGCGAGACCGTGGAATGGGCGTCCGGTGGAAGATAATCGTTTATGTCATAGTTTACGGAGACGTATCCTCTTAAAAAGAGGCAGACGATGAATATTATCGCAAAGAGGATAGTTACCGCGATCCTGTTGTCAACGATGAATGAATAGAGCTTTCTCATACGCCTTTTTCCCGCTTTCCTATAAGCTCGTATGAGTTTCTGTCGCCGTCGAGCAAAAGGTGAATGCTTTCCTCGTCGACGTTTCCTTTGGCAGTATAAGAAAACGTCCTTAAAAGGGTAGTTATTTCTCCTTCAATGCGGCAGGCGCCGTCGGCGCTGACGGTCCCTTTGAATGCCTGCTTTCTGCCGAGTATCTCGATCGTTCCGTCGATACTGCCCCCGTCGACATTCGCTCTCACAACGCCGTTTTTCTTTCCGATAGGCGTGTTCATGTACGCCTTATAGACTAATTCCAATGTGTGAAAACGCTCCTTTATAAAGAATATCGCATTAAAATGATACATCGTGCCGAAAGCTAAAGAAACGGTCAAACAAATCTCTTTGTGCAGTTACGGGACAAAAGCTAGAACTTGTTGGGCAAATGAAGCAGGAAAACAAAACTTGCATCTTTTTGCGGACAGGTGTATAATAAATGTGCATAATAATTTTGGGGGTACTGTCTTTGAAGCATGAGGAGATTTCGCTGAATACGAAAAGAGAGCTCGCGCGCGCCCTCAAGGAGGCTATGAAGAAAAAGCCTTTTCAAAAGATAACCGTAAGCGAGCTTGTCGACGCGTGCGGCGTCAACAGAAAGACTTTTTACTATCATTTTGAAGACATAAGAGCTCTTTTAAAGTGGGTCCTCGAGGAGGAGTCGATAGAGGTGGTGAAGGGCTTTGACCTTCTCGTCGACTATGAGGAAGCGATAACGTTTGTCATGAACTACGTCGAGGAAAACGAGCACATCCTAAACTGTGCCTACGACGCGCTCGGCAGGGACGAGCTCAAGCGCTTTTTCTATTCCGACTTTCTTGATATAAGCCGCACCGTCATAGAGGAGGCAGAGGCGGTCGAAGGCGTCCGCCTAGAGGACGGATACCGCGAATTTCTCTGTGCCTTTTATACGAACGCCGTTTCCGGTATGCTCACCGATTGGGTCAGATACAGGGACAAACGGGAGAGGGAGACCGTCGCCCGATATCTTTCGACGGCTATAATCGATTCTCTGCACGGTATTTTAAGCGGCACGTCGGGGAAATAGCTTTACAAAATGTTTAGGGCATGATATAATATCATGACGGCATAAATAGGAATATAGACGAGGTATTTATTTTGATAATCGCGCTCGAAGAAGCAAAATATAAGCTCATATCGATGAGGGAGCCTGTGGCCGACCTCGGTTCCGCTCTCCGCATCGACGAGATAAAGGCAAAGATAAAAGAGCTCGAGGCGCTGACTTACGCCGACAATTTTTGGGCGGACCAGGCGGCATCGAGCAAAGTCCTGAAGGAGACAAAGCAGCTCAAGGATAAGGAAGCGGCGTATGAAAACCTCTGCCGCAGGCTCGAAGACGCCATAATGATGGCGGAAATGGCGATAGAGGAAAACGATGAATCCATGATCGAGGAGATAACGTCGGAGGCATCCGCCATAGAAGCCGATGAGGACAGAATGCGTATCGAGGTCCTGCTTTCCGGTGAATACGACGCGAACAACGCGATCCTTTCGTTCCATCCGGGCGCGGGCGGAACAGAGGCTCAGGACTGGGCGCTGATGCTTTACCGTATGTATACGCGCTGGGGAGAGCGCCACGGCTACAACGTCAAGCTCATTGACTGGCTCGACGGCGAAGAAGCGGGGCTTAAGAGCGCCACAATAATGATAGAGGGTACAAACGCTTACGGATATCTGAAGAGCGAAAACGGCGTACACAGGCTTGTCAGAGTTTCGCCGTTCGACGCCTCCGGAAGGCGGCACACGTCGTTCGCCTCGGTCGAGGTAATGCCGGAGTTCACGGACGACGGCTCGATAGAGATAAACGAGGCCGACCTCGAGATAACAACGCATAAATCGAGCGGCGCGGGCGGACAGCACATCAACAAAACCGAGTCCGCGATAAGGATAGTGCACAAGCCGACGGGCATCGTCGTCGGCTGTCAGACGGAGCGCAGTCAGCTCCAAAACAAAGAAACGGCGCTCAAAATGCTCAAGGCTAAGCTCATGGAGATAAAGGAGCGCGAGCACCTCGAGAGGATCGAGGATATCCAAGGTGTAAAGACCAACATCGAATGGGGAGCACAGATACGCTCATACGTTTTCATGCCGTACACACTCGCCAAAGACACGCGCACGGGGTATGAGGACGGAAACATTCAGGCGGTCATGGACGGAGATATTGACGGGTTTATAAACGCGTATCTCAAATGGAACGCCGCGGGACGCAAATAAACGATCTATGAAACGAGGGGACGGGAGCTGTATTTCGGCTCCCGTCTTTGTTATTCATGCAGCTCGGACACAAAAATGCATAAAAACGAAGAGGAGGGATGATAATATAAGCATTACATTTATTGGAGAGTCACTATGAGAAGATCCGCGTTAAAAAAGCTGAAAAAGACAGAGAAGGGAAACGTCGCGCTTATGCGGCGCGCGAACGCGGCGAACTATGAACAATCTGCGGAAAAAAGGTGGTTTTTCGAAAACAGGCTCCAGCTTCTGAAGCTCACGCTCGACGCGCTGTCAACGCTTTCGGAGGTAAAAACGCTTCCAACGGAGGGCGGCGAGACGCGAATAATGAGGCTCTGCCGCAATATCGTCGAGGACTGCTCATTTAATCTGACGGAAGAAGAGATCATCTCGCGCATAAACGCGTATCAGCAGTCGAATGCGTATCTGACGGTAGACGAGCTTTTATATCTTCGCATATACTTTCACTTCGTTTGCGTCGATATTATTGCCGGCGGCATAAAAGACGGGACGCTCTTTAAGACGGGCGACGCGGTA
>CANRKP010000035.1 GCA_947631245.1 uncultured Clostridia bacterium
TTCGTGACGGCAACGCCCTTCGGCTGCGGGATGCCGAGCTCTAAGAGCACGCGCTCGAACGCGTCTCTGTTTTCCGCGCGCTCGATGGCGTCGCGGTCGGTGCCTATGATGCGGACGCCGCGCTCCGCGAGCGGCTCGGCGAGATTTATCGCCGTCTGTCCTCCGAGTGAGGCTATAACGCCCTCGGGCTGCTCGAAATCGACTATGTTCATGACGTCCTCGGGCGTCAGCGGCTCGAAGTAGAGCTTGTCCCCCGTCGTGTAGTCGGTCGAGACGGTCTCGGGGTTGTTGTTTATTATTATCGCCTCGTAGCCCGCGCGCTTTATCGTCTGGACGGCGTGTACCGTCGAATAGTCGAACTCGACGCCCTGACCTATCCTTATCGGACCCGCGCCGAGGACTATTATCTTCTTCTTGTCCGTCAGGCGGGACTCGTTTTCGCCCGTGTAGGAGGAATAAAGGTACGCTATGTACTTGCCCGTGTGGAGCGTATCCACCATGCGGAACGCGGGCTTTATGCCGTTTTCCTTCCGCGCGGCGTAGATCTCAAGCTCGGGCACGCCCCAGAGCGACGCTATGTATTTGTCCGAAAAGCCCATCTTCTTCGCGGCTCTGAGCGTCTCCGTGTTCCCCTTTTCGCCCGGGAGCCGCTTTTCCATGTCGACGATATTCTTTATCGCCTCGAGGAAGATATCCGTTATCATCGTTATGCGGTGAAGCTCCGATATGGACGTCCCGCGGCGCAGAAGCTCCGTTATCGCGTAGATGTTGTCGTCACGGAAGCTCGATATATACTCGAGCAGCGCCTCGGTCTCCATTCCGTCGAACTTCGCCGAGCGCAGGTGGCAGACGCCCGTCTCGAGCGAGCGGACTGATTTGAGAAAGCATTCCTCAAGGCTCGCGCCTATGCCCATGACCTCGCCGGTCGCCTTCATCTGCGTGCCGAGCGTGTTCGGAGCCTCGGAGAATTTGTCGAACGGGAAGCGCGGGAATTTCGCCACTATGTAGTCGAGCGACGGCTCCATCGCCGCGTTTCCGCCGGCGACGGGTATCTCCTCGAGCGCCATGCCGAGCGCTATCTTCGCCGTCACGCGGGCGATAGGATATCCGCTCGCCTTCGACGCGAGCGCCGACGAACGCGAGACGCGCGGGTTCACCTCGATGAGGAAATATTCGCTCGTCTCCGGGTGGAGCGCGAACTGCACGTTGCAGCCTCCGTGTATCTTCAGCTCGCGAATGATCTTTATCGCGGAGTCGTTCAGCATCTTCATGTCATGGTCGTTAAGCGACAGTATCGGCGCGACGACGATAGAGTCTCCGGTGTGGACGCCGACGGGGTCGACGTTCTCCATGCCGCAGATCGTGATGCACTTGTCGTTCGAGTCGCGCATGACCTCGAACTCTATCTCCTTATATCCCTTGACGGATTTTTCCACGAGCACCTGACCGACGGGCGAGAGACGGAACGCATTCACCGCGATCCCGACGAGCTCTTCCTCGTTGTCCGCAAAGCCGCCGCCCGTGCCGCCGAGCGTGAACGCGGGGCGCAGAACGACAGGATACCCGATGTCGAGCGCGGCGCGCTTCGCCTCCTCGACGCTGTACGTTATCTCCGACGGGATAACGGGCTCGCCTATCGACTCGCACATCTCCTTGAAGAGCTCCCTGTCCTCGGCGCGCTCGATGGAACTGCTCGGCGTGCCGAGCAGCTCGACGCCGCATTCGCGGAGTATCCCCTTCTTTTCGAGCTGGACGGCGAGGTTAAGTCCCGTCTGCCCGCCTATGCCGGGCACTATCGCGTCCGGGCGCTCGCGGCGCAGGATGCGCGCGACGAACTCAAGCGTCAGAGGCTCCATATATACCTTGTCCGCTATCGTCGTGTCCGTCATTATCGTCGCGGGGTTGCTGTTCACGAGGATGACCTCGTACCCCTCCTCCTTGAGGGCGAGGCACGCCTGCGTGCCCGCGTAGTCAAACTCCGCCGCCTGACCGATAACGATGGGACCGGAGCCTATGATCAGCACCTTTTTGATATCCTTTCTCTTTGCCATTGTCCTTTTATGTCTCCTTAAATCAGTTTTTATATACTTCTGTCTTTCCGTGCGCCGAGGTGAGGGCGCAGCGTCCCGAAAGCCTCATCCCCGCAAACGGTGTCGCCCGCCCGAGCGAGAGGAACCGCTCCGGGTCGACGGTCTCCTCCGCGCCGAGGTCCCACACCGTATATTCCGAGCTGTCATACGATATCCCGAACCGCAGCCGCGGGTTTATCGCCATGAGGCAGACGAGCTTTTCGAGCGTGATCACGCCCGTCTTTACAAGACCCGTGTAAAGCGCCGAAAACGACGTTTCGAGCCCCACTATGCCGAACGCGCTGCCCGACAGCCCGCGCGACTTTTCCTCAGCCGAATGCGGTGCGTGGTCGGTCGCTATCATGTCTATCGTCCCGTCGAGAATGCCGTGCATCAGCGCCTCTCTGTCCTCTTCCGAGCGGAGCGGCGGGTTCATCTTGAAGCGTCCGTCCTCCTGCAGGTCGCGGTCGCTCATAAGAAGGTAGTGCGGACCGACCTCGCACGTCACGTCAACGCCGCGCGCCTTCGCCTCGCGGATGAGGGTGACGCTCTCCTTCGTCGAGACGTGGCAGATGTGGAGCGCGCAGCCCGTCGCCTCCGCGAGCCTTATGTCACGCTCGACCTCGCGCCATTCGCTCTCGGACGAAATGCCGCGGTGCCCGTGCGCGCGGGCGTATTTCCCGTCGTGTATGTATCCGCCGAAAAGCAGGTCGTTGACCTCGCAGTGCGCGGCGATTATCTTGCCGAGCGAGCGCGCCTTCCCCATCGCGCGCAGCATAACCTCCTCGGACTGAACGCCTCGCCCGTCGTCGGAAAACGCGGCGACGCTGCCTGCCAGCGCCTCCATGTCCGAAAGCTCGCTTCCGCGCTCACCCTTCGTTATCGCGCCGTACGGTATGACGCGCACAGGCGTCTTTGCCTGTGCCGCCTCGATCGCCGCAAGCTCGGGGGCAAGATTTTCCGCCGAGTCGGGCACCGGTGAGAGGTTCGGCATCGTGCAGACGGCGGTGTATCCGCCGTGCGCGGCGGCGCGCGAGCCCGTCAGGACCGTTTCCTTATACGAAAAACCCGGCTCGCGAAAGTGCACATGCACGTCGCAGAAGCCGGGAAAAACGGTATATTCAAAATCACTGCCGGAGGAAATGAGAAAATCGAAAGCCTCCCCCTCGGGCGCGGGCGAAAATTCGCTGTAATCTTCATGTTTGAATATGTTGTACCGCATGATGCCACCGTGAAAAAAGCCCCCACGGAGCACTTTCCGGCAGGGGACGCCGCGGCGCGCGCCGCGCGGTATCGCCCGATCTTGCCGATATCTCCGCATCGTCTTAAAGATCGTTTTTGTTATTTGCTATATTGTAGCATACAAAGCCGCGCTTGTCAACTTCTCAATCGGATTTTTTCGCATTTTGTCATGGAAGGCGCGTTTCCTTGACTTTTTAATTTTTTAATAGTATAATCATCTTACGGAAACACCTGACAAAAATGTGCGGAAGCCGAGAAGCGTATGAAAATAACCATGAAAAAAATTCTATTCCTCGCGGCAGTCCTTCTTGCTGCCGCCGCCGTCTCGTGCTCGCGTCCGACAGGGGTCGGGAGCGAGAGCGAAGCCTCCCCGGGCGGCGAGGGCGGCGCGCCCTACGAGAGCACGGGCACCGGCGCCGACACGTCCGCATACGACGAAAACGGCTTTTTGATTTTCCCCGACGGGAACTACATAAAAGAGCCTGCGTTCGACACCGACGACCCCCTGCCCGATTTCGACGCGCCAACCTCATTTGCACAGCTCGGCAACTCATCGAGCCATTCCATGTGCGAGGCTGCAAACGGCTGGTACTCCTGCTCCACCGACAGCGGCTGCAAGGACATGGTCCTCTTTACGGACAAGAAAACAGGCGCCTCGATCCCGCTCTGCGGAAAGCCCGAGTGTATGCACGACAGCCGATCCTGCAACGCTTATTTCGGTCGTATCGAACGGCTCCAGCTCTATGACGGATATCTCTATGTGATAGCGGACGACAGCGTTTTCCGCGTTTTGCCCGACGGCACGAAGAGGGAAAGCGTGACCGTCCTCAGTCGGGAGGCTTCCGATGCGGCGGAGACCGACTCCTTCTATCAGATACACCGCGGATATCTGTACGTTTGCGGCTCAAAATGGGCTGTCGAGAACGGCAAAGACGTTCACTATGCGTCTGTGACGGCGCACGCGCTCGACGGCAGCGAGGAATTCCGTCTGTTTGAAAAGAAATATGAGGAAGGCGCGATGCCTCGTGTCAACGTGAGGTTCTGCGGCAACGACGTTTACATCATGGCATGGCATACGGGCGACACCTCGACAGGCACGGACGCGGTTTGTTACGCCGACTTTTACAGATGGGACGCCGAAACGCGCCTGGGTGAGGCGCTTTTCACCGGCACATATCCCGAAAACATACGTCCCTATCAGTTTGACTGCATGGTGAGGGAGGGAGACGGCATATATATCGGCGTCGGATACCGGGGCAGGCTCGCGGAGGGCGAGGAAAATGCCGGCTCAGCCGTCACAACAAGGCTCGGCGTCATGAAATATTCGTTCGATACGAAGAAACCCGAACACGTCATGTGGTTCAACGACGACCCCGGAGATGTCGTCGGCAGCGATAAGACCCTGAACGGGACCCTTAAAATAGTATTCACTGCCGACAAAATTATCTTCGCCGATTATGATGCCGAAACATTGCTCATGTTCGACACGGACGGGCGTGAGGTGTTCCGCCGCGACGGCTTCACTTACGCTAACTTCACCGGAGGCAGCGAAAAGTATCTCTATTTTTATAATATCGAGGGCGGATTTTACAGAGCTGTCCCGCTCGGCGAAGGCGGCGCGGACGATGTCGTCACAGTAGGCATCCCCGCGGCGACGGAATAAAGCGCGCAAAAAGACCGAAAGGAGGCGTCAGTCACGCCTCCTTTATTAATTGCGGGATGTTGCGCCGCGCCTTGAAATGCGCGCGGGTTTGTGATAGAATATGTGGCAGAAGCCCAAAACGGAGGACACATATGCCGATAAGAATACCGAACGAGCTGCCGGCAACGCGGACGCTCAGAGATGAAAATATATTCGTCATAACGGAGACGCGCGCGATAACGCAGGACATCCGTCCGCTCGAGATCGCGATACTGAACCTCATGCCGACGAAGATCGAGACGGAGACGCAGCTTGCGCGCCTGCTCGGGAACACGCCGCTTCAGGTCCGCTGCGAGCTTATTATGACGTCGACGCACAAGGCGAAGAACACCTCCGAGGAGCATATGCTCACGTTTTACAAGACGTTCGACGACATAAAGGACCGCACGTTCGACGGTCTCGTCATCACAGGCGCGCCCGTCGAGCACCTCAAATTCGAAGAGGTCGAATACTGGCGCGAGCTCTGCCAAATCATGGAATGGTCGAAGACGCACGTCACGAGCACGCTCCACATCTGCTGGGGCGCGCAGGCGGCGCTCTATTACCACTACGGCATAGAAAAGCGTCCGCTTCAAAAGAAGCTGTTCGGCGTTTTTCCGCATACGCTCGATTACAGGCGCTCGATCCTCTTCCGCGGGTTTGACGACGTGTTCATGGTGCCGCATTCGCGCCATACGACAGTGACGAGAGAGGACATCGAGGCGGTCCCCGCCCTCCGCATCCTCGCCTCGTCCGAGGAAGCCGGCGTCTACGCCGTCATCGCCGACCACGGCAGGCAGATATTCATAACGGGTCATTCTGAATACGACGCCGACACGCTCGGCCGCGAATATCTCCGCGACAAAAAGGCCGGCATCCCGATAGACGTGCCCGCAAACTATTATCCCGACGACGACGAGACGAAGCCGCCGATCGTGAGCTGGCGCTCGTCCGCAAATCTGCTCTTTTCAAACTGGCTCAACTACTTCGTCTATCAGACGACGCCGTATGACATAAAGACGGTCGGCGACCCCTCCGCGAGGACGGAAACGCCCGTCTGACAAAGACCTCGAAAACAATCGGGAGACGCAAAAAGCGTCTCCCGTCTCTTTTTTTCGACCGGCTACTCCGCATATCCTATAATTATCTCATCTCCGCCGTCGAGCGGCACGGCGACATAGCCGTTATTTGTTTCAAAATAAAGATACTCATCGTTCCCGCCGGCAAAGTTCGAACACACCCTATCTATATGGGCTGCTTTTTCTCCGTCAAAATTATAGACATCCACGCCTTTCCCTGCAACATCGTATCCATAGAAGACTATATTTTTTTCGGTAAAACATATGCGCGGGCCGTTTTCGATCTTCATAACAGGCACGAGAGTTTTTGTTTCAAACGAATATTTCATCACGCTGAAGTCCGGCACATATTCCTCCGAGCTCGACGGGATATTGTTGTTCCATACTCCAAAAAATATTCCGTCCCCCGGAACGGGCATGCAGTCAAACCTGAACGGAGCTATTCCATCCGGGAACGGCTCGGTATAAAGCGCCTCGACCTGCCTTGTCTTGACGTTCCATTTGAACAGGTCGGCGTAGGAAATGTATTTCTCCGCATCTTCTCCACGTTTTTCGTGCGTAACCATGACATACATGTCGTTGCCGATAAACCTGACATTCACTCTCGGAGTGCTGCTGTCAGAGGCTCTGTATTTCTTCTCGAACACGCGGAACGTTTCGCTCCCGTCAAGCGCACATGCAGTCACGCTCGCTATCCAGACCTTTTCCCCGTTTTCGACACCGTCCGTCGCTCCGAAATAGTACAGATATCCGCGGTGTATTTGTACAAACGGGTCGCTTGTATATGAATGTATCAATCTATAATCGACCGTGCAGACAGTCTCGCGCTTTGTGCCGTCAGGCTCCATTCTGAGCACGCTGTTCGCCAAAACGCAGTACAGCGCACCGTCGTACATCTGCATACGCAGAACATCCTCGCCTATGTACGCGTTGCATGACGAGCTGTCGTGAGTGCATTCCGGCTTGCCGCAGAGAGGCATTACCGCGCCCGTCTTTTTGTCCGTATACATTATGTAATATCTCTTCTGTCCTTCGTGCTCCGAGTACCATCCGTTCTCGCTCTCGCACATCACACATCCGAACGAGTTGCCGAGCTGAGCGAAGGAAAGCGTTGCGTCGTAGTCGGGGAGCGGGTCGTCGGTATCGAATTTTTTGTCCTTTATGTAATTTTCTTCGGGGAACACGAAAAAGCCGTTTTCGTCCTTTTCGGCGTCGTTGTTCTCGGTCGCAACAGTGTCGGCAGGAGCGATTTTGTCAACGGTTTCGGCGGTCCCCGCGCTGCCGCCGGTTTCCTTTCCCGTGCCTATGTCTATGTTCCGCGAGCAAGCCGCGAAAACGAGCACCGCCAAAAGCAGCGCGGGGATGATTTTTACGATATGCTTACTCCGCATAGCCTATCATTATTTCCTTCCCGCCGTCGAGCGGCGTGGCGATATAGAATTCCGATTCTTTTGCAGAGAAATTCCAATGATAAATATATTCGTCGGTTCCTCCAACATAATTTCCGCACGGCAGCTCATGCTTTTTTTGAAACAGTTCCTTTCCGTCGAAGCTGTAAACATACTGCATCGAATTTTCGCCGTCGATAACTATGCTGTTTTTTGTAAACTGTATATCCACATCGCCTTCGAGCTTCATTACCGACACGATGCTTTTTGTTTCAAACGAATATTTCATCACGCTGAAGTCCGGCACATATTCCTCAGAGCTCGGCGGGATACTGTTGTTCCATGCCCCAAAATATATTCCATCTCCCGAAACGGGCATACAGTCAAAATTAAACGGTACCGTACCGTCCGGGAACGGCTCGGTATAAAGCGCCTCGACCTGCCTTGTCTTGACGTCCCATTTGAACAGGTCTGCGTAGTAAAATCTCTCATCATATTTCTGATGCGTGACCATTATATACATGTCGTTGCCGAGGAATCTCACATTCACTCTCGGAGTGGCACTATCCTCATCGCTGTATTTCTTCTCGAACACGCGGAAAGTTTCGCTCCCGTCGAGCGCACATGCAGTCACGCTCGCTATCCAGACCTTTTCCCCGTTTTCAACATCATACGTCGATCCGAAATAGTACAGATATCCGCGGTGTATCTGTACAAACGGGTCGTTTGTGTATAGATTTATTATTTTCCAATCGACCGTGCAGACAGTCTCGCGCTTTGTGCCGTCAGGCTCCATTCTGAGCACACTGCCGCTCATCACGCAGTACAGCGCACCGTCATACATCTGAAGCCGAAGGGCGTCGCCACCTATATTCGCGTTGCATGACGAGCTGTCGTGAGTACATTCCGGTTTTCCGCAGAGTGGCATTACTGCGCCCGTCTTTTTGTCTGTATACATTATGTAGTTATCCCTCGACCCGTCAAGCTCCGAGTACCATCCGTTCTCGCTCTCGCACATAGTATGTCCGAACGAGTTGCCTAGCTGAGCAAAGGAGAGCGGCGCGTCATAGTCGGGGAGCGGGTCGTCGGTGTCGAATTTTTTGTCTTTTATGTAGTCGCCCTCGGGGAACACAGAAAAGCCGTATTCGTCCTTTTCCGAGCTCTCGTTCTCGGCTCCCGCAGTTCCGGCAGGAGCGATTTTGTCAACTGTTTCGGCGGTCCCCGCGCTGCCGCCGGTTTCCTTTCCCGTGCCTATGTCTATGTTCCGCGAGCAAGCCGCGAAAACAAGCACCGCCAAAAGCAGCGCGGTGACGATCGCCTTTTTTATCATGATTAAATCTCCATGCAAATATTTATTTTAATTCTAAGGAAGTATATTCAATTATATTTATACCATGCATTTCCGCCATATGTCAATACATTACATGGTTTTTTCTGAAAAAAATTGTGCCGGCTTCCGTGAGAATAAAAAAACGGGGGCGGCGGCAGAAAAGAGCGCGTCGTCCCCGAAAAATCTCATTTTTATGCAAGCGTTGCCGCCATTACGGCTTTTATCGTGTGGAGCCTGTTCTCAGCCTCGTCGAACACTATCGACCGCTCGCCCTCGAACACCTCGTTTGTGACCTCCATCTCCGAAATGCCGAACTTTTCGTATATCTCCCTTCCCGTCTTTGTGCCGAGGTCGTGGAAGGCGGGCAGGCAGTGCATGAAGCGGCAGCTCTCCGGCGCCGCCGCCATCAAATCGGCGTTCACCTGATACGGCAGAAGGTCCTCTATCCGCTCGCGCCATATCTCGTCGGGCTCGCCCATCGAGACCCACACGTCAGTGTAGATGACGTCGGCTCCCGAGACCGCCGACTTCGGCTCCGTGACAAATTCGAGCGCGGCACCCGTACCTTCCGCGATCTTCCTGCATTCCGCGACGATACCGGGGTCCGGGAAATATTTCTCCGGCGCGCAGGCGACGAAGTGCATCCCCATCTTCGCGCAGCCGACCATCAGCGAGTTGCCCATATTGTAGCGCGCGTCTCCCATATAGACAAGCTTTTTGCCCGAGAGACTTCCAAAATGCTCCCTCACCGTAAGAAAATCGGCGAGTATCTGCGTCGGGTGGAACTCGTTCGTCAGCCCGTTCCACACGGGGACGCCGGCGTATTTCGCTAGATCCTCAACAATATTCTGCCCGTATCCGCGGTACTCGATGCCGTCGAACATGCGCCCGAGGACGCGCGCGGTGTCGGGCAGGCTCTCCTTTTTCCCTATCTGCGAGCCCGACGGGTCGAGATAGACCGCCGTCATGCCGAGGTCCGCCGCCGCGACCTCAAAGGCGCAGCGCGTCCGCGTGCTCGTTTTCTCGAAAATGAGCGCGATGTTTTTGCCCTCGCACATCCTGTGCGGGATACCCGCCTTTTTCTTTCTCTTCAGCTCCGCGGAAAGGTCGAGCAGCCCCTCTATTTCCGAGGGCGTAAAATCGAGCAGCTTAAGAAAGCTCCTGCCGTGCAAGTTCATTTTTTCATATCGGGAAGAGCGCGTCTCCCCGTCCCCTATCATAATATTTTAATTTTTGTCAGCGCGCCGCCGCGGTCTTTATGACGCCGAGCGCGCGGACGAGCGTCTCTTCCGGAATGTTGAGCGCGGGCAAAAGGCGGACCTTGTCCTTCGCCGTCAGGCAGAGCACGCCGCCGTCGATGCAGTCGGCGACGACCTCGGACGCCGGTCTTTTCGTCTTTATTCCCACCATGAGCCCCATGCCGGTGACGGCGTCGACGCCGTCCGCGCCCGAAAGCTCGCGCCTTATTATGTCCCCTTTGCGGCGCACATCGGCGAGAAAATCGTCCGTCAGCCTTTCGAATACAGACAGCGCGCCCGCGCACGCGGCGGGATTGCCGCCGAACGTCGAGCCGTGGTCGCCGTATCCGAGGACGCCCGAGACGCGCTCACCCATGACGCACGCGCCTATCGGCAGCCCGCCGCCGAGCCCCTTCGCGGTCGTGAATACGTCCGGCACGATGCCGTAATTCATGTAGGAATAGAGCGCGCCCGTCCGCCCGTTTCCAGTCTGAACCTCGTCGACGATAAAGACGATGTCGTTTTTCTCGGCGAGCTCGCGCGCGGCGCGCACAAAGCCTTCCTCGAGCGCGACGACGCCGCCCTCTCCCTGAACGCACTCTATCATTATTCCGGCGACGTCTCCGTTTGAGATTGCATTCGCGAGCGCGTCTATATCATTCGCCCTGACGTGGCGGAAGCCGGGCGTCAGCGGCGCGTACAGCTTATGAAACGCGTCCTGCCCCGTGGCGGCGAGCGTCGTCAGCGTCCTGCCGTGGAAGCTGTTTTCGAGCGTCACGATGACGTGGCGTCCCTCGCCGTATTTGTCGGCGGAATATTTGCGCGCCGCCTTTATCGCGCACTCGTTCGCCTCCGCGCCCGAGTTTCCGAAAAACACCTTTTTCATGCCGGTCCGCACGCATATCGCCTCGGCGAGGCGCGCGCACGGCTCGGTGTAGTAGAGGTTCGACATATGCTGGACGCGGGAGAGCTGCGCCGTCACGGCATTGACCCACGTCCCGTCCGCAATGCCGAACGACGTGACGCCGATGCCGGAGCCCATGTCGATATATTCCTTCCCGTCCGCACCGACGGCGACGGAGCCGCTGCCCGAGACTATCTCGACCGGAAAGCGCCTGTACGTCCCCGCGACGTAACGTTCGTCAAGCTCCCGTATGCTCATTTCGTCCACCTCTCTTTTCGTTTTTACGCCCTGATGAGGGTGCCCGCGCCCTCGTCGGTCAGGATCTCCATAAGGATCGAATGGCTGACCCTGCCGTCCATTATGACGACGTTTTTGACGCCGCGCTCGATCGCGTCGACGCAGCATTCTATCTTCGGTATCATGCCGCCGGAGATAACGCCCTCGTGCGAGAGCCTGCGCGCCTCGGCGACCGTTATCTCTGACATGAGCGTCGACGGGTCGTTTCTGTCGCGCAGGACGCCCTCGATGTCCGTCATCATGATGAGGCTCTCCGCCCCGAGCGCGCCCGCGATGTACGCCGCCGCCGTGTCTCCGTTGATGTTGTATGTGTTGCCCGCCCTGTCGCAGCCGACCGTCGATATGACCGGTATGTAGCCGCTGTCGAGCAGATCCGTGACCGGCTTTATGTTGACGCGCTCGATTTTCCCGACGTAGCCGAGCCGTTCGTCCTTTGCGGACGCCTCTATCATCATGCCGTCGACGCCCGAAATGCCGACTGCCGCGCCGCCGTGCATGCCGAGCATCGTGACGAGCGATTTGTTCACCTTTCCGGCGAGCACCATGCCGACGATGTCCATCGTCTCGGCGTCCGTCACGCGGAGCCCGTCCACGAACTCCGGCACTTTGCCGAGCTTTTTCATCATCTCCGATATCTCGGGACCGCCGCCGTGAACGAGCGCCGTCTTTATCCCGATGAGGTGAAGCAGGACGATATCCTCCATCACCTGCTTTTTCAGCGTTTCGTTCACCATCGCGTTGCCGCCGTACTTTATAACGACGACCTTGTCCGTGTATCTCTTTATATACGGCAGCGCCTGAATCAGCACCTCCGCCCTCTCCGCATTCGAAAACCGTGTGTCCATTCTATACCTCAAATCAATAGAGTTTCGCGCAGCGAAACTCCACCTTAAAACAAAACCCCTGCGAGTTTCGCGCAGCGAAACTGCGGAGGTGAGTTTTGCGTTAAACAATTGCGCCGTTGTTTGGCGCAATTGTAGCAAAATCTCACGAACTTAACTGCCAAAGGCAGGTATGTTCCGGTGAGTTCGCGGGAATGCGGCGGCGCCGTGGTTGGTGCCGCCGCCCGCGAACCTCACGAACTTAACCGACGCAAGCGTCGGTTTTGTTCCGGTGAGTTCCGCGTTAAACGCTTGCGCCGTTGTTTGGCGCAATTGCAGCAAAATCTCACGAACATAACCGACGCATCGAGCGTCGGTTTTGTTCTCGGCAGTGTGAGTTCCGCGTTAAGCGCTTGCGCCGTTGTTTGGCGCAAGCGTAGCGGAATCTCACGAACTTAAACTGCCCCCGGCAGTTTAAGTTCTGTAGTCCGCGTTTATCTTGACGTAGTCGTATGTCAGATCGCACCCCCACGCGACGGCTGACGCGCCGCCGTCGCCGAGCGTGACCCTTATCTCTATCTCCTTTTCGGTGAGCACCGCCTTCGCGCGCTCCTCCGAAAAATCTATGCCGTGTCCGTCGCGCGCGACCTCGACCTCGCCCGAGGCGCTCGCAAAGCTGACGCCCATCTTCGTCACGTCGACGTCTGCGCCGCTGTAGCCGACGGCGCAGAACACGCGCCCGAAATTCGCGTCCGCGCCGAAAATCATGGACTTCACAAGGCTCGAGCAGATCACAGCCTTCGCCGCCGTCTTTGCCGCCGCCTCGTCCTTCGCGCCGGAAACCCTGCACTCGATGAGGCGCGTGCACCCCTCGCCGTCCGCCGCTATCATGCGGCAGAGCGCGACCGTCACCGTGTTCAGCGCGCGCATGAATTCCGCGAAGTCTTCCCCGTCACATGTCACGGTCTCGTTTCCCGCAAGGCCGTTTGCGAGCACCGTCACCATGTCGTTTGTCGAGGTGTCGCCGTCTATTGAGAGCATGTTGAACGTCGAGCCGACGTCCGTCGACAGCGCGCGGCGGAGCATTTCGGGGCTTATCGCCGCGTCAGTCGTGATAAAGACTAACATCGTTGCCATGTTGGGATGTATCATCCCGCTGCCCTTCGCGATGCCCCCCATGCGGCACGTTTTGCCGCCGAGAGAAAACTCGACCGCGACTTCCTTTTTCACAGTGTCGGTCGTCATTATGCCTTCGGCGGCGTCCCCGCTGCCATTTGAAGAAAGGAGCTTCACGAGCTCCGGTATGCCGCATTTTATCGGCTCTATGTCGAGCGGCTTGCCGATAACGCCCGTCGAGGCGACGACGACGTCCGACGCGTCGACGCCGAGCGCAGACGACACAAGCTCCGACATTTGCTCCGCTATCTGCTCGCCGTCGGCGTTGCAGGTGTTCGCGTTGCCGCTGTTGCATATGACCGCCTGCGCGTATCCGTCCTCTATGTGGCGCTTCGTCACCGCGAGCGGCGCGCCCTTGACGAGATTCTGCGTGTAGACTGCCGCAGCCGCCGCGCGCGCCTCGCTGTATATGAGCGAAAGGTCGCGCTTTTCCTTGTTTTTGCGTATGCCGCAGTGGACGCCCGCGGCGGAAAATCCCTTTGCGGCGCAGACGCCGCCGGAGATGAGCTTCATAATGATCTTTTCCTTTATATTATATTTGTATCAGAGCGCGAGCCCCTCGGTCTCGGCGACGCCGAGCATGATGTTCATGTTCTGTATCGCCGCGCCGGACGCGCCCTTGCCGAGATTGTCAAACCTTGCGGCGAGCAGCGTGCGCTCCCCGTTCCCGTGGACCGATATCTCCATGACGTCGCGCCCCGAGAATGCCGCGGCGGACAAAAATCCGTCCTCGTCCGCGTTATCTCTGTATCTGACGAGCCCGCCGTCGCCGTAATATTCGCGGTACACGCGCGCAATTTTTTCGGGGTCTGCGTCAAAAAGCGGGAACGTGACCTCCATGCCGGAATAAAACGGCGCGACGATCGGGCAGAAGACAGGCGGCGTTTTAAGTCCCGTCACCGCCGTCATCTCCGGCAGGTGCTTGTGAGACTGGGACAGACCGTACATGCGCGGCGCGTCAAGCAGCGCGTCACGGCTTTCCGCCTCGTATTCCGCTATCATCTTTTTGCCGCCGCCGGAGTATCCCGTCAGCGACGTGCAGACGAGGCGTTCGCATTTATCTATGATGCCCGCCTCGACGAGCGGGGCGGCAAGCGCTATAAATCCGCTCGCGTGGCAGCCGGGGTTTGAAACGCGCCTCGCGCTCGCGATGCGCCCGCGTCTGCCGGTGAGCTCCGGGAAGCCGTACTCCCAGCCGTCAGCCGTCCTGTGGGCGGTCGACGTGTCTATTATCCGTGCGCCGACGCCTGAATTTTCGAGCGCGTCCGCCATTTCGACCGCCGCCGCGTCCGGCAGGCAGAGAAAAACGATATCAGAGGAGGCGGCGGCGTTTAGCCTTGCGTCCGCGTCCTTCCTTTTTTCCTCGGGGAGAGAAACAAGCCCGATGTCTCCCCTCTCGCCGAGCCTTTCGCGTATGCGGAGCCCCGTCGTTCCGGCGGAGCCGTCTATGAACACCTTTGTCATTCCGAAAGCATGCCCCTCACATATTCTATCGCCGCGCGCACCTGTTCGGGAGACGTACCGCCGAGGCTTCCCCTGCGGCGGACGCATCCGTCCATGTCGACGGCGTCGTATACCCCCTCGTCGATCTTGTCGCAGTACTCGCGGTAGACCTCGAGCGGCAGCGTTTCGAGCGTTTTTTCGTCCGCCATCGCGCGGGATACGAGCCTGCCCGAGATCTTATACGCCTCGCGGAACGGGAGCCCACGCCCGACAAGGTAGTCGGCAAGGTCGGTCGCGTTGATGAAGCCAGTGCCCGCGGCGCGCCGCATATTCTCTTTTTTGACGCTCATGGTCCTTATCATCGGCGTCATTATGCGGACTGACGAAAGCGCCGTGTCGCACGCGTCGAACACGCGCTCCTTGTCCTCCTGCATATCCTTGTTGTACGCGAGCGGCAGCCCCTTCAGCACGGTCAGAAGCGCGACGAGGTCGCCGTAGACGCGGCCCGTCTTCCCTCTGATGAGCTCCGCCATGTCCGAATTTTTCTTCTGCGGCATGATGGACGAGCCCGTCGTGAACGCGTCGTCAAGCTCTATGAACGAAAACTCCCAGCTCGACCAAAGGATGAGCTCTTCCGAAAGGCGGGAGAGGTGCATCATCATTATCGAGAGGCAGCCGAGCAGCTCGAGCGCGAAGTCCCTGTCGGAAACGCCGTCTATCGAGTTGAGGCAGACGCCGTCAAAGCCGAGCTCCGCCGCCTCATACATGCGGTCCGTAGAAAACGTCGTCCCCGCGAGCGCGCAGGAGCCGATAGGCGAGACGTTCGTACGGCGGCGGCAGTCCGAGAGCCTGTCTATGTCGCGGAGCAGCATCATCGCGTAAGCCGTGAGCTGATGCCCGAACGTTATCGGCTGCGCGCGCTGGAGGTGCGTGTAGCCGGGCATTATCGTCTCCGCGTGCTCCTCCGCTCTGTCGGCGAGCGCCGAGACGAGATCCTTTGCGGCGTCCGTCAAGGTGTCGGCAAACCCGCGCAGGTAAAGCCTCATGTCAAGCGCGACCTGGTCGTTGCGGCTGCGCGCGGTGTGCAGCTTTTTGCCGACGCTGCCGACGCGGGACGTCAGCTCCGCCTCGACGAACATATGGATGTCCTCGGCGCCGTCGTCTATTTTGAGCTTTCCGCTCTCGATGTCGCCGAGGATGCCCTCGAGCCCGCCGACGAGCGCCGCCGCCTCGTCCTCCGTTATGATGCCGCACTTGGCGAGCATCTTCGCGTGCGCGCAGCTCCCCTCTATATCCTGACGGTACATCCTTTTGTCAAACGACACGGATGAATTGAATTCGTCCGCGAGGCTGTCCGTCACACCGTCGCTGCGTCCCTGCCAGAGCTTTGCCATAAAAATTATTGCCGCGGGGGGCGGCGCCTCCGCATCCCGCAAAAGCACCGTCCCTCGCATTTTTTCCTTCTATTATTTATTTTCGTTTTCGGCGTCGACCGTCGCCTGCACCTTTATCGGCAGACCGAACAGGTTGATGAAGCCGGTCGCGTCCGTTTGGTCGTAGTCGGACTCGCCGAACGTCGCGATCGCCTCGCTGTAAAGCGAGTATTTGCTCCAAACGCCCGCGTTTATGATGTTGCCCTTGTAGAGCTTGAGCTTGACCTTGCCCGTGACGTGCTCCTGCGTCTTGTCGACGAACGCGGAAAGCGCCTCGCGCAGGGGCGTGAACCACTGTCCGTTGTAAACGAGCTCCGCAAACGTTATCGAGAGCTTCTGCTTCTCGTGGAGCGTCATCTTGTCAAGGCAGACGGACTCAAGCGTCTCGTGCGCGCGATATAGTATCGTGCCGCCGGGAGTCTCGTATACGCCGCGGCACTTCATGCCGACAAGGCGGTTTTCCACGATGTCTATGATGCCGATGCCGTTCTTGCCGCCGAGCTCGTTCAGCGCGAGGATTATCTCCTTCGGCGTCATCTTCTCCCCGTCGAGCGCCGTCGGGATGCCGGCTTCAAAGTCGAGCGTGATATACGTCGGCTCGTCGGGCGCCGAAACGGGCGAGACGCCCATCTCGAGGAAGCCGGGCTTTTCGTACATCGGCTCGTTGCCCGTGTCCTCGAGGTCGAGACCCTCGTGCGAGAGGTGCCAGAGGTTCTTGTCCTTAGAATAGTTCGTCTCGCGGTTGATCTTCAGCGGGACGCCGTGCGCCTCCGCGTAATCTATCTCTTCCTCGCGGGACTTTATCGTCCACTCGCGCCAGGGGGCAATTATCGGCATATCGGGGGCGAAATGCTTTATCGCAAGCTCGAAGCGGACCTGATCGTTGCCCTTGCCCGTGCAGCCGTGGCATATGGCGTCGGCGCCTTCCTTCTTCGCTATCTCGACGAGCGCCTTTGCGATGCAGGGGCGCGCGTGCGAGGTGCCGAGCAGGTACGTCTCATATACCGCGCCCGCCTTCATCGTCGGCATGATGTAGTTGTCAACGTAGTCGTCCGTGAGGTCGAGCACATAGAGCTTCGACGCGCCCGTCTTTATCGCCTTCTCCTCGAGCCCCTCGAGCTCGTCGGCCTGACCGACGTTGCCCGACACCGCGACGACCTCGCAGTTGTTGTAGTTTTCCTTGAGCCACGGAATTATGATGGACGTGTCAAGACCGCCCGAATATGCAAGAACTACCTTCTTTATTTTGGTTTTATCCATTTTTACACCTCTGTGTCGCGTGAAATTGAATTTTTATGCGTGTATTATACACTGTATTTTCTGTATTGTCAACAGGCACAGCGGAAAAATATGCAGCTTTTTTGAATTAACATTCAGTCAAAACCGATAAATTTCTCCGGCGGGCGTCAGATCTTTATCGTGTCGAGCACGTCGAGGACAAAGACCGTCGCGCCGCCGACCTTGACCTCAGCAGGCAGGCTGCCGTGCTTGAGACCGCGTCCGAGCGACTCCGTCGGCGACGGGGCGGACTTGCGCGTCGTACAGTGCATTTTCAGAATTTCCTTTACTTCGTTGACTTTTTCGTCCTCGGTCCCGATCAAAAGCGTCGTGTTTCCCACCATGAGAAAACCGCCTGTCGTCGAGAACTTCGTCACGAAAATGCCGTGCTCGGTCAGCGCCGCCGCGGCGCGGGCGCTGTCGTCGTTATTTACGATGGCGAGTAAGAGCTTCATATCATTCGTCTCCTTTGCATTTCTGTCAAAATGAATATATTCATTTTCTTATATGTAGTTCTCGAGTATCGCCCGGCTCTTGCGGTCGAGCTTTCTTATGTCCGGTATCTCGTATCTGTTGTCGTCGTTGTCGAGAAAGAGCACGCGGATGCCGTACGTCAGCTTTATCTGATGCACGATGTGGTGTATCTCTATCGTGCACTCCCCGCGGTCCGTTTCGACGCGGAACCTTATCATGCCGAATTTCTCCGTGCAGCCGAGGATCCGCTCGACCTTCGGTATGCGGTAGTATTCGTAGAGGCACGCCTCGACCGTCTCCCTCTCCGCCTCGGGAAGCGAGGCGAGATTCCTTATGACGGCGACCTCGACGCCGTCGCCGTCGAGCAGCGTGATATACCGCGAGACGCCCGTCATCGGGAAGAGCCTTCGCGGCTCAAGACCCGTGAATTTTCTTCCGTCCGAAAACTCGAGGTCTACCGAGGTGAGGCCCGTGCGGGTAAATCTCGCCTCGTCGCCCTCTATGTATATCCTCTCTTCTCCCATCACAGTCTCTCCTCCGCTCGCTCCCTTGCGACCCGGTCGGACATGGCCTGTATCTCAACGAGCCGCCTGTACTTTCCGCCTTCCTTCTTTAGGAGCTCCTCGGGCGCGCCCGCCTCGAGTATCTCGCCCCTGTCGACGACGATAATCTTGTTCGCGCGGCGAAGTGTCGAGAGCCTGTGCGCTATCATTATCGTCGTCCGACCCGCGATAAGGCGCTCTATCGCCGTCTGAATCAGGTCCTCCGTCTCGGAGTCGACGGACGCCGTCGCCTCGTCGAAGAAGAGGATGCTCGGATTTTTGAGCACCGCCCTCGCGATCGAGAGTCGCTGGCGCTCGCCGCCCGAAAGCCCCGTTCCGCGCTCGCCGAGCACGGTGTCGTATCCGTCCGGCATGCGCGCGATGAAGCTGTGCGCGTTCGCGACGTCCGCGGCGTGCATCACGGCGTCGACGCTCGCGTCCGGCGTGCCGTATGAAATGTTGTTGAATATCGTGTCGTGGAACATCATCGGCTCCTGCTGGACGTATCCAATCTTCGAGCGGTAGTATTCCATGTCTATGTCGCGTATGTCGATGCCGTCGACGAGGATCTCCCCGTCGTAGCCGTCGTAAAACCTCATGAGGAGGTTCATTATCGTCGACTTGCCCGAGCCCGTCGTGCCTACGATGCCGACGACGTCGCCCGGCTCTATCGTGAAGCTGACGTTCGAGAGCGCCTTTTTCGAGCGGTCAAACGAGAAGCTGACGCCGCGGAACTCTATCTTTCCCCTGAGCTCGGCGGGCTTCTGCCCCTCGCCCGTCCTGTTCTCGGGCTCGGCGTCGATTATATCGAGTATCCTCTCCGCCGCGGCGAGCGCGCTCTGATACGAGTCGTTGAAGTTCGCGAAGAAGTTGACGGGACCGTAGAACATCGATGTGTACGAGATGAACGCCACAAGGTCGCCGGCGGTGATGAACGTCGGGTCCTCGATGACGAGCCTGCCGCCGACAGCCCAGATCAGAAGCGAGCCCATCGTTATGACGAACGACACTATCTGCGGAAACGATATCGTGATGCGCGCCGAGCGGATATCGGTCTTGAGCCACTCGTCGTTGTAGCGGTTGAAGTTGTCGGTCGCCTCGTGCTCGTTCGTGAAGCTCTTGATCACGCGGATGCCCGGCAGGCTGTCCGTCAGGATCGATGTGACCGCGCTCCACCTGCGCCATATCTTTCTGTAATAGGGGCGTATCTTCTTTCCGAAGATGCGCGCGCCGACGGCGACGAACGGCACCGGTATCAGCGAGAGCAGCGTCAGCTGCCAGTTCATGGACATCATTATAACTATGATGCCTATGAGGGTGAAGAGCTGGACGACGACCTCCTGCGTCACGCGGAGCATGAAGCTCTGTATCGTCGCGGTGTCGCCGCTGATGCGATTGATGACAGAGCCCGTCGAGGTCTTGTCATAAAACCTCATCGGCAGATACTGCGCGCGCTCGAACACGTCGGAGCGCAGGTCCCTCACGATGCCGTCTCCGCAGACGCGCAAAAGGTACGAGCGAAGGATGCCGAGCACGCACTGGATGACGTATGCGAAAAGGAGCAGCAGAACGACCCTGCCGAGGGCGGAGAGGCGTCCGTTCGGCAGAACGTCGTCGACGAGCGTCTTCGTCATGTACGGCGGGAGCATCGCGGTCGCAGTCGTTATCCCCGAGAGTACAAGGCAGAAGAGCAGCACATATTTGTGCGGGAGGATGTAGCGGGCGACCTTTTTTATCAGCTTGTTTTTCGACTGGCAGTAGATGCATTCCGCGCCCGGTCTCGGGAGCGCGCGCCCGCATTTCGGGCATGAGCTCATCTGCCTTTCGAGCGCCGCCTCTATGACGGCGAGCGCCTCGTATATCCCCGTGTCGCCCTTTGCCATCGTCTCCGCAAACTGCGCCGCGGCGTCGAAAATTGACGCGGATTTGTACGAGAAGCGGACCATGTCGTGCGTTTTGCCGTCCGTGTCGGTGAGCACGAAAATGGCGTTGCCGTAGTCGCGCTTTACGGCGCACGACGCTATCGCGTCATACGGCACGCGGACGGAGCTGCCCTCTCCGTCGACGGACGATATCGCCGTATCCGTCGCGACAAGGTATTCGGTGTTGTAGTTTCCTTTGAGGTCGAGATCTGTCGAGAGCGCGAACATGAGGCGCTCGCCGTCGTACACGGCGGCGTTGACGAGCAGCAGCTCGTCGTTCGAAAGCTCCCTGTTTTTGTAAAAAATGAATTCGGATTCGTCCATATGCTTGCGGCGGCTCCTCCTTCGTTTATTGGCGCCCATCGGCGCCGGGCTTCAGCGCCATAATTATACAGGTTTGCACGCCGCAAAGTCAACAAAAAATGATAAGTTTTTTTCGTCGATATGCACATTTTTTCAGCGGTTTTTCGCCGCTTTGCCATTCACATGAACTTCTCCGCCGAAATTATGTAAATAGGGCTTCTTTTTCGCTTTTTCGCCGCCGCGGCAAACCTTCTTTTCCCTCCCCATTTAATATGAGGGGTTGACAAACGGCGCGTTATGAGATAAAATGTCTTTGTATCATGTCAAAATGCGCCGTCCGGCAACGCCTCGGCGTTTGAAAGGTTTTTTTAAGATGGCAGAAACGGTAAAGGGAAAATACCTCGAATACAGGGGTCGCCCGCTCGTCCGCGAGGGCAACACGATCTATTACGGGAACATGGACGACGATTACGTCCTTCTCTTCGTCATCATGACGACGAAGCAGTACCTCGGGCAGGAGGTGCCGGATATGATAATCGTCCAGCTCCTTTCGACAAAAGAGGGCATGAAAATAGTCAAGCAGGACGTCATGCACGGCTTTTACGACGCGTTCGACAAGGGCGTCATTTGGCTTGAGCGCTACGTCGGAGAAGAGCAGAGCTGAGGCCTTTTCTTCGGCGGGGCAAAAAATTGCCCCTATTTTATAAAAAATATGCTTGACAAACGGCGCGCGGTATTGTATAATAGCAAAGCGCTCGGGAAGCGGCGGTGTGCCGACTGCCCGGTCTGCGCCGTATGCTAGTGTGGCTCAGTGGTAGAGCAGTTGATTCGTAATCAACAGGTCGTGGGTTCAATCCCCACCACTAGCTGAAAAAATACCCCCGAAAACCTTGGCTTGATAGTGATAAGGAACTAATTGAACTTTTCAACTATCAGCTGATGGTTTCGGGTGCAGAAAGGCCTCATCAGACTTTAAGTCATGATGGGGCTTTTTGTTGTATGCTGATTTTGAGAAGGTCAAAGAATCTGTCACCAAACTGTCACTTTTATCTGCTATAATAAAATAAGAGGGTTTATGCTTGCATTTAATTTACTAACCAATAGGGAGAGAATTTGCCATGGTAGATTTATATTATATTGAGGATGATCCGAATATCGCACTCGCTGTAAAAGAATATCTGGAGCATAAAAATTTTCATGT
>CANRKP010000036.1 GCA_947631245.1 uncultured Clostridia bacterium
CGCCATCCTTTGAGTCGAGCCTGACCTCGAGTACAGCCTCATATCCCGCCAGCCTCATAGAGATTTTGTCGGCGCCGTCTCCGAAGTCGAAGCCCTCATACTTTACCCAGTCTCCCGAGGCGACATATCCGAGATTCTGCGTTCCGTTCTCGTCCGCGCAGGGCTCGGCGGTCACTGAGCCGTGCTTCTCATCGTAAAACTCAGCGCCGTATTTGACGTCGCGGGTCTTTTCCCTGCTGTCGGGGTTCTTCGTCATCCCCGAGGGGACGAAAGTGCCGTCCGAAAACGCAAACCAGTTCAAATTGAGGTCCGAGCGGCCCGTATCGTAGGTTATATATACATCGTGGACGCCCTCGACGCCTTTGATCGGAAGCTCAAACGTCGAATATTTTGTCCATCCGCCCGTTCTGACCTCGCCTGTCGTCGCGATTATGTCTCCCGTCGGGCTGTCTATCCTCACGTTGCATGACTGACCGTCGCCCGCCATTCGCATATAAAGCGTGCTGCAGCCCGAGCCAAAGTCAACGCGGCTGTACATCACATAGTCACCGTTCGTGACGTAACCGAGATTTTTTCCTCCGCCCGCATCCGGGCAGTCCTCGGCGCGGACGCTGCCGTGCTTGGCGTCATAGTCCTCCGCCTCTATCTTTTCGTTTATCGACTTACGCCTGATGAAGCCGAACCAGTTGAGCTCTATATTCCCGTCAAATGAAAGGAATATTTCATGCTCGCTCTGAAGCCCCTTTATATCGCCCGAGACGCAGCGATATCCGTCGCCGCGTTTGATCTCTATCGACAAGAGCTCCTCGCCGTCGGGGCTGCCCTCGCGCACCGTCAGCTTTCCTTCGGACCTGCCGGAGACGCTCGCGAGAAATCCCGTGCTGTTCTCGTCGAAATTCAGCAGATATTTTGCATATGTACCGGAGGTACCGACAACGGCGTCGCTGCCGTCCTCCTCGGCAATGGTGAGGGCGAGATTTTTGCCCGACTCATAGTCGACGGCGTCTATCACATTGCCGGCGTCAAGCGCGAGCGACGGTATAACGCCGCCGTTTTTGAAGGTGATCTCGACCGAATACGCGGTGTCGGGCTTATTATCCTTCGGAAGTGTTATTTTCAGCGCGCTCTCCGTCTGCTCCCATTCGAGCGGGATCCTCTCTTCCCCGTTTATGAGATAGATTTTGTCAACGCGCGAGGCGTCCCATGCGCCGCTTTTGAGCGTCGAGACGGACACTTTATTCAGCCTCGGCGCGGAAAGAGCCGTAACATACAGCTTTGTTTTGTCCTTGCTTCTCGTGAAGCGTATGTCGCGCTCCGTATATGTGTAGTTGTCTCCGCTGTTTTTAGACGGACCCTCTCCGTAAACGAGCCAAGGCCTCGTCGAGTACACCGCATCCCCGTATTTTTCGAGCCACGCGCCGATCTCAAGCAGCGCTTTTCTGCATTCATCGGGTATCGTTCCGTCGGCACGGGGCCCGACATTGAGCAGCAGATTGCCGTTCTTGCTTACTATATCGACGAGCGCCCCTATGAATTCGCTTCCCGTGCGGTACTCTTCATCGGTCGTATAGCCCCATGATTTTCTGCCGACGGATGTGTCCGTCTGCCACGGCGTCGGGTCTATGGCGTCGAGCACGGCGCGCTCGCTGTTGAGCACTGCCTGCGACGCCGAAAAAGCGGTGTTCTTGAAATTGCAGACGACGCCCTCGCAGCCGTCCCATGTTTTCGAGAGATTATAGTAGTTTGAGAGCATCAGAAACCGGTTAGCGTCCTTGTATCTGTCAAATGCGGCGTTGCTCAGGTCGAAATCGTAATAGATTATATCCGGGTGGTACTTGTTCATGATCTCCATCGAGATGTCGAACCACTTTCTCACATGCGCCTCGGTCTTATCTCCGCCTGTGCCGTAAAGCTCCGAATACTTCTTATCGGCGACATCTGTGCCGACGCCCGAGGCGTCGTCAAAGAACCAGTCGTTTTCGGCAAAGTGGTTCGATATGCCGAACTTCATTCCCTTTGCCTTGACTGCTTTTTGGAGATTTGATATGTAATCTATTCCCGCGAGGTTGACCGAGCTGTACGTCGTCTGCACGTCGGAATCGTAGAGCGCAAAAGAGTCGTGATGGATGCCGACAGGCATAACATATTTTGCGCCTGCGTTATAAAAAAGCTCCGCCCAGCTCTCCGCCATGTTTTCCGACGTGCCCTTTTTCAGCGCTTCGAGAAAATCCGGAATAAAATCCTTGTATCCGAACTTTTCCGCCCCGCCGTATGTTCTTTTGTGATAGGCATAAATATCGCTGCCGCCGTATGCGCTCGTGCCCTTCATGTACATCCAGTGCCCGTACCACTCGTCGCCGTACGCGGGTATCGAGTATATGCCGTAGTGAATGAATATCCCGAATTTCGCGTCGCGCCACCATTCAGGCGTACCGTAAAGGTCGAGATTGTCGCGCGTGTATGTTATATCCTCGCGTTCCGCCATCTCATATTCTCCGCTTCCGTCGTCCGCTGCAAACGATTCGGTCTCGGATCCGGATCCCGTCCCGCGCGTCTCGCTCCCGTTTCCACCGCTGCCTCCGCATGACGCAAGCGTCGGAAGCAGCATGGCCGCGGCAAGCAGTGCCGTCAGGCGCTTGCACATATGTCTTTTATACATCTTGTTTTATCCTCCCGGTATTTCGCGTCCGCATATCAAGCGTAAACAGGCGCGGAGCTATTATCTCTGCAATTATATTTTATCATCGGGCAGGATGAATTTCCACATAAATTCTTTCGGTTTTTAAATGAAAATGACGTTTATTTTTATATTTTATATTTTATATCTTGCAGGGTCACGGACCGACAGCCATTATCGGGGCATGCCCGAGCTCCGAAAGAGACATGGAGACCGACGCAAGATAGTCTGCCCTGTAATCCCTCGGATTTGAGCCGAAATGCTCCCTGAACGCCTCAGTGAAATAATTTCTGTTGCCAAAGCCGGTCATATAGCAGATCTCCTTGACCGAAAGGTTCGTTGACTTCAGCAGATTTGCCGCCGCGTCAAGCCTGATCTGGCGCAGATAGACGGAGAATCCCATCCCCATCACGGTTGAAAACACATGCGAAAAATATGCCTCGGAAAGTCCCGACAGCCCCGCTGCGTCTGAAAGCGTTATATGCTCATGATAGTGATTTTTCGCGTAGATAATGGCGCTTCTTATCGCTGAGTCGCCCGCCGAGCCGTGCTTTCGCATTTCGATCCTGCGTACGACGCGGATGCATATGCTTTCAATAATATTACGCATTTCGAGCTCGTACATCGGTCTCTTCCCCGAAAACTCGTCGGTGAGGCGTTCGAGCTCCGAGTTGATTTCATCAAACATCGCGTCGTCGAAATCGACCACTATCGGCTCGGTGCAGGAGTAAAGGTGCGAAATGAGGAGCTCGTTTAACCGCTCGGAGCGGAACTGCACGCAGAACATTTGAAACGACTCACTCTCTGACAGCGAATATGTGTGATAATCTGCCGGCGTCGTGATGAACAGCATACCGCGCTTTATGGGATATGAGACGTTGTTTATTTCGTAGGCACCGGAGCCCGAAATAATAAACTCAAGCTCCCAAAATCTGTGATAATGGATTCTGTTGTTGTACCAAAACCAATAGTCTGCGTTCGTCTTTGTTGCAGCCATTCCGGATATATCGTAAAATGTGGGCTGCTCTACAAATTCTGCCTCTGAATATCGAATAGACATGACACGATCCCCAAAGAAAAAAGCTCTTATGCTTTTATTTTATCACCTGTTTTGCCGTCTGTCCATATTTCATGCGTTTTTTCGGTTATTTTTATCTAGCGTGTTTCCGCAGGCTTTTTCATCATCCTACTGGAATGACGTCCTTAAATGATGTATAATTGAGATGTATAATTGATATATGGCAAAAAACGCGCCCGCCGAGCTTAAAGCGGGGCGCATCATTCGGGAGATTTCATATGGACATCCTTGACCTTGCGGGAACATGGGAATATATGACGGACAAAGACGGCGTGCTCGACGTCTCGGATTTTTTTGCGGAAGGCTTATTTTCTCTTCCGGGAACGACGTGCGAAAACGGCATCGGCAAAAAGCAGGAACTGTATGATTCTCTTACAAAGGAGACCGTCCGCGCGCCGCGCGAGCGGTTTGAATACGTCGGCGTTCTTTGGCTCCGACGAGACGTTCTGATCCCGGAGGCAATGGCGGGGAAATGTGCGCGCGTTTTTCTTGAACGCGTAAACGTCTGCTCTTCGCTTTTTTGGGACGGCGTGCGCGTCGGCAGACCCGTGCTCGGGCTTTCGACGCCGCACATTTATGATGTTTCCGGCATACTTACGCCCGGCAGACATACGTTGACCGTGCGGCTCGACAACAGAAATCTCATAAACTTCGGCGACATGGCAAGCGCCTACAGCATAGACACGCAGGGACTGTGGTGCGGCATCGTCGGCAGAATCGAGCTTCGGGCGGAGAATGTCTTTCACATTGAAAATGTGCAGATCTACCCGGAGACGGGAGGCGCGCTCGTCAGACTGACGCTCGCCTCGGACATTTTACATCCGTATGACCGCCGCACAGCCTCGGTCAGACTTACGGTAAGCGACCCGTCGGGACACGTTATCTCTGATGAGGTCTTCTCACGCACGCTATATAATCCCCGACAGCCTGAATCCTTCAGGCTTTGCTTTGACGCGCCGGAATGGGATGAATTCTCCCCCGCCCTCTGCACGCTCAGCGTCGATGTCAGCTTCGGATGTGTGAGCGATACAAAATCCGTCAGGTTCGGGAACAGGACTGTCGCGGTAAAGGACAAGTTCATGACTATCAACGGTCGCCCGCTTTCCCTGCGCGGGACGATAGACTGCGCGCAGTATCCGCTCACCGGGTACCCGCCGTTTGACATTTCCGTCTGGAGGAAAAACTTTGAAACGATAAAATCTTACGGTCTGAATCATGTCAGATTTCATGCGTGGTGCCCTCCGGAGTGCGCCTTTGACGCCGCGGACGAGGCGGGAATTTATCTCTCCGTCGAGATGCCGCTGTGGATAAACCGCGATATCTGCGGTCTTGATTACGGCGACGACGCGATACATGACGTCTTCTATCCCCACGAAGCGAGGCTCATATCGAAGACATACGGCAACCACCCGAGCTTTATCATGTTTTCAAACGGCAACGAAACGATGGGGGATCTCGGTTTGCTCTCTGACATAACGAGAATGATGAAATCATATGACCCGCGCCGCCTTTACACAGTGACCTCGAATTTCGACCACCCCGTCATCGACTGCGAGGACTACACGAGCGCCTCCGACATCGGCGGGATACCTGTCCGCATACAAAATATTCATGAGGAGGTCGCTGCCTCTACCGGCAGAGACTATTCAGAGGCGGTAAAAAACACTCCCGTTCCGATAGTGACATTTGAAGTCGGGCAGTACTGCTCGTTTCCCGACGTCGACGTGATATCAAAATACAAAGGCAATATGCTTCCCGTTAATTTTGACGCGATAAAAAAGCACATGACAAAACACGGCGTTTACGGCAGGCTGAAGGAATACGTCCACGCCTCGGGGCGGCTCGCCGCGAGACTGTATAAGGAAGATATCGAGGCGGCGCTGAGAACACACGGTCTCGGCGGGTTCCAGCTGCTTTCGCTTGCGGACTACACCGGGCAAAGCACGGCGACCGTCGGCATGCTTGATGTATTCTATGATTCAAAAAATTTCATTACTCCCGAGGAATTCCGGCGGTTCTGCTCGCCCGTAGTGCCGCTTTTCCGTGCCGGACGGATCTTCAAAACGTCTGATACGCTCGAGGCGGAGCTCGACCTTTATGATTTCGGTCGTATGCCGATATCTGACCCCGAATTTACTCTGACGCTCCGCGACGGTGACGATGTATTCTTTGAGACCACGACGAAAAAGCGCCGCGTCTTTATTCCACTCGGCGCCATAACGCGGCCGACGGCGCTTTCCGTCACGCTCTCCGTCGGGCAATATTCAAACTCATGGCGCGTTTTCGTTTATCCCTATCATCATCATCCCGATGACGACGCTCCGGCTGTCGATATTGTCTCGGACAGGGACGCTCTCGAAAGATTGGCAGAAAAAGGCGGCTTTGCAGTCGTATCGCCGGCTCTCTTCTCTGACGTCGTAAAGGGCAGCTTCATCCCCGTTTTTTGGTCGCCCGTCCATTTCCCCACAAACCGCCCGAGCGGCGCGATAATAAACAGCCGCCACCCGCTGCTCGCGGGCTTCCCGACCGAGGATATCCCGGACTATCAGTGGAAAACGCTGCTCGACAACTCAAACAGCGCCGATATATCGGGGGTCCGAGACGTCGATTCCATCGTTGAGCTCGTGCCGAACTTTGTTGACTGTACGCCGCGCTCGCCCCTGTTTGAGGTCTCCGTCGGCAAAGCGCGCGTCCTCGTGTGCGGCTTTGACCTTTCGCAGAACGACCCGCCGACGATATGTATGAGGCGGTGCATCAGCGAATATGCCGCCTCCCGGCAGCTATAATTTTCTCTCCCCGGTCCTGTCGATCACACGGCAGAATCGGGGATTTATTTTGACTTAAAAAAATCATCCGTGCATTTTTTCTGCACGGATGATTTTCCGGTCGGTATTACGACTTGGGCATAAGCCCTTCTCTGAGCTTTCCAAGGGCTGTTTCGACAGGATTCTTGATTTTTGCCATCATCCGCGAGAAGGAGGAAGGGTTCTCACGGATCGTCTGATATACCGATCTCAACGAATTCGCCCAGGCGAGATCTCCCGCCCAGTCATATACCTTTGAATCAAAGACAAGCGCCAGCATCTCCTTTGACTCGGGATCCCTGATGAATCTAGATTCGAGCAGCTGGTCGTAAAGCGCGGGGGTGACATAATCCATCGACGCTGCCGACATGCACTCAAGCATCATGCCGGTTTCAAGTGCCTCGTCCACCGAAAGCGTACTCGGTATTGCAATGGCTGTTGACCAGCCGTTGCTGATATACGCCATATACCTGTCCATATTCGGGTCTCCCTTCGGCATGGGAACGACGCCGAAATCATTTTCCATGTCGCGCAGACCGGGAAGGCTTCCGAGCAGTGAGCAGTAAAAGACTATCTTTCCGTTTCTGAAATGAGACAGATTGTTTGCCGTGTCCGTCGATGCATAATCGGAATTGAAAATTGCCGAAACCTTCTCGACGACAGCGGCATTTTCATTGTTTGCCCAAACGACCTCGGGTTCCCCGTCTTTGTTGACTGTACTCATCGTCAGCCCGTAGGGATAGAGAAAGTGGAGCACACAGTCCATATCGTCGGCAATGCCTAGTCTGTCCGAACCGGGCGTAAAGACGTCGTCATTGTTCAGGTCAGCCTTCCCCACCTCCGCCATTTCCGTCAACATGTCAACGGTCCACGTCCCGTTTCTCGCCGCCTCGTAGGGATACGGCAGATTGAGCTCGTCCATAAGATCCTTGTTGAAAAGAACTGCCTGAACAGAGTAGTCGTCGTAATAATTGATGTCTCCCGCGATCACAAACAGCCGGTCGCCATAGATCGTGAATGTATCGACGATATTCTCATCCCACCAGCGGTTTTCGGGATTCATCGTCGCAATGTCGCCGATATTATAGAGCTGACCGTCTACGGCGTACGTCATCTCATTGTCAAGACGCGTTATTATGGCGTCAAATTCCTTGTCGCCCGCCGTATTGTTCAACGTGACGATATTGTTTATGTCGTCGGTACTGCCTCCCCACAAG
The DNA here is from genome assembly GCA_947631245.1 of uncultured Clostridia bacterium. GTDB lineage: Bacteria > Bacillota > Clostridia > Oscillospirales > CAG-272 > DTU064. Next base: position 7,777 of record CANRKP010000036.1, read on the forward strand.
GGTTTTATTGTTATCCCGAGATTTTCCTCGAGCTTGCGGTTGCGGGAATATATCGCGTTCGGCAAAATTTCCGAGGAGGGCTCCTCATAAAATATCTCGTTCTCTTCGCTGCCCGTGATATAGTAAAAATGCTGTCCCGGGCTCGGAGAAAGAATGACAAATTCCTCCCCCTCAAGCGAGCCTATGTCATGAAACTGTGCGATCGCGTTTTCAAGCGCGGATTTCTCCGGATCATATCCGTCGGAGTCCTCCGGCGGAGGTTCTGTTTCTTCCCCGTCTCCGGTGAGGGCGCATGACGCCAACGCAGACGCAGATAAAACAAATGTCAGCGCAAGTATCAGGCATAACAGCTTCTTATACATAATAACTCCTTTCCGTATTATTGCCTTCTTCCGCCGTCCTTCAGGTTAAGGCAGAAATCGTCAAGCGCTTTCTGAAGCGGTTTTCTGATCTTCTCAAGACCCCGCGTAAATGCTGCCGGACCGTTGTCAAGAACGCTGCGGTATACCTTTCTCATCGGCTCCGCCCACGCAAGGTCGCCCGCCCAGTCATAGACCTTGGACTCGGAGACATATTCAAGCATTTCCTTTGACTCAGGGTCGCGTATATATTTTGATTCGAGCAGTCTTTCGTAGAGCACGGGACTTATTATGTCGCGCGAAGCTGCCGCCATGCATTCGAGTATAAGACCGTTCTTATAAATATCCTCGTTCGTCGTCGTTTTCGGCATCGCGAAGGACGTTGACCATCCGTTGCTCATATATGCGCGGTAATGATCGAGACCCGGCACTCCCTTCGGTATCGGGAGAACGCCGAAATCTGTTTCCATATCTCTCATCATGAACAGCGAACCGAGAAGTGTCGAATAAAACAGAATGAGATTTTTTCTGAAGTAGCCGTTGTTTTCCGTTATGTTTATCGCAACATAATCGGATGAGAAAATATTATAAAGCCTCTCGACCGCCGCGACACTTTCGTCTGTCGGCCACATGACCTCGGGCGCGCCGTCGCCTCCGTCGGCAACCGTGCTCATCGACAGCCCCTGACTGTAAATGTAGCCTATAATGCAGTCGATGCCCTCTCCGAGACCGAACCTGTCGCGCCCCGGGGTCATGACGTCGTCGCCGTTTACCTCCGCCTTCGCGACGGACGCCATCTCCGTCATCATGTCCATCGTCCATGTGCCGTTTCTGACCGCTTCGTAAGGATACTCGAACCCGAGCTCCGTGCACATATCCTTATTGAAGAGGATAAGCTGCGTCGAATAATCGTCATAAAAATTGATGTCCCCGGTGAGTACGAAAAGCCTGTCGCCGTAAATAGTAAACGCATCTACGATATTCTGATCCCACCATGCACTGTGAACGTCAAGCGTCGGAACATCGTAAAAGCTGAGGAGCTGTCCGTTCGCCGCCATAGTCATCTCATAGTCCATCCGATTGAGGACTACGTCAAATTCGTGGTCCCCCGCGGTATCGTTCATTGTTACTATACTGCTCACATTATTTACGTCGCCGCCCCATAAAGGCTCGATAGTTATGCCGAGCGCCTCCTCGACCTTTCGGTTTCTGTTGTATACGGCGTAGGGCAAAAGCTCGTCGCTCGGTTCCTCGTAGAATATCTCGTTTTCTTCGCTGCCGGCGTTATAGTAAAAGTGCTCTCCCGGGCTCGGCGAAAGGATCCTGAACGTTTTTCCTTTTACATCCTCGAGCTGCCCGTTTGAATATTTCCGCAGCGCGTTTTCGAGGGACGAGAGCTCAGGGTCGTATTCGCCCGTTTCACCGTTCGTTTCATATGTGTGCTCGTCTGTCGGTCCGGCACACGATACGGCGGCTGTCATAACCGCGAGAGCAGCCAGTATAAGCGAAATATATCTAATCGCAGTTTTATTCATGAGCACCTCCTCTATCCTTTCGCGAGCCCGACGCAGAAATCGTCAAGCGATTTTGTAAGCGGATTTTTCAGCTTCGTCAAAACCCTTGTAAAATATGACGGTCCGTTCGTCCTTACATCCTTATAAGCCGTTCTGAGCTGAAGCGCCCAGGCGAGATCGTTTGCGAGATCGTATACCTTGGAGTCGAAAATATACGTCAGCATCTCCTTTGATTCCGGATCTCGGATATATTTCGATTCGAGCAACCTATCGTAAAGCGCGGGGGTCACCGTATCGAGCGACGCCGCAGACATACATTCGAGTATGATGCCGATATCAAACGCGTCCGACACGGACTGTGTTTTCGGAATGGCGAACGCAGTTGACCATCCGTTGCTGACGTATGCACGGTATCCATCCATGCTACCGTCGCCCTTCGGCATCGGAAGGATGCCGAAATCGCTTTCCATACCGCGCAGGGCGGGAAGGACGCCGAGCATCTCGGTGAAAAAGAGGATCCTGTTGTTCGTAAAGAACTTTACCGTGCCCAAGGTGTCGTTTGATATATACGAATAATCCGACGTGACAAGGTCGTATATTTTCTCTATCACCTGGACATTAGTATCGTTCGGCCACACCACATCGGGCTCGCCGTCCTTGTTTTTTGTGCTCATTGTCTGACCGAAGCTGTATAAGAGATGGAACATGCAGTCATTGTCGTCCGCAAAGCCGAGGATATCGGTCGCGGGGTCAAATATGTCGTCGCCGTTGTTCTCCCTCTTTGCCGCGTTTGCCATCTCCGTCATCATGTCCACGGTCCATGTCCCGTCGCGCACCGCCTGATAAGGGTATTCGCGCACGATAGACTCGCACAATTCCTTATTGAATATGACTGTGTTGACGGCATAGTCGTCATAATAATTGATGTCTCCCGAAAGGACGTAGAGCTTGTTGCCGTAGAATGTAAACGTATCAACGATGCTTTTGTCCCACCAGCGATTTTCAAGGTTGACGGACGCGATGTCGTAATAGTTCAGAAGCTGACCGTCCGCCGCGTATGTCATTTCATAATCGACGCGGTTTATTATGACGTCGAAGGAATTGTCGCCGGAGTTGTTGTTGAGCGTCACAAGGGCGTTCACATCCGTGGGACTTCCGCCCCAAAGCGGAGTGATCGTTATGCCGAGCACATCCTCGAGCTTGCGGTTGCGCTGATAGATCGCATTTGACAAAATCTCCGAGTTCGGTTCATCATAGTAGATCTCGTTCTCCTCGGCGCCGCTGTAGCTGTACATCTGCGGTCCCGGGCTCGTCGAGAGTATAACAAATTCGGTATCACGGAGATATGAAATGTCCTTATACTGTGCTGCCGCGTTATCAAGAGCGGTCATGTTTTCGTCATACCCCTGCGTTTCCTCGCCGACGGGATCAACGCTCTCCTTGCCGCCTTCTTCTTTGACGTCCGCACATGACGCAAACGCTGTTATTAACATAAAAGCCGCAAGCGTCAGGCAGAAGCCTCTTAAAATCACGCGTTTCATCTTTCTTACCTCCGTTTTTAATATAAGTCCGTTCTTTTATTGAATATCAACTATGACAGGCGTCTCTTTTTTGACAAAAACGGTCACTCTCTTCCCGTCAAAACCGTATTCGCACGGGATCGCGCCGTCGTCGTGAAGCTCGCGGGCGCCTCTGACGCTTTTTCCGTCCGACAAAATATACGAAAGCTCGGCGTCCCCGTCCTTACTGTAAAAAGCAATCCGTCCGCCGGACATCGGGCATGAAACCGTGTTGTTTTTCAGCAGCATATTTTCGCCGCGTTTTATATACCACTGCCTGCCGTTGTAATCGATATGGATGCTGACGTCCCCCTCGAGCCTCATATCGTAGACTCCGCCGGAGCATGAGTAAGCCTCCATATCGAGCGATTTTACGACGAACCACGGCACATAATTCAGGTAGAATATGTCCGCGATCCTGCCGGAGGTCTCGTCTTTTCTGAACCACGGATGCTTTGCGGAATTGTGGTAGAGAAAGTCGGAAACGTCAAGGCTGTCGCCGGGCTTCTGCCCGTATATCATGCGGTCGCGCAGCGCCACACGCATAAACGGAACGTCGCCGTCTGTCGGGTTCCAAAAGCAGACGTTGTTGTCGAACGCGAGGCACATCTTTCCGATGAAAGGATACCTCACAAGCTCCGAAACTATGTTGACATCGTATTTTGACTTAAAGCGGTCGATTATTTTGTGCTTCGCGCGGATATTGTCAACAGCGCTCGCAGGCGACGCGGGGTCCCAGTCATGCCTGACGGACCACCACGACAGCGCGTCTATCAGCATCGCCTTTTTGACGCCGTAGTGCTCGCACTCCCAATCAATGCGGCGCTCGCCGTGCCCCCCGTCGCGCATATATTTTGCCATGCCGGTGATATACGAAACGTCCCTGCCGTTCCACGCGTTGAAAGTCTCGGGCGTGCCGTCGCGCCGGCGGCCTATATTTTCAAGCGTGAAATGACCCCTCGTATATTCGTTGTCATACTGGTCGTCGAAATTGTCGTTCAGAGATACGTTGCAGTTATATTTTGTCTCAGCCGACGCCTTCAGCGCAAAATAATCCTCTTCACTTCCCATTGTGGGCTCAAACGAGAAAATATTCGGGTAGCTCGTGTCATGTCCGCCGCGGCTCCAGCCCGTCAGCATCGCGACGGACGGCGAACGGTCTGTCAGATTTGCAATTCTGCCGATCAGATCCTCTGTCTGCCGTAAGGTGAGCTCCGTATCCCTTCTGCCGAGCTTATTTTGTATTATGAAAACAAATTTATCGTCAAAGTAAGTGTCCCTTATAGGCGGCAGCTTTGAACGCTCGAGCTTCGCCGCGTCGAGCCAGTCGACAGTCCCGTTCCCGTCAAAATCTCCCGCGAAGTCGATCCGGCATATTTCCGCCTGATTTACTATGATATCGGGTGTATTCTCCCCGCCTCGGATCCTGTACGGAACGCGCACCCCGAACGACGTGACGCCGTCGTCGACTGTGAGCCGCGTATTGCAGACATATCCGAGCGTCTCCGTAACGCAGACGGAGCGCTCGCTTATAAACGCCAGCACAGGGAAAATCGACATATTCGGATATCCGCGCCATTCACCGTCATCGACCGGCATGCTGTCCCCGTCTATGTGAAGCGGGTCTGAAATATGCCCGCCGCGCCTGTTCGTCACAAATTTTGTTTCGCTTCCGAACGTCATCAGCTCGTCAAGACGGATCTCAATCAGGTGAAAGCCGTCCGCCTCATTTACACGGTCAAGGCTTATATAGAGGCTCCCCTCTCGGAGCATATATTTTATTGAAAATTCGCCTGCATTGCATGCTTCGTCCCCGCGGCAGATGACGGAATATGACGCGGCAACGGCGTTTTCCTCCGCGGCAAAACCCGAAAAAACGCAGTCAGCATCAATTAAATCACACTCGTCACCGTCTTTGTTGCCCGGGATCAAATCGTCCGGCTTCACAAGCGCCGTAACCGCCGCTCTTCCGCCGCCATAGGTATCGACAACGCAGTCATTCTCGCTGTACTCATATAAGCGCGGCGTTCCTCTCTCGGCGTCAAAGAAAACTTTTATTCCATTACAATTTATATTTGGCTGCCCTTCCGCATTTATCATTTTAGTTACGCTCCAACCACGATATTAAACGATTAACTTTTGAACTAAAATATATGGCACACGGATAAAGTGTGCACAGTTTTATTCTTCGATATAAGAATACCACGAAAGAAACTGTTTGTCAATCACAAATTTTGAATTTATCGAAAAGATTTTTATGAAAAAATATGACATATTATTTTTATTGCGACCGTCTTGACAGTCTCCACATTTAAGTGATATACTTTTTTTCGCGGAGGCGGACGTTCCCCGCCTTGATTGTTAATCGTTTTATTTTATACTTCGGAGGCATCATTATGGAGCTGTTTGAGAACTTTGCAACCCCGCCAAAGGGCTACGGTACCGTGCCTTTTTACTGGTGGCTCGGGGACAAGCTCACAAAAGAAAGGCTTTCATATCAGCTTGATTTGCTTGAAGGCCATCACATCAGCGGCCTTCAGGTAAACTATGCCCACTCCGACAAGGGAGGACGCAGCTGGGGACTGACATATGAAGGCGACCCGCCGATATTCTCCGACGAATGGTGGGAGCTTTTCACCTGGTTCACGGCAGAGGCAGGCAAACGCGGGATGTATGTGAGCCTCAGCGACTACACGCTGCTATCCCCCGGTCAGGAAAAATTCACCGACGCGATACTGAAAAAGCATCCCGAAATGACGGGGCAGCTTCTGAAATGCGCCCGTCAAGCCGTAAATAAGGATGAAAACGTGTCGCTCACGCTTGCGTCTTCACCGCTCTGCCTCGTCATAATAAGCGGCGGGACAGCAGCGTATCCCGAATATTCTTTTTGTGAGGACACGCTGTCACTCCGCACCCCCGTGAGCGGCGAGCTTTTAGCAGTATACGCTGAGCCGAAGCCGTTTTCATACAACCCCATGCATCCTCTTTCGGGGGAGCGAATGGCGGACGCTTTTTTCGGAGAATTTGAACGCCGTCTCGGCGCGGAGCTTTCTCGAAATCTCAACTTCTTTTTTTCCGATGAGCTTGATTTCGGCATTAGGGGAGATTTGTGGGACGACTTTTTTGCCGACGAATTTATAAGTCGCAAGGGATATGACGTAAGACCGCTTCTGTATCAACTCTACACCGGCGAGGGCGACTCGGTAAAAACGCGGCTCGACTATTATGACGTTGTAGTCGAGCTTGAGGAAGAAAACTATTTTTCAAAGATTTTCGACTGGCACGAAAAACGCGGAATGACATACGGCTGCGACCACGGCGGCAGGGGCTACGACGTTGTGGAATTCGGGGACTACATGCGTACTCAGAAGTACAATCAGGGCCCCGGCTGCGACCAGCCGCGCCTATCTTCCGATATCGTCAAAAACAAGGTCGCATCCTCGATTTCACACCTTCACCGCCGTCCGCGCGTCTGGCTTGAGGGATTTTACGGCAGCGGCTGGGGCACGTCGTCGGAGGCGCTCGCCGACGCCATAGCAAGAAACTTCGTTATGGGTCAGAGCCTTCTCTCGCTGCACGGGCTGTACTATTCGACCCACGGCGGCTGGTGGGAATGGGCGCCGCCCTGCAACTGCTTCCGTATGCCTTATTGGAAGCACATGGGCGCGCTGCTCGCCTCGGTCGAAAGGCTCTCGTACACGATGACGCGCGGCGTTCACTCCTGCGGCGTCGGCATCGTCTACCCCGTCGACGCAGTTCACGGCGGGCTCGACGGTGAGCTTGCGGCGTCAACTTCGTTCGGGCTCGCCGACAGGCTTTATTCGCGCGGCATAGACCTCGACTATCTTGACTGTGAATCGATAGCAAATTCCGAGATATGCGGCTCCTCTCTCGCCGTTTCCGGCGAGTCATACGCCGTTGTCGTGCTGCCGGAAATGAGGTCGCTCGGCTCGCTCACATACGAAAAGCTCACCGATGCGGCACGCTCCGGCGTCAGAATAGTCAGTATAGGCGAGCCGCCTCTCTACAGCGACAGGGACATATCCGGGCTCCGGACGACGCTTTTGCAATCATGCGTGAATATTCCCGACGTGCCCTCCGCAGTCTCCTATATTGAAAAAACCGTGCGCCGCGACGTTGTTCCGGAGAAAACCGCCGAGTTTTATATCGCTCACCGGCACGTTGACGGCGAGAACGGTTTTGACGGCTTTGACATTTATATGACATACGGGATTCCTCGCGGAGAAAGATGCTTTTTCCGCGGCAGCGGACGCGCCGTTTATCTCAACGTGCGCGATGGAAAAAAGTATCTTATAAAGGGAGCGATGTGCGCCAACGGCGGTATCACGTTCGATATGCCCGTCGGCAATGACGAATTCCAGGTGTTCGCCATAGGAGACATTCCGTATGATGATATAATATCGGAAAGCAAAGCCGCAGGTTCGATTTCCCTTTCCGAAAAATGGCGCTTCCGTCTTTTGCCTACGATGGACAACACCTTCGGCGATTTTGAGCTGCCGCCGTCAAAAGGAATCCTGCCCTGCCAAATTAAATCTCTCATGTGTGACGGCGAGATTGAGCCTGTCACATACGGCGCGTATTTCCTTGCAAAGGAAGGCTTTGAGAGCGAGGAAGAATATCTTGAGGCAGTAAAGAGCGCGAGCCTCGGGATCACGGACGGATTCTCTCCTTATAAATTCTCGATGCGCTTCGGCGTCTTTGACGCTCCGGGGCACCAGGGATATCACGGTCTTAAGGGTAATGTGAGCGAGGACTTTCTCACGATAGGCAGAAAAACAGAGACGCAGACATCGGAAAAATTCGTGCCCTATGACAGCGGATTCGGCAAAGTCTTCTTCACTAACGTCTGTGTCGGTGAGGCGACACGCGCCCGTATAATCACGGGGCGGCTCTTGCCCGACGTACTTTATGTAAACGGCAGCCTCGTCACAGAAGACTATGTCATGCTCAGACCGGGCAAAAACATAGTCGCCGCGGGATATCGCGAATGCGGGCGAACTCACCTTATTTTTGCCAAGGGCGATGTCGGGGAGGCATCCTTCCCACTTTCGATGAGGTGGTATTGCAATGATAACGTCCTTCCGTTTGACTGCGGCGACGGCGAAGCGGAGACCTTTTACTTCACCTCGCCTCCGGCGCTGCGCGAGCTCGTCATTCCGTGCGAAGGCAGTGTTCTGTCAGTAACTGTCGGCGGACGCCAAGCGTCCGTCACACGCAGTGACGGCGCATTTATCGCGAAAGTCAGTGACATGATCCCCGAGCCGGCGGAAGTGATGATCACCGTATCAGACGCGGGCGGACGCCGCGGAGGAGCTGTATTTTCCGCGCCGCTCGAGGCGTACTGCGGCGAGGGCGTGATTTCCGCCATGGACTGGTCACTGATAGACGGTCTCAGGTATTATTCGGGAGGAGCCGTTTATTCGCAGTCAGTCACAATAGAAAACGTGAACTCCAACCGCAGGGCGGTATTGTCCGTTGACAGGATCGTATCGTCTGCGGAGGCGTTTATAAACGGTCAAAGCGCCGGCGTCCGCTTCGCGCCGCCGTGGAGCTGGGACATAACAAAATGCCTCCGACAGGGTGAAAACGAGATACGGCTCGAGGTCTATAATACGATAGGCAACCACTACGAATATATACCGACGCGGTACAGATCGGGCACCGCATCAGGCATTATCGGAGGGGCAAAAATTGAGTTTTACACTTCCGACTGACAACAAAAAAGCCGCCGAAACCGGCGGCTTTCTGTTTTTATTCCATTCTCTCGGCGCATATTCTGTGGCGTCCGCCCGAAACCTTAAATCCGGCTCCGTTGACGGCGCCTCCGTCGCAGGAGGCATTTTTGTACTCCGCCGGAAGCGAGACTTCGGCCGTGACGTTCGGAGGAAGGATAAGCTCCATTTCGAGCGTATTTCCGAGCTTCAGACGCTCCGATATCGTTCCCGTATCAGCGCGAAAGCTGCACTCAAGCTCCGTTATCGTGTGCGGCGGACGGGGAGCTATGTGCACGGTTTCAAACCCGTCCTCTGAGGTTATGCCTGCCGCATACGCATATATCCACTCGTATATGTGCCCCATCATATCGTGATTGTGGCTGCGCGCGTCGTCTTCCCAGTATTCAGGCAGCGTCGTCTCGCCTCTTTCGACGAAGCGGATGTAGCTCGGATGCTCGGGCTGCATCATCATGTCAAGCACAATATCGCTCTCGCCGAGCTGCCCGAGCAGACCGAGTATATACCGCAGTCCGATCTCGCCCGACTCTATTTTGCGGCTAAAAACGGAGTTCAGGAAAGATTTCGTCACGCTCTCCCTTTTGTCTTCCGGCACTATCCCGAAATACAGCGGAAGCGCCTGCACTGTCTGTACTGCCGCGCCCGTGTCGTCGCCGTACATCCGATAATACCATTCGCCAGTCTGCGCGGATTTTTTCAGCAGAGCCGAATTGTAATCGCGCCTGACGCGCTCTGCCGTTTTTCTGAAATACTCCTCGTCGTCATATCTTTCAAGGCGCCTCGCCTCATCCGCCATAACGCAGAGATCGTGGAAGAAAAACGCCGTCTCAACATTTTCGCGCGCCTCTGTCCCGACGCGGAGAACGCCCCAGTCTCCGAGGCCGTGGCAAAGGAATTTCGCGCCGTCGCCCCTGCCGTAGATCTGCTCATAATCTTCATACTGCCGCTCGAGATAAGCCAAATATTTCTTCGCGGATTCGTATGCGTCATTTGAATATTCGCCCTCTCCGTGGAAGCGGCGTCTCTGTAATTCTCCGAGGATAACGGTGCTGCCCCAAGGGACAATGTCCCAAAAGCTGCCCATATCTCCGGCGTGAATAAACCTCGCGTAGCGCGGGGCGACAGACGGTATCATCCCTTCCCCGTATCTGAAATTCGGAAGCGTCAGATCGACGTCCGCCTCGCATTCGCCGTACTGCGCTTCCCTTGCGTCGCGCAGTATTTTTTCCCAAAGCGTCTCGGCGTCTCTGTAATACATAACGGACGGCGCCATAAGATGCGACGTTTCGAGCCAGCCGAGCCTCTCCACCGTCGGGCAGTCCGTATGAACGTGCCCGAGGTTGCTGTCCATGGCGCGCTCAATGATATCCATTATCTGACGGAATCTCTTGTCCGAGCAGGAAAAACTTCCGGCTCGTGCGGCTGACGACGTTATAAAGTGCGCCTTTATATCGAGGAGCCTCGGCACCTCATCGCCTTCGCCGAAAAGCTCGACCTTGACCCAGCGTCCCGCGGAATAAGTGAAGCGGGGCATCCAGCGCTCCACCCCAAAACCCCCGAGCGTGTATATCATATATGAATTGCAGCTTGGCAAAACATCGCCGTCCGCCGTCAGCTTTTCGGCAGGGGTCAGTTTTACGCGCTGACCCGCCTTCCCCTCGACGGCGATCTCAAAAAGGCATGACATATTCTGCCCGAAGTCATATATTACCCCGCCGTTTTTGGAAACAGCGCTCACCGCCTCGTATGTCCCCGCGATCTTTATCGGCGGATGCGACATGGCGGCAAGCTCTCCCTTCGGCTTTTCATCGTCCGTCAGCACCCGAGCGAGGGAGCCGCCGCCCGTTTTTTCAAGCCTTGCGTCATAGTCCTCGGAGCCGTATATATTCGAAAGCGTCGTCGCACTCGGCAGAACCGTCCATTCTGAGTCCGAGAGCAGCTTTTCCTCTGTGCCGTCTTTATATCTGACAGTCAGCTCAAAAATAAACGGCAACACTTCTCCGAAATCTTTATATCCGTGAAATCCGCTCGTATAATGATGTCTGCCGCCGGTATCCGCTATATACCAGCCGCAGCCGATCTCGGCCTCTATGAGATTCCGAGCACTATCGAAAAAATCGGAGACATCGAACGTCACATACTGCACCTGCTTGTTATAGTCGGTCCACCCCGGAGAAAGCACCTGATCTCCGACCTTGCGCCCGTTGATGCTGAGGACAAACTGCCCGAGCCCCGAAACTGAGCAGTACGCCTCCCTTACGCCTCCGCGCGCACTGAAGATGCGTCGCGCGCGAAATGCCTTCTTCCCGCCGGATGAGATCCATTTTGCATCCCATCCGCCGATTATTCCCGTGACAAACGACGATTTGCCGAAGACCGTGCGCCCGCCCTCGTCCTTTGCCTCGACAGTATATTCATATTTTGTGTGACTGTGAAGCGCGATGCCGCGGCACGCACATCTCTGCTTCCGGGAACTGACGCTCCCGCTGTCGTAGACATTGCCGTATGGATCCGTCACCGTAACGCGATACTCGGTCTGTATAAACGGCTCTTCGCCTTCGTATCTCCACATTACGACAGGGTCTCTGTCAACGCCTATGGGCTCGTAGAAATTTTTAAGTCTTGGCAGCAATGCCGTCATGTGATCACCTTCATAATAAAACGATTTACTTACGATGATTCTACATCATTTTTTCCGATGTGTCAACGCTTTTATTCTCAAATTCCGCAAACAAAAAGGGCTGCATAATGTGCCCACGGTATTATGCAGTCCGTTTTATTTTTATTCACGTCACTTTCTGATGTCCGCGACCGAGCCTTGGAGCACAAGCTCCGCTTCGAGCATGGTGACGCCCGGCTCGCCTTCACCCGAAAGCCTTTTCATAAGCGTCATGACCGTCGCTTTTGCGATCTCTGCGATAGGCTGCATCACGATAGTGAGCTTCGGCGTAAGCACGCGCGCAATCTCGAGGTTGTCAAAGCCCACAAGGGAGATCTCCTTCCCTATCGTCAGCCCGCGCTCTTTCACGGCGATAACGGCGCCTGTCGTTATGTCGCTGTTCGTAGCGAGGATCGCCGTCGGCGGCTCTTCGGAGTCGAGCAGCTCGGACGTGAGCGCATATCCCGAATGCACATTGAATTTGCCGGATTTTATATATCGCGTATCGACGTTTTGCCCTGCGTCGCAAAAGGCGCTGTAATATCCCTTCAGGCGCTCGCGCGCCGTATATGCCGACATCGGACCGTTTATAATACCTATGCGCGTATGTCCCATCGAGATAAGATGGGATACTGCCTCGGCGGAGGCGCGGGCATTGTCTATCAAAATAAAGTCGCGCGGCTTTTCGTCTATAAACTGGTCAAGATATATTATCGGAACGTCTATATCGCGCCCCTCGTCTGCGGACGTATTCACGGGCGCGATTATAAGCGCGTCGACCTGCTTGTCAAGAAGAAAGCGTATCTTTTTTTCTTCGATCTCGGGATCGGACCTGTAGTCGCAGACGATCGCGCTGTAGCCGTGTTCCTCAAGCGCATTTTCAATTTCCGAGATCAGCTCCGTGAAAAAGGCAAAACGGAGGTCGGGGATAAGGAGCCCGACGGTACCGCTCCTGTTTGTACGCAGGCCGCGGGCTATGGTATTGACCCTGAAATTGAGCTCTTTTATCGCGCGGTCTATCGACTCCTTGTTTTTTTCCTTTACGGTGACACCGTTCAGATATTTTGAAACAGTCGCTGTCGAGACCCCCGCAAGCTGGGCCACTTCCTTAATATTAGCCATCTTTTCCCCCACACGACGCGAAATACGAATATAAATGCACTTAAGTTACAAATTGATGATATCATGTTAAAATAAAGATGTCAATGGTTTTTTCCGCGTTTTGCGGTCTTATTTTATTTTTATCCCCGCTTTTTGCGAAAAATATTATAATCGTTTTCTCTCGTTCACGTTTCGCTGCTCTCCGTTTGGTTGAGCTGCACATTTGATTTTAGGTAATATTGTCCTTTAAGTCAATGTATTTTTCGTTGTTTTTTGCTTTTTTTCATATCTTTTTTCGAAAAAGGCTTGACATTAATCGATTAATGTGATATTCTGTGTTTGCGTAGGAAATGCGGGAGTCGGTCGTCCCCGCATCAAGAAAAAAAGCGACCGCCGACCACGGTCACAAAGAAAAGGATCTCAAAGAAAAGGAGAAGCATCATGAAAATGAAGAAGATCATCGCGCTCGCTGCCGCTGTATGCATGCTGTGCGCTCTTTTCGTTCCGCACGTTTCGGCGGCAGACGACGGGCTGCTCATTCATTACACGTTCGACGACGCGGCAAATCCCGGTCAGGACAGCAGCGGCAACGGTCACGACGCGACAGTGAACGGCACATTCGCCGCAGCGGAGTCAGGCAAGGAAGGCGGCGCTGTCGTTTTTGACGGCGTGGAAAGCGCACTTGTAGTCGAGGGCTCCGGCATAGGACCGCTCCTCAAGTACACG
>CANRKP010000037.1 GCA_947631245.1 uncultured Clostridia bacterium
CCACATACTGGATTGCCTGGTCCAGCCGGGCATTCCGGGGGAGAATTTAACACGCATGGGGGTATGCTCGAATTCCGGGTGTATGGTCTTACAATGCAGCCCGTTTTATTTTTGCAAAGGGGGATATATTAATGCATCTCGCGCTTTACCGCAAGTGGCGCTCCGTCGATTTTGACGATGTTGCGGGACAGGAGCACGTCACCTCAACGCTCAAATACGAGGTCGAGCACGGCGCCCTTTCCCATGCCTATCTTTTCTCGGGTCCGCGCGGCACGGGCAAGACCTCCTGTGCAAAGATACTCTCCCGCGCGGTCAACTGCGAACACCCGAAAAACGGCAATCCCTGCAACGAATGCGCCGCGTGCCGCAGTATACTGTCCGGCGCCGCCATCGACGTCATCGAGATGGACGCCGCCAGCAACAACGGCGTCGACAACATCCGCGATATCCGCGACGAGGTCGTTTTCACTCCCGCGGAGCTGCGGTACCGCGTCTATATCGTAGACGAGGTGCACATGCTCTCCCCCTCCGCATACAACGCGCTGCTTAAAACGCTCGAAGAGCCGCCGGCGCACGTCATATTCATTCTTGCGACGACGGAACTGCACAAGCTGCCCGAAACGATACTTTCCCGCTGCCAGCGCTTCGATTTCCACAGGCTTACGGTCCCCGTCATCGCCGACAGGCTCGAATACATCACAAAACAGGAAGACATCCCCGCCGAACGCGGCGCGCTCGAAGAGATAGCGCGCATTTCGGGCGGCGGCATGAGAGACGCGATATCTCACCTCGAGCTCTGCGCCGGACGTCATGAAAAGATAACGGAGGCGCTTGTCTCGGACGTTTTCGGCAAGCTCGGATACGAGCGCGTCGCCTCAGTCGCAAGGGCGATATCCGCCCGCGATTACGACGCGCTGTTCTCCGCCGTGAGCGAGCTTTCCGCCGCCGGACGCGATATCTCCGTTTTTTGGGATGAGCTCGCCTCGTTTTACCGCGATATGCTGATTTTCAAAACGGCAAAATCTCCCGAAAGATTTCTCGATATTTCCGAGACCGCGATGGCGGCGCTCAAAGAGACCGCGGGGCTCTTTTCCCTGCCCGAGATCCTTTACCATTGCAGGCAGATAGACGATACCGCCGTTGAAATAACGAAAAAAACAGGCTCAAAGCGGCTCGCCGTAGAGCTCGCGCTCGTCAGGATGTGCGACCCCTCGCTCTCGCTCGAAAACGACGCGCTGCTTTCCCGCATCGCATCGGTCGAGGATAAGCTCGCGCTTATCGCGGCGGGCGGAGGTATCGCCCCTGCCGCAAAAAAGCAGGAAAAAGATAAAAAAGCAAAGGACCCCGAGCAGGACGGCTCGGCTTCCCCCGCACCTGAGCCCGAAATAAAAACCGACGACGCCGCAAAAGAAAAATCCGAAAATGCCGGCGCAAAGGCAAAAATACCGTATTTCAGCGAGCTTATTGCACGCGCCGCCGAGAAAAACGGATTTATTGACGGGTTCCGTCAGTTCATCACGGGATATACTCAGGGCGGCAAATTCGTCATCGAATGTGCAAATCCGTTCACTGAAAAAATATGCTCCGACAACAGACCCCTTTTCGCGGAGCTGTTCACGATATTTGAAGGGCGCGTCGTCCCGGAGGACGACGTCGAGATATCGCTCTCGTTTGACAAGGGTCCCGACGGACCTGTCAGTCTTGATACATTCTAATCTCACCGAAAGGCAGACACAAAATGAAAGCAAGAATACCGAACGCAGGCGGCGGCGCCGCCAACATGAACCAGATGCTCCGTCAGGCGCAAAAGATGCAGGAGCAGATGCAGGAGCTCCAGGAGGAGCTCGACGCAAGAGTTTATGACATTTCCGCAGGCGGCGGCATGGTAAAGCTCAAGATAAGTGGGCAGAAGGTCATCTCCGACCTTGAGATCTCGGAGGAGATTGTCGACCCCGACGACGTCGAGACGCTCGCGGACATAATCACCGCCGCCGTAAATCAGGCGATAAAGCAGGTCGACGACACGAACGCCGCCGAAATGCAGAAGATAACGGGCGGTCTCGGGCTGCCCGGAGGGCTGTTCTGACGATGTCACCGTCGCTTTATATCGAACCGATAGAAAGGCTTGCAGAGCAGTTTCGGCGGCTTCCCGGCGTTGGGAAAAAGTCTGCTTACAGGATGGCTTTTTCTGTGCTCGAGCTCTCGGAGGAGGACGCGAAAGCGTTTTCGGACGCCATTCTTGACGCTAAGCGCTCCGTCCGCCTCTGCTCCGTCTGCGGCAACATGACAGACGGCGAGATATGCTCCGTCTGCTCGGATACAGACCGCGACCGCTCGGTGATATGCGTCGTTGAGGATTCGCGCGACGTTATCGCTCTCGAACGCGTCCGCGAGTATAACGGGCTCTACCATGTGCTCGGCGGCGTTATTTCCCCGATGCAGGGCGTCTCTCCGTCCGATCTTACTATCGACATGCTCCTGCGCCGCGTCTCGGGCGGCGAGGTCAAGGAGGTCATCATCGCGACAAACCCGACGGTCGAGGGCGAAACGACGGCGATGTATATCTCAAAGCTGCTCTCCCCCCTCGGCATAAAGACGTCGCGCCTCGCCTACGGCATTCCCGTCGGCGGCGACCTCGAATACGCCGACGAGGTGACGATCAACCGCGCGCTCGAGGGCAGGCGCGAGATTTGAATAGGATTAAATAATATGCGTGGAGAGAGAAAACTCTTGAAAGAGCTTTCTCTCTCCTCGCACCCCTCTCTTTTTCAGAACTTATCATTGACTTTTTTAATGAATTTCGGGGAAGGACTATTTTGCGAAAAGTCCTTCCCCGAGATTTTTTAATTATAAAGGTATTCTCCGTTTTTCGTGAGCTCGGCGATGAAAGCGTCGTACTCTTCGTCGGTGCCGCGATAGAAGAATTCCTGCGACTGTGCGATCATGAATCTGTCGCTGTGCCCGCACGGGATCTTTGCCCTTATCTTCGCGCAGTAGCCGCGCGAGGTGAGCGTTTTTTCGTCGTATTCCCATTCAGAGCCGACGGCGAGCGGGAAATACCCGTCCTCGTGAGCCGGATTCTTATACGAGGTGAGCTCGAGCGACGTTCTCATCCCGCGCCCGAAGTCGCAGTCGAAGCGGACTATGCCGACGCCGCGCGCGAGCCAGTATTCCTTTTTGCCGAGCACCGAGCCGCCCGTGCTGTTGAATGATTCCTTCGGAACTTCGTCGAGTGTGCCGTACTCTATCGTCAGCTTCAGGCAGTTTTCAAACGTTCCCGCGCCGACGGTGACGGTCCCGCCGTCTTCGACGTCGAACGTGAAACGATGCTTTTCATCTCTGCCGTAAGGATGCCGACGCTCAGCCTCCTCCTCGTGATAGCCGACGACCCATTTATCATCCCAAATACAGCCGAAGAAGTTGTCCTGATACCTGTACGGCTTCGCGCCGAAGATGCAGTCCTCGATGTGCTGCGTGCCCCATCTGTACGGGCCGAAGCTGTAATACCAATCACGCTCCGTCACGCGGCCATCCTTCCTCGACCATAAAAACGTGTTGAAGCTCGACGGACATGTGCGGTATTTCTTCATGTATTCCGTGAAACGCTCGAGATATTCAATGCCGCCGAGCGCCGTCTGCGTGTCGCGCTCGCTCGTGTTCTTGCGGACCGCGCACCGCAAAAGCTCGATCGCTTCCGCGACCTTTTCAACGTCTGTTGACGCTTCTTCGCACAGATCTGAGCACTTGTCAATATAATATTCGCCGTCCGCGTCGTGCTCCTCGTCGATATCCTTTTTCTTCGTAACCGAAGTTGCAACCGAGAGGTTTGCAGACACGCCGTCCGTCCACGTCACATACAATTCGTAGAGCGACGCCATATATTCCGGAAGCTCTCGGTTCACATAGTGCCACACATTGCCGGCCGCGAGCGGGAACGGTCCTTTTCCGCCCTTGATTTCGTATTCGGAAAGCTCGTATGTCTCGCTGTGAGAGTCGTTCGAGAAAACGGCTTTGACGATACCGACGCCGTCTGCATACCACACATCGGCAGTGTCGGGGTAAAAATTCCATACGTTCGTGAGACTGAATGAGACGTGCATGCAGCCGACAAACGCACCGGCGGGCACGGATACGCACTCGTCATTTGAAACGAGCAGGAACGTGTCGCCGTCTTCGGCGGTTTTTATATCGCCCGGCTTCATCGACATATCGTATAATGTCCTCCTGAAGCGGCTCGCGTAAAACGTGATGCTGTCCCATTTGTGGGTGCTGTGAGCTATTGTTTCAGTGGAGAAACCCGGCTCCGACATGAAGAGCAGCTTGCTCCCCGAAACCCGATACTGCTCCGACATCACATCAAATCCGAGATAAGGGTCTGACGCATTCTCGCGCATGAACGCGACCGTACGCAGTCCGCACACGGCGCACGCCTGATAGACTTCTTCCGGCGGGATCAGCCGCGCCGCCTCGGAGAAAGTCTGCTCTATCTCGTCAAGCGGACGGCGCAGAATAACAAGCGCGCGTCCGCGCCAGAACAGAAGGTCGCCCTTGCCCTCGTCGCAGCCGAGGCGCTCCATCTCTGGTATCATCTCTTCGTCAATGCGGCGCAGCTGCTCGTTTGCGTCGTCAATTTTAAGTATCTCGTCTATCATCTGACGTGCGATGACGAGCCCGTTGCCGCTTTCCTTCGCTAATCTTTGTCCCTCGTCCTCTTTTTCGGGTGAAAATGAAAATCCCCATAATGTGTAAAGGTCTGCGAGCGCGAACTTCTTTTTGTCCTCGTCCGGCGCGGTTTTTATGTATTCCTCCGCGTCTGAGAGCAGCTTATTGAAGCGCTCGTCCTTTTTTCCTCCGCTCTCGACGAAATAAGTCTCTATTTCGGCAAGGCGCGTCCTTACCTCCGCCGCAAAATCGGCGGGAACTTTGTTCTTGATATTTTCGTTCATATAACCAAGCCTTTCTTTGAGTTTTGTCCTTGCGTCATGCAGCCTTCTCGTCACGCTCCCCACAGGGACTGAAAGCGTGCGCGAGATGTCGCTGACGCTCATGTCGTGAAAGTAGAACATGACTGCGACCTGCCGCATCTTCTCAGGCAGCGAAAGCACCGTTTCACGAACCTCGCGGTTCTTTTCGTGCCTCAGAAACGATAGCTCCGGGTCGGCGCTCTCGTCGTCGTTCTCCTCCGCCTCTTCTATGTCGCGTTCATAGTGTCTTCTCGTCACATAGTGCAGCGCTTTTCGCCTTGCGATAGCCGTCAGCCACGGGCGCAGCTTTGAAGACTCCGAGAGCCTGCCCAGCGAAAGATATGCGTCGACAAACGTATCCTGCGCTATGTCCTCCACTGTGTGATACGAGGAGATCACCTCGCGTGCGGCGGCAAACACCGCGCCGCTGTGACGCTCCACGATCTCGCAGAACGCATCCTTGTTGCCAAGTCTTGCCATCTCGACAAGCCGCGCGTCGGTCTCTTTTTCATATCCGGTCACGGCATCACCCCCTTTTCCTTTTCTCTTTCGGCGCCGTCATAATATAGTGACAAAACTCCGGCAAAATGCTCGGTCATCTAAAAAATTTTTTTAAAATAAAAGCGGACGAGTCGAAATCGCCCGCTTTTCGGTCAAAAGGAAGCCTCTTTTTACGGCAAAAAGAAAACGACGGCAGCGCAGATAAATACAAAAATCGCCGCAAAAAGAGTGAAATATGCCGTCGTACGGCTTCTCTCCCACTGGCTGTACGTCTGAAAAAGCATTTCAAGCCCCATAAGGGGTATGCACACATTCACCGCCGTCTGCCATACGTTCGTCAGCTGCAAAACAGCAAGGACAATGACGGCGCAGCTTATTATGATACCTAAGACGTTTGCGAGCCGGTGAAGGAGCTGTGATCTGCTGCTTTTTTCGTTCATTTGTCAATACCGTCCTTTGATATAAGAATTTTTATCGCCTCGACCGCTATTCTTATCGCTTCGTCCGTTTCGTGGCAGTCGGGGTCGTCGTACCCTGCCGCCTTTCGTTCCTGATTCCAAATGCAGGAAAGCACCGTTCCCGCCCTGACGCCGAGTGCTGCGGCAACGGTGAATATCGCGGCGGACTCCATCTCGCTCGCGAGCACGCCGAGCCGTTTCCACGCCTCCCACTTGTATTGAAGCTCAGCAGAAACCGGCATACGCGCGGGCGAATGCTGCCCGTAAAACGAATCCTTGCACTGGACGATGCCAGTGTGAGCGCGCGCGCCGAGCGAGCGCGCCGCATCAACGAGCGCAAGCGTCACGCCGAAATCGGCGACCGCGGGAAACTCTATCGGCGCATATTCGCGGCTCGTCCCCTCCATGCGGACGGCGCCGGTCGCGATAACGGCGTCGCCTGCCAAGACGCCCATGTTTATCCCGCCGCACGTCCCGACGCGGACGAATGTATGCGCCCCGAGCGCCGCGGCTTCCTCCATCGCGATCGAGGCGCTCGCGCCGCCTATCCCTGTCGAGAGCACGGATACGGGCACGCCCTCAAGCGTGCCGGTGTATGTCGTGAACTCGCGGTTTGACGCGACATAGCGCGCGCCGTCAAAGTACTCCGCGATTTTTCCGCATCTGCCCGGGTCCCCGGGGATTATGACGTATCCGCCGATATCACCCTCGGCGCAAGATATATGATACTGCCTGTTCCCGACTTCCATTTTGTCCACCGCCCTTTTTTATTTATTTTATCACATGACGAGCCGTTATGCAACACGAAAAAAGGGAGAGCATCGCTGCTCTCCCCCAAATCATTATTCCGTTCAGTCTGCGTCCGAGAACTTCTTGTTGCACGCCGGGCAGACCATATCCTCTGGGTCTATGTCCGAGTCGAAGCAGACCGTCTCGCCGCAATGCGGGCATTCCGCCTCGTAATAGTCTTCGTCGCCGTCGTCACAGCAGTCGCAGCCGTCGCAGTCTTCCATATCGCAGTCGTCGCAATCCCAGTCGTCATCGTCGTCATCGCAGCAGCAATCGTCGTCATCGTCGTCGCACTCAAAGACATACGACTCGACGTCGCCGAGGTCATGATCGAGCTCTTCTGCGTATTCGGAAAGCTCGCCTATGTTGTCTGTGTTGGACTGCACTTCCTCCGCTATCGCGTTTATCGCGTCAAGCATGGCTAAAAGGAGCTTCGTCTCCGGCTTGTCTGAATGGAGGTCAAGACCCTCTGCGAGGCCTTTAAGATACGCACATCTTTCAAGAATTGTCATTTTTGCGGGTTCCTTTCGCGTGTGATACTAAACGTGGTTTTACGCCGATTTATTACTTCGCGCGTTCAATGTACTCGCCTGTTCTCGTGTCTATGCGGAGAACGTCGCCCGTGTTGATGAAGAGCGGAACGTTTATAACGGCGCCCGTCTCGAGCGTGCAGGTCTTCTTCGCGCTCGTTGCCGTGTCTCCTCTGACGCCGGGCTCGGTGTCGGTGACTTCGAGCGTGACGAACATCGGGGGCTCGACCGCAAAGACCTTGCCGTTATAGGAAACGAGCTTGCACTTGTCGTTTTCCTTCACGAACTTGAAGGAATCGGGAAGCAGAGACGCGTTGATAGGCTCCTGCTCGTATGTTTCGGTGTCCATGAAGTAGTAGAGGTCGCCGTCGTTGTAGAGATACTCCATCTCCTTGCGGTCGATCCTTGCATCCGGGAATTTGTCCGTAGGGCTGAACGTGCGCTCGATAACGGCGCCCGTCATGACGTTGCGGAGCTTGGTGCGGACGAAAGCCGCGCCTTTGCCGGGCTTGACGTGCTGGAATTCGATGACCTGAAGGACGACACCGCCGTCGTCAAACGTAATGCCGTTTCTGAAATCGCCTGCTGTTACCATGATTAAAAATCCTTTCGATTTGTCCTAACTGTTTAATTATAATACGAAATCCCCGTTTTTGCAATAGTTTTTCGCGTCAAAAAGCTCGTGGGCGCACATTTTTTCCGAATTCTTCTTTCTCGCGGCAGCGAAAAATCATATATCGAGCTCGATAAGCTCCTTCGGGCAGTCTGTAAGAACCTCGGCGCCACCCTCGGTTATGAGCATCATATCCTCAATGCGGCAGCCGTATTTCCCCTCTATATATATGCCGGGCTCGACCGTCACTATCTGACCCGCCTTGAGCACCGCGTCGCCTGAGCCCTGGGAAAGTCTCGGTTCCTCGTGTATCTCAAGCCCGACGCCGTGACCGAGGCTGTGACCGAAGCAGCCGTGATATCCCGCGCCCTCGATTATGTCGCGCGCCGTCTTATCCGCCTCAAAGTTACGGTACCCCTCGGTGATGACGGCTTCTGCGGCGAGCTGCGCTTCAAGAACGGTGTTGTAAAGGCGCTTCATCTCGTCGTCCGCCTTGCCGACGACGACGGTGCGCGTCATATCGGAATGATATCCGTTGACGACGGCTCCGAAGTCAAACGTGAAAAAGCCGTCCTCAATAGGCTGATTGCGCGGGACGCCGTGAGGCAGAGCGGAAAACGAGCCGGACACGGCGATAGTATCGAAGCTCTTGTCCTCTGCGCCGAGCTTTCTCATCCTGTACTCGAGCTCAAGCGCAATCTCAGACTCGAACATTCCGCGCTTTATGTCGGGCAGAAGCTCCGAAAACGCGCGCTCCGCGATCCTCTGCGCCGCGATGATGCTCTCGACCTCTTCGGGCTCCTTATAAAGCCTCAGCTCCTCGACGAAGCCTCCGACGCCGACGAGCTTTATCCCCGGGAGCTTCTCGGAAAGCGAGCGATACCCGGCATATGAGAGCGAATTTTCTTCAAAGCCGAGTGTTTTCACGCCGTTTTTGCGGCACAGCTCGGCAAGATAATCGCCTTTCCGTCTGTCGGGCGTCACTATCTCGTAATCGCCGACGACGTGAGACTTTGCCGCCTCGAGATAGCGGAAGTCCGTTATTACATACGACTTTTCCCGCGTGATGAGCACGGAGCCGTCCGTAAATGAAAAATCGGTCACATATCGCTGATTTATCTCGGAGGAGATATAGAGCGCGTCAAGCTCGGTTTTCGAGAGCTTTTCTTTTGCACGGTCAAGTCTTGTCATAACATTTCCCTCTCTTTTTTGTATTTGTTCATAAACGGACGCTCGATCGCGCGCTTTGCGCGGAAGAAAAGCGTCGTTTTATCCTTTATGGGCGGCACGACGGCGGCGCGGATGCCCGCTCTTTTCGCCGACATTACGTCGGTCAGAAGCTGATCCCCAAGAAAGACCGTTTCGTCTTTCCCGCTCTCCATCGCGTTCATCGCCATAATAACGCCGCGCTTTGACGGCTTCCTGCTTTTGGGGAACGCGGGAACGCCGAGCGGCTCGGCAAAGCGAAGGACGCGCTCGGCTTCGTTATTTGAAACGAACGAGAGCTTCACGCCCACATCACAGAGCCTCCCGTACCATGCCGTGACCTCATCTGTCGGCTCGGGGTCGTCATACGTTACGAGTGTATTGTCGATATCGCAGATGAGCGCCGTGATGCCGTTCTCGCGGCAGAACTCGGGCGTCACCTCGCGGAAGCTGTCGAGAAAAAAATCGGGCTTAACGTATTTATCGAGCAATGCGCGGCCTCCCCTCATATTTTTCAGTATATTTTATCACGGCGGCGTGCTCTTTTCAAGCGTTACGACACTTTTTTATTTATTTTTCGGGGCGGGGCGGCAGATAAGGCGCGATAAGGCACAAATCAAAAGGAATATTTTTCAAACGAGTGCTTAATTAATGCCTCAAAACATGAATATTGACGTCGATTTAAACAAAAAATTGTTTCAGTCCTTATTAATTTTATATCATTTCACTTGACATTTTATAAAACAGAGTTTAAAATATATAATATAGCAACTGTTTCATGCCGAAAGCAGGCGAAGAAATGGAAGGATTTGAGCTTCAAGGAGTAAAACGCGCAAATATCGTCGGTGTTTTTGACGCGGTCGCCCGCCGCGGCGCCGCCAGCCGCGCTGACATTGCCGAGGATACCGGTCTTTCGCTTATGACGGTCGGCAAGGTCGCGGACGCGTTCAAGCAGGCGGGCTTGTTTTTGGAAGAGAAAGAAGGGTTCCGGCAATCTGCGGGACGCCGCCCGGGGCGTCTGTCTCTGCGCCGTGACATCTACTCCGTCGTGCTTGACATTTCGGAGCGGAATTTCTGCCTTCACATCGTAAATTTCGCACTTGAGACGCAGGACATGACCTCTTTTACATACAACCGCGAATTTTATTACGGCGAAAATCTCCACACCTTCCTAAAGCGCGCGCAGATCTCGATTTCTTCTGCCTCCGCCGCGTCCCCGCTGTACGGCGTAGGCGTTGTTGTTCCCGGAAATTATGACGCGAGCCTCGATACGGTCACCGGCACAAGGATAGCGGAGTTCGGCACTCTGAAGCTGCGCGAGCAGATAGAGGACACGCTCGGGACGTCTGTCGACATAATAATGAAAAACAGTGACGCCTCGGCGCTTTCGTATGCATATGACCACGAAGACTCAAAGACGATAGTCAGCCTTTTTATCGGCGAAGGAATAAACGGCTCTGTCCTATGCAACGGCGCGTTTGTCGACGGGGCGCGCGGAGGCGTCGATATAGGCAGCATGCTGACGGTCGGCACGGGAACGCTTGGGGAAAGGCTCAGCCTCTGCACAAACGACAACGCAAAGGGCGACGAGCTTGCTCATGCGCTTTATAACATAATCTCCTTTCTCGGTCCCGACGCCGTTGTCGTCGAATGCCCGAGCCTGCGCGTTCCTGATTATTTCATCAACCGCGTCGAGCGAACGCTTTCCGAAAAATACGGTCTTGCAGCGGAGCGTATGCCCGAATTTTATATGGGCAAAGGCAGCCGCCGCCACTCTGTCAGAGGCGCTGCCGCCGAGATGCGGAAAGCATGGCTTGATAAAAATCTCTGAACATAATTTAAAACGTGCCGGTTTCGGATCTCGAACCGGCACGTTTTTTATTTGTATATGTCGTAATAAGAACCGTCAAGCCCTAAAAAAGCAATGGCGTCGTTATATTCCGCCGTCTTCTTGGCTCTGTCGGTCTCGCCGAACCGGCGGCGCTTTACCGCGCGTATCATAAGGTTTTTGGGCGTTTCGTCGGGATCTATCAGCTCGACCGTCGATGCCCTGTACCCTTCCGCCTCAAGCATCATCACGCGAAGTCCGTCAGTCACAGCGTCCGTCAGCTTGCGGGACAGCATCGAATGTGACGTGAGAAATGAAAGCTCTTGGCACTTGATCTTTCCGTTGAGCTCATGGTGACAGCAAGGAGTAGACAAAATTACGCGCGCCCCCATCGTGACGGCGCGGCGGAGCACAAGGTCAGTCGCCGTGTCGCAGGCGTGAAGTGAGACGACAAGGTCGGTGCGTGCGTTTTCTCCGAACGCGGCGTCATATACGGCGTCGTCGGCGATATCGGCGGTTTTGAATATAAGCCCTTCCGCCCCGATCTGCTCCGAGACGCCTTTA
Organism: uncultured Clostridia bacterium; assembly: GCA_947631245.1. Lineage (GTDB taxonomy): Bacteria > Bacillota > Clostridia > Oscillospirales > CAG-272 > DTU064. The sequence goes on from CANRKP010000037.1 coordinate 11,454, forward strand.
CAGAACTCCATGACGTCGCGCTTTCTGTCAACGCAGAGCATGACGACGTCCCGTTTTTTTATCTTTAGTGAGATATTCGTATACCGCAAAGCTGAGATAGCTTTTGCCGCAGCAGAGGTCGCACACATTCAGCGTGCCTGTCTCGGGCAGCTCGCCGTAAACGTCGTCGAGAAGTTCCGTAAATCTGTTTATTTGGCGGAACTTCGACTGCCGCTTGTCATGAACGCGACCGTTTTTGTCGCTTATTCCGAGCGCGATGAGCCAACCTTCTCCCCCGTGCCAGAAATAATTCTTTTCTCTGTCGGCGCCTCCGAGCTCGCGCGCGGCTTCGCTTTCGAGGGCGAGCTCCGCGCGTCTTATGCCGCTGAGCGTCGTTTTTCCTTTTTTCGACGTCAGATACTGCGCCTCCGCGCCGTCAAGAATAAGGTTGCCCTGCTTGTACGAGGACGAAAGCTCCGCTATGGTCTTCCCTGCATCTTCGAGCCGGACGTTTTTTCTTATGTTTTTGCCGTCTTCAAGAAGATATTCGAGCTTTATCATAAGCTCTCCCGACGCCGAGCGGTATTCGGACGCCGCTGCCTTAAAAGCGCCTGCCCCCGGCTTCGGGCGAGAAAAAGTCAGCTTTTTTAATGCTCCGGCAGAGGCAGCCTTTACCGCGAGAGACACGAATGCTCGAGCAGCGTCGGATGTTCCTTCGGTGCTTTTTTCTTCGGTCATTTTTCGTCCCCGCTTTTCTCCGAGCGCGCCTCCGCTGTATTTTCCGTTTCTTTTGTCTTATCGGTCTTGGAGGTCACCGCGTCTTTTTTGCTTTTCGAAAAGAGCCCCTTCAGGTCTATCTTTGACTCAGTTCTGTCCCAAAGGCGCTTCATATTCGGATAATGACGCCACAAAACGAGCACCGCAGTCAAGACCGCAAACGCGGTCGAACCGAGCCAAAGGCGCGATATCATGAATTTTCCCATCGTGAGCGTCCATGTGTGCACGACGGGATACAGCATCGCGACCATTATCGACGCGAGCGACACATATTTGAAGCTGACAAGGACGATTATGAAAATAACAAGGAGAATGAGGAACGCGGGCGGATTTAGAAGAAGTATCATTACCGCCGCGCATACGATCCCCTTTCCGCCGCGGAAACGGTAAAAAATCGGGAAAACGTGTCCGAGCACGCACATAAAGCACGAAAGATACGCCCCGCGTATTCCGAAAACGAGCGTCCCCGCTATGTACGCGAGCAGCGTCTTCAGCGCGTCTCCGCCGAGCGTCATTGCCGCCGGAGCCTTGCCGTATGTTCGAAGAACGTTTGTCGTACCGGCGTTTCCGCTGCCGCTCGTGCGGATGTCCCCTCCGTAGCGCATCTTGGAAATGATTATCGCCGAGTTTATGCTGCCGAGAAGGTATCCCGACGCGATGCAGAGGATAAAGCTCAAAATTATGAGGGCGATGCCTGTCCTCTCGTCCGTCCCGCCTATCAGGTAGTACCCAATGAAGCCCTGATTTACAACATCCCAAAATGTCATACTCTGATTATGCCTCCTGTCAAAAAGCGGTGCAATTTCAGTCCTTGTCTCCTCCGCTGTCACCGCGTGCCCTTATGATTATCCTTATCGGCGTGCCCGCGAAGCCGAAGGTCTCGCGAAGGTTGTTCTCAATATATCTCTGATACGAGAAATGGAAAAGCTCCGCGCGGTTGCAGAATATGACGAACGTCGGCGGAGCTGTGCTCGCCTGTGTCATGTAGTATATCTTGAGCCGTCTGCCCTTGTCGGACGGGGGCTGGACCCGCATCGTGATCTCGGAGAGAAGGTCGTTGAGCATACCCGTCGTAATTCTTGTGTTCGCGTTTGCGTAGACGCTGTTTATTTCCTCAAAAAGACCCGTGACGCGCTGCCCAGTCTTTGCAGATATAAAGTGTATCGGCGCGTATGTCATGTATGACAGCGCGGTCCTTATTTCGTTTGTGAACTTCTTTACCGAGTCGTTATCCTTTTCGACGGCGTCCCACTTGTTGACGGCGATAATGCATGCCTTTCCCGCCTCGTGGGCGATACCGGCAATCTTTTCATCCTGCTCCGTTATGCCCTCTGTCCCGTCTATGAGCAAAACGCAGACGTCGGCGCGTTCCACCGCCATCTGAGCGCGCAGGACGCTGTATTTTTCGATCCTGTCATTGACGCGGCTCTTGCGGCGTATACCGGCCGTATCTATAAAGTTGAAGTGCCCGTATTCATTTTCGACTATGGAGTCGACGGCGTCGCGCGTTGTGCCCGCTATATCGGAAACGATAAGGCGCTCTTCCCCCATTATCTTGTTTATGAGAGAGGATTTTCCCGCATTCGGCTTGCCTATGACGGCGACGTTTATCACGTCGTCATCGTCTTCTTCGTCCGTCTGTTCCGGCAGACATTCTATAACGGCGTCGAGCAGGTCGCCCGAACCGCTGCCGTGGAGGGAGGAAACGGCGATAGGCTCCCTGTCAAATCCGAGCTCGAAAAATTCGTAGTACTGCTCCTCGACATCCCCTATCCTGTCCGCCTTGTTCACGCATACGACGACGGGCTTTCCCGAGCGGCGGAGCATATTTGCTATGTCCCTGTCGTCGGCGACAAGGCCTGTCCTGATGTCGCACATAAATATGATGACGTCGGCGGTGTCTATCGCTATCTGCGCCTGCTCGCGCATTTTCGAGAGAATAACGTCGTCAGTTCTCGGCTCGATGCCGCCGGTGTCAACTATGAAAAGCTCGCGTCCGCGCCATTCCGCGGTCCCGTATATTCTGTCGCGCGTAACGCCCGGCGTATCCTCTACTATAGCGCGCCGCTCGCCGATGAGCTTATTGAAGAGCGTGCTTTTGCCGACGTTAGGTCTGCCGACTATCGCGATTATCGGTCTTGACATAATTCCCCCTTTTTTATTTTCCCGGGACGTATACGGCTGCCCCTAAGGTCGAGAGCGGTATCTCGAAGAGCGCGTAGCCTCCGAGCGTGTATACGAGCTCGATAGACATTCCGAAGCCGTCCTTCGTATAGTATACTTCCGGATAAATGTCGTAATCCGGCATATATCTCGTTATCATATCCTCGTAGTTCGTCTCGTCCATGAGCCCATCCTCGCCGTATGCCAGCTTGAACTTTCCTCCCGTGAATGCGGAGCGCACCTTTTCAAAATCAAGTATCATATCGGACGGCTCAAGGAGCCTCCCGCCCGGAAGGTCGCAGTTTATGCCGTATGCGAAAACGGTCGGGTGCGCGTCGTCCCCGGCATAGAAATGACCCGATACGACGGCGGAAAAGAACGTGTCGCTCACATATGTCAGGTTCGTGTTCTCGATAATGTATTCGTATTCCTCGCCCTCAACGCCCGCGCACATTGAGTCGCGGTGACCGTTCATATATTCCGTTATAAGCTCATTGATAGAGGCGATATCGTATCCGCGCCCGCCGTCGCTTTTTATGAGCGGATAAAGCATTACGACTTCCGAGGAGTCGTTTTTGTCGGCAGCGCGCTCGACGGTAACGGACACCTCGTTTGAAGCGTCCTCCGTTTCGCCGCCTATGCTCTCGGCGTCCGTTGCGGGCGCTTCCGTATCCGAGATTACGGGCAGATCTTCCGTCTCGAGTCCCGTCGTGTCGCCGCCCGAGGTCCCGTCGGCATTTGTGGACATACCGCCGCTCTCGCCGTCGTATGACGTGCCGCTGTCCTTGCCGTCCCCCTTGCCGAAAGCAAAAACCGAAGCTATAAGTATAACGACGACGGCAAACGCCACAATTCCGCAGACGATGATGGTATTCTTTTCGGCGGCAGCCGCCTTTTTTTTGTTTCTGATTTTTTGTGCCATTTCTTATTCCTTTCACCGACAAAACTAATCAGCGTCTGAGCCTGCCGCCTGTGCGACGCCTGGATCGTCGCAGCCGATGACGGCGGAAATAAATTCCGACGCGGTCTTCCCCGCCGTGTGCACCGGAACGCCGAGCTGCTCCGAGAGCCACTCCGGCGTGTGTCCGCAGAGAAACAGGTCTCCCTCCGCCCTGAGCATAGACGGCGGGATAAGAAGCTCTTCCCCGAGCTCCTTTCCGGAAAGCTGTTTTGCGACGTCGACGCCCGTCAGAAGTCCGGCGACTGTGACTTCGCTGCCGAAAAACTCGTTTTTGACAGCGTATACCCTGCAGTTGAGATTATAGCATAAACGGCGTATTTTTTCAACCGCCTCGGTGATAAACGGCGCCGCAGCCTCACCTGTCGCGATAGAGACCGAGCGGTGCGTTTCGGGATCAAAATCGTATGTATCGATAACGTCGAGCTCGGCGTCTATATCGTCAAGGAAGGACGTTATGAGCCCGACCCCGTTTTCAAGCTGGTCGTAGTCGCCGTAATAATCGGCGTCCGGCAGCGGCAGACCCGCCTTGATATAGAGCTCGTCCGCCGCATAAAAAATGCGGCAGCCGTATTTTTCGGCGCACATGGAGCCGAAATCGTCGACAAGACGAACGATCTCGGCGCATTCCTTGGGCGAGTATGGCGAAAGCGGATAAAGACCTTCTCTGTGGGCGGTCAACCCCGCCGGAACGACAGAGACGCTTGTTACGCCTGGATAAAGGTATGACAGATCCGTCATCGTCTTTCGGAGCGCGTCGCCGTCGTTTATGCCGCGGCAAAGGACTATCTGACAGTGAAGCTCGCATCCTCCGCGCACAAGGTCGTTGATATACGAGAGCACATCGCCCGCGCGCTTGTTTTTCATCATTTTGACGCGAAGATCCGGATCTGTGGTGTGGACGCTGACGTTTATCGGAGAAATGTGCATCTCTATTATGCGCTCGATGTCCCTTTTCGTCATATTCGTCAGCGTTATGTAGTTGCCGTGTATGAAAGAGAGGCGCGAGTCGTCATCCTTAAAATAAATCTGCTCGCGCATCCCGGGCGGGTTTTGGTCGATAAAGCAGAAGATGCACCCGTTCTCGCAGCGGTGCTTGCTGTCCATGAGCGCGGTTTCGAAATTCAGCCCGATATCGTCGTATGTATCCTTTTTTATATTAAAGGAAAGCTCGTCCGCACTGCGCCTGACGGTGAGCGTCACGCGGCGCTCCGTGAGATAAAAGCCGTAATCGAGAACGTCGTTTATCTCGTGCCCGTTTATCGACAGCAGTATATCGCCGGGCAAAAGCCCGGCGCGTTCGGCTCTCGAATGTTTATCTATGCTTTTTATCGTTACCACAGGCCCAAAACTCCTTTTCCGGATTTAATTATACATAGAAAGCACCTCCCGTGTCAATACGGTGCGCGATATCTTTTTCGCGTCTTTTCGGGTCTCAGCCGTGTTTCCCGTTGATAAAATCCTTCATCTCCGCAAGCGCGCCCTTCTCTATCCTCGAAACATACGAGCGCGATATCCCGAGCAGCTCCGCCACCTCTCGCTGCGTCATGGGGCGCTGCCCTCCGAGCCCGTACCGAAGGATGATGATCTTGCGCTCGCGCTCGCCGAGACGCCCTTTTATATAGTCGAGCGCCTTTCTGCATTTCATCTTTTTGTCGATGTCGTCGGCGATATTGTCTTCCGTTGAAATTATGTCTCCGTATGTAAGCGGGTTCCCGTCTCGGTCTGTGTCTATCGTTTCGTTTATCGATATCTCGTAATTCAGTTTTTTCTGCGAGCGGAAAAACATGAGTATCTCGTTTTGGATGCATTTCGCCGCGTATGTCGCAAACCTGGCGCCGTTTTTGATATTGAAGGAATCTATTGCTTTGATAAGACCTATCGTGCCTATTGAAAGCAGGTCCTCCTGATTTCTGTTCGAAGAATAATATTTACGCACGATATGCGATACGAGCCTCAAATTATGCTCTATAAGCGTCTGCCTTGCCTCGGCGCTGCCCGCCGCATATTCGGTGAAAAGACGGCGCTCTTCCTCGGAGGTGAGAGGCGGCGGAAAACTCTGACCGCCCGAAACGCTGAGAAAAAAACAAAAAAGCTTTGCTGCTATATACTCTATTAACATCTCAAAACGGCACTCCCGTCACTTTCATAAATACGTTCCCATTGACATTATATGCAGTTTTTCGCCGTCTGACACCGGACAAAGAAAAAGTACAGGCACCCAAAATAGAATTTACATAAAATACCAGAGAATTTAAAAATATTATGAGCGCAAAATGCGGATATTATATATAAGCGTCCGACGGGCGCTCTATAATAATATGGCTGACAATTGACGCGGTTTACGGCAATGTGCCGCCCCGACGCACGGCAGTCATAGCAAAAAGGTCGGAGAAACTGAAAAATGATCATGGATAAAATATCGCTGGTGCTCACGATAATCGGAGCGCTGAACTGGGGCAGCATCGGGCTGTTCAGCTTTGACATAGTCGCGTGGATCTGCGGCGGTCAGGGCAGCATGGTCGCGCGCATAATATATACGCTCGTTGGCCTTGCCGGACTTTGGTGCATCACGCTCCTCTTCCGTCCGACGGAGTCATATTCAAGTGACAACGGCTGACAGGACCTCTCACGGCGGCATATGCGCCGCCGTGAGGTACATAAAAACCATTTTTTTCTTCCGGCGCGCCGTGTATCAAACGGCAGACACGCACAGATACTAATAACATAAATATTATTTGCGGAGGAACGGCATTATGTCACAGACAACGATGAAGGTCGCGAAGGGCGTCGCGGCGGGTATCATGATCGGAGGCGCGGTCGGCGCCATGTCGGTCGCGATGATGAAGCCCAAGAAAAGCAAGTTCAAGCGCAGCGCGGGAAAAGCTCTCGACGCGGTTGGAACGATGATGCAGAACGTGTCTGACTGGGCGTTCTGACAGCCCCAAATGATCGGCGTGCGGTCGGTTTGACAGCACGCCGATTATTTTTTGAAAAATTATTTTTCGACAAACATAATGCGACATTTTTATCGAAAAACAAGCTGTAAAATAATTACCATAAAAGTAATTTAAATCAACATAGGGGAGCATAAAATGAACTCAGGTATGAGAAGCAGCAAGGCGGAAGCCGTCTCTACCATCGACGGCCACACGATGATAATCACACTGTCGGGCGACATAGATCACCACAGTGCAAAGCGTATACGCGGACAGATAGACTCCGATCTTTTTATAAAGAGACCGAAGAGGGCGGTCCTTGATATGTCCGCCGTCGAATTTATGGACAGCGCCGGGCTCGGCCTCATCCTCGGAAGGATAGCGTGCGCCGAGAAGATAGGCTGCCGGTTGACGCTGCTCTCTCCGTCGCCGCAGGTAATGAAGATACTCGATCTTGCGGGCGCGGGAAGATTTATCGAAATCAAACAGAAATAAATCCGAAAGGAAAACGAAAATGACAAACACAGAAACCATTGAAAAAAAACGCTCCGGACGTCCTCCGGAAAACATCAGAAACGAGATAAGGATAGAGCTCCCCTCCTCCTCCGTAAACGAAGGGATAGCAAGAAGCGTATCCTCCGTTTTCGTTTCGCAGCTCGACCCGACGTTTGAAGAGCTGTCCGACATCAAATGCGCCGTGTCCGAGGCGGTGACGAACGCGATAGTTCACGGCTACCGCGACAAACGAGGGATCGTGTACATAACAATAAAGATACTCGACGAAAGAACGGTCCGCATAGAAGTCCGCGACAAGGGCTGCGGCATTGACGACATAAAGACCGCGATGCAGCCGCTTTATACAACGGACCCAGAGGGCGAGCGAAGCGGCATGGGCTTTACAGTCATGGAGAGCTTTATGGACAGGCTAACAGTCGTCAGCAAGCCGGGGAGCGGTACAAAGGTCACGATGGTCAAAACTCTCGGGAACCCGAAAAGGACCTTCAAATGACAGTCCAATTCTCAGACCGTGCCTTCGCCCGACGTCCGAAAGGAGCATAAATGAACTCAGCCGAGACGATCGAAGAAGCAAAAACGTGCACAGACGAAAAAAAGGAATACCGCGACGGCAATCTCGCGCTTTTATTGCGAGTAAAGGAAGGCGACAGAGACGCCGAAGAGGAGCTTATACGCGAGAACGAGGGGCTTGTCCGCAGCATCGCCGCCCGCTTTGTCGGCAGAGGAGCCGAGTTTGACGACCTCTGCCAGCTCGGTATGATGGGCATGCTTCGCGCGATACGCAGCTTTGACACGGAGCGCGGGTGCGCTTTTTCCACCTACGCCGTTCCGCTCATAATAGGCGAGATAAAGCGTTTTCTTCGCGACGACGGCATCATAAAAGTGAGCCGGGACAAGAAGCGTCTCGGCTCACGGCTGTTATTTGAAAAGGAAAGGCTCACGGCAAAGACCGGACGCGAGCCGAAGCTGTCGGAGATCGCGGAGGCGCTCGGCGTGGACATCATATCCGCCGCAGAGGCGATCGAATGCTCGCTCCCCGTCAGGTCGATTTCCGAGCCCGCCTTTGATGACGGGACGGCGACCCTTTCGGACACGCTCGAGGCGCCCGACATGACTGGAGCCTACACAGATTATATCGCCCTGCGCGAGGTGGCGTCATCACTGCCGGAGCTCTGGCGAAAAATAATCTCGCTTCGCTACTATCACGATATGTCGCAGGAAATGACCGCGCGTGCGCTCGGGCTCTCTCAGGTCAAAATCTCACGCGAGGAGAAGAAGATATTTCAGTATATGCGGGAGAAGCTCAGTTGAACTGCGAATTGTATAAAGACGCGTAAAAGCCTTTCATTTCAAGCAGCTCGTCGTGCGTGCCGCGCTCGATGATATTTCCGTCTCGGACGACGAGTATCGTGTCGGCGTCCTTGACTGTCGAGAGCCTGTGCGCTATGACGATCGAGGTCTTCCCCTCCATCAGCTTTGCCATCGCCGCCTGTATCTTGACCTCAGTCCTTGAGTCAACGTTTGACGTTGCCTCGTCAAGGATCAGTATCGAGCATGAGGGGAGCATCGCCCTCGCGATCGTTAAGAGCTGCCGCTGACCCTTTGAGAGATTGATGCCGTCCTCGGTGAGCACCGTGTCATATCCTTCGGGCAGGCTCTCGATGTAGTCGTCTATCATCGCGGCCTTTGCCGCCTCGACTATCTCCTCGCGGGTCGCGTTTTCCTTTCCGTATGCGATATTTTCGGCGATAGTGCCGCCGAAAAGCCATGTGTCCTGAAGCACCATCGTATACGCGCGGCAGAGGCTGTCTCTCGTTATATCGAGGGTATTCGTGCCGTCGACCCGTATCTCGCCACTGTCCTGGTCGTAAAAGCGCATGAGAAGGTTTATGACCGTCGTCTTTCCGCTGCCCGTCGGGCAGCGGAAAGACGACGGTCATAAACCTTCT
>CANRKP010000038.1 GCA_947631245.1 uncultured Clostridia bacterium
CAAGATGTGCAGCCGAAAGAAGATTACACACTGCTTTTGACATTTGCAGACGGTGTCAAAAAAATATACGATGCCCGTCCGCTCTTGGAAAAAGCCATATACGCACGGCTGAGATCTCCCGCTTTCTTCCTAAGTGCCAAAGCCGAATGCGGTACTGTGGTATGGGGCGGTGCTGACGACGACATAGACATTGCCCCGGAACATCTGTATGAATGCGGCAGGCCGGTATAGAGCGAATGCCGCGTAATAAAAAAGCCGCGCCCGATGTACCAGATCGGACGCGGTCAGGTGAAACATATCCGAAGTGGATAATGCCCCACACCCAAAGGTCATTATATCACGTCGGATCGGTTTTGCATACCCTTTTTGCAAAATTAATCGAGTCGGAGGTGAAATCATGACCGAATTTTACATCTCGTCCACAAAGTACAGCATCCAGGAGCGGCAAACAAAAAAGCACGGTAAGGTCTACGATGTCGTGTTTAGGGTTGTCACGCCGGACGGCATCGAAAAGCAGAAGCGTCTGTCCGGATATACGACGAAGGCACTCGCAAAGCAGGCGTATGCGGAATTTGTAACGGAGAGATGCGAGCTCGTAAAGAATAATCCTCTCAAAAAGCGCGACCCCGGCAAGGAGATCCCGACCGTCGGCGAGCTTATACGGCAGTATATAGCCTCGCTCGGAAATCAGAACAAAGAGTCATCCATCTACGATAAACGAAATATATACGACCTGTTTGTAATCCCTAAATACGGGAATACGAAAATAACGGCTCTGACGAAGGACGAGCTCTACCGCTGGCAAGATGATTTGTGGGCGACTCGGAACCCGCGCACGGGGGAATACTACTCATATGCATATCTCTCTAAAGTGAGGACATTTTTCGGCACCCTGCTCGCATGGGCCGAGAGCCGATACGGATACGAGAATCATCTGCCCGAAGTGCAAAAGCCGAAGCGCCGAGCACCGAAGAAAGAAATGCGGTTCTGGACGCGAGAACAATTTGAAAAATTCATCTCTGCCGTCGACGATCCGATGTATCACTGCCTGTTCTCAATGCTATTTCTGACAGGCCGACGCTTTGGCGAAGTAACAGCCCTCACGCCTGCCGACGTGCGGCAGGAAAGTATACGGTGGGCAAAGTCGATCACCCGTAAAACGATAGACGATACGCCTTACAAAGTGACGACAACAAAGGCCGACAAATCTCAAGATGTTGAGATCTGTCCCGCAATGCGGTGTGAACTTGCTAAGTACACACCTCAAGAGCCGTTTTTCTTCGGAGGCGACAAACCGCTGCTCGACAAAACTGTGACAGCGGCATTCGGCCGATACTGCACCACAGCCGGGATGGAGCCGATACGCCTGCACGATCTTCGGCATTCGTTCGTGTCGATGTTAATCCATCTCGGCGCAAATTACATGGTCGTGGCAGACATGATCGGGGATAAGCCCGAACAAGTCATGAAAACTTACGGACATCTATACGACAGCGATAAACATGCTATCATGTCTCAAATAGTATAGTCTTTCGTGATTATTTTGTTACATCTAAATCGAATATACAATATATTGTGGAGCATTATGCTTTGATGATACTGGCGCTTGTGGAGGGGATAATCTCTTCTTCTCCGTGAACAAAAGCGCCCCCAAAGGGCGCTTTTGTTCACGGAGAAGCGGGAGTAAGAGGTTCTTGTAAAAAAACGCCCGCTGGTATCAAAGGGACATGCTCCGCGAAAAATGGGCGTTTTTTTGTTTTTACGAGCGCAAGCGAGCAAAAACCGAGTTCTGAATCTCTTCTTCTCCGTAAAAAGGCGTCCCAAAAGGACGCCTTTTTATGGAGAAGAAAGCGTGAGGCTCTTGTGGAAAAACGCCCGCCCCAATCAAATGAACATGCTCCGCAAAAAAGGGCGTTTTTTTGTTTTTTCGAGCGCAAGCGAGCAAAAACTGAGTTCAGAATCTCTTCGATGACAAACTCTTCTGAAAAATCTCTACGGAGGTCATATGCGTGAGTTTGAGTGTTTCATAAAGAACGGCGAATATGCCGTCGGCTGCACGGGACAGACGGTTTATTTATACGACGGCAGCGGCGCCGAACTTGCAAAATTCAAGGACTTAAGATACGCTTACAATGCCGCGTTTTCTCCGAAAGGCGATATCTTCGTCGTCAGGTCCAACGAAGGGCGGCTTGCGGTATATTCCCTTCCCGAGCGCCGTCTTCTTCTGAAATTCCGTTACGCAAAATTAGACTCGCAGGACGGAAACCTTTGCTTTTCGCCTGACGGCGAAAAACTCTACATTTTAGTTGCAAGTCGGGACAACAACTCTTCGGTTTCCGTATACAACACCGCCGACTGGTCGCTTGAGGCGCGCCTTTTCGAGAATGAGCATTGTCTCCTCAAATATATCGAGTACAACAGCGACGCCAACGGGTACTTTTTGCTCGGGCAGGATGACGACGCGCGGTATTTTACGGCGCGCATGTGCGGGGACGAGCTTTGCGATATTGAATATATCACGGAAAGCGAGTATGATTTTTACCTTATGTACAAACCGTTTGAAGAGAGCGGATTTGTGTCCGTCTCTTTAAGGCTAGTATATCCATTGGATGAAATCAAGGACAAAACGCATTCGCTCGCCGGTCTGTGGCAGCATTATCACAGCAAAAGAGAAGCTCCCGACGCTGCCGAAAAAAATTAAAAAAATCTTCCCCTGCCTATTGCTTTTCCCGATTTCATATGATATAATATCTTCGTTCGTGATTTGGCAATGTATTTATCCCATATATATGGAGGTGTTTCTCATGGCAAAATGCTGTATCTGCGGTAAGGGCGTCACTTTCGGTCACAACGTGTCTCACTCCGAGCGCAAGACTTCGAGATCTTGGAAGCCCAACATCAGAAAGGTCCGCATAGATGACAACGGAACGCACAAGACCGTTAGCATCTGCTCTCGCTGCCTTCGCTCCGGCAAGGTAACGCGCGCCGTCTGACAAAAAACGCAAAAAAGAGGGGCAGACTTTTCGTCTGCCCGTTTTTGTTTTTCGCAAAATCCGCTTATCAAGGAGGAAAGACTGTGTCGGTCCTTTTGCTTGCACACAATACGCCGGAAGAAACCCTCCGCGCCGTGCGCCGGCTCGGGGACAAGTCCGGCTTCGGCGTCGTCGTTATGCCTCCCGCACACGGGATGCCTTCGCCTGTCGCCTCGCACCCCGATATGCTCCTTTTCGCGGGATTCGGGCGCATTTTTGTGCGCGACGCGCACATGGCGGACGTATCATTTGAGCTCGCGGTGCGCGGCATTCTCGACTGCCTGCCGTCACATTCCCTCTCCCTTACCTCTGACATACCGTCTGAAACATACCCACATGATATCGCCTTCAACTGCGCTGTCATAGGCGGCGCGCTCGTCGGCAAAGCGGACTATATATCCCCGGCAGTGAAGCGCGCGGCGGCGGAGAGCGGTCTGCCCGTGCTTGACACCGCGCAGGGGTACGCAAAGTGCTCGACGCTCATCATGGGCGACGGCGCGGACGCCCCGGTCGTCACAGCCGACAAGTCCATACACCGCACGGTCATATCCCGCGGCGTTCCGGCATATCTGATCCCTCCGGGCTCGGTCGAGCTGCCCGGATATGACACGGGATTTATCGGCGGCGCGTCTTTTTTCGCCGACGGCACCGTTTATTTTCTCGGAGCGCTTGACAGCCTGCCGTACTGTGATACAATAAAAGAGGTCGCGGCGCGTCACGGGGTCGGGATATGCTCTCTTTCCGACCTTCCGCTCTTCGACGCCGGCTGCCTTTACATTCGCTGAAAGGCTCGGTCATATAAAATGGACATTCGGACTGTGATTTCGTTTCTGCGCGTGCCGCTTATATATTGGTTCGTCTTTATCTCTCTCGTCTCAGTCATTCTTACTGTGTACGACAAATCCGCCTCGTGGAAGCGCGGGCGGCGAATACCGGAGCGCGTGCTGCTCCTCTGCGCCTTTTTCGGCGGCGCGCTCGCGATGTACGTCACGATGCAGCTGATCCGCCACAAGACGCAGCACTCAAATTTCATGATACCGCTGCCCATATTCATCCTCGTCCATATGCTCCTTGCGTGGGCGGTATATGTGATGTGACACGGCGATGCACGACATATGGAACCCCTGGCACGGCTGCGTCAAGTGCAGCGAGGGCTGCGAAAACTGCTATATGTACTACCTCGACCGCAAGCGGGGGCACGACGGCTCGGAGATTTACAGGACAAAGGCGGGCTTTTCGTACCCGCTGAGCCGCTGCCGCGACGGCAGCTTCCGTGTAAAGAGCGGCGAGATGCTCCGCGTCTGCATGACGTCGGACTTTTTCCTCGCCGAGGCGGACGGCTGGCGGGACGACGCGTGGGACATAATCCGCGAGCGCCCCGACGTCATATTCTTTCTTCTTACAAAACGACCCGAGCGCGTGGCGGACTGCCTTCCCGACGATTGGGGAGACGGCTGGGAAAACGTATTTTTCAACGTGACGTGCGAAAATCAGCGCCGTGCGGACGAAAGGATACCGATCCTTCTTTCCCTGCCTTTTTGCCACAAAGGCATAATGTGTGCGCCGTATATCGGTCCCGTTTCGATTGAAAAATACCTGCCCTCGGGTCAGATCGAGCAGGTCATCTGCGGCGGGGAGAACTACGACGGCGCGCGCCCCTGCGATTTTGACTGGGTGAAGTCGCTGCGCGCCGAGTGCGTAAAGTACGGGGTGACGTTTTCCTTTATCGAGACGGGGACAGTGTTTGTAAAGGACGGGCGAACGTACCGCATGCCCGACAAGGGCGTTCAAAGCGAGATGGCGCACCGCTCCGGCATGAATTACCGCGGACGGCAAATCAAATGGCGTCTCTGTGACAAAATGGGCTTCCCCATACCCGACGAGTTTCTGTACCGTCCTCATTTCCGCGACAGATGCGACACCTGCGGCTCCCGCCTCATATGCAACGGCTGCTCGAACTGCGGGCAGTGCGGCAAGAGAAAATAAACCGCCAAGCAAAAACACAAGGGGAGCTTCCAAATGCTCCCCTCAATTTTTTTAAAGCGAAAAGCGCACGGTTGAGATGTTCGCCGTGCGCTTTTCGTTTCATATCACAGCATCAACGTTATCGCGCAGATAAGACCGGCGGCGCCGAGCGCGAAGCATATGCAACCAAAGACGCGCGCGACAGTGAGCCACATAAACGTCGGCTCCATCGTGACGGAGTACATGCGCCGCCACGTCCAGGTTTCGAGCGTCCAAACAGCGGACGGGAAAAGCAGCGTGACTGCCGAGGCAGCCAACGGTACTATCGATATGAGCATTATGGCGGCACGGTCTTCGAGCGCGTCTATATGCGCGTCTATATCATTCTTATACGCCTCCAGCACCTCCAGCGCCTTCACGTCTGTGTCGTCGCCCGAGAAGACGAAGTTTCCGGCATCGGACATGAATACGCCGAGCTCCTCCGCCTTTTCCTCCATCTCCGATTTGAGCGCGTTCTTCTCCGCAAAAGTGACGGAAGTCAGAACCGCGAGCGCTATTATGACTATGACAGAAATGATCCCTATTATGCGAAGGACTATGGGCGTATAAAAAAAGTCTGTCTTTGCGCCGCCTTCCTCGAGCTTCCCGTCCATTGCCTCGTCTATGGCGACCTCGTCCTCTTTTGACATCGGCGTGCCGAGGCGCGCGCCGCAGTCTATGCAGACGCTGCGCGAGTCGTTCTGTATCGCTCCACACATGGGACATTTTTTCATCGTTGTCTCCTTTGCAGTCATATGATTTCTTTATGTGGTCACATTATATCATATTGCCTGACGTCTTGTCAACATTGAATGATGATTTTTTATAAAATTTTTCCACATTCCGCGCCGGTACCTTTAATAGTCTCGACGTGCCTCGAAAAAGGAATGCGCCGAAAACTCCGCTTTAATTTGTCCGCTTCCTTTTCAGTCAGGACTCGGGCAGTATGATATCAACAATGCACTTTGACCTTTCAGAATAAACGAGAGTACCTTCGTATTCCGTTTCATCATCCGAAAAAGGATCGCTGCATAAAAGTTGATATCGCACATTTTTCTTCTGATCCGGATATTTTATCATAATGTATACGCCGCCTTTATCGGTATATCTGTCTGTAACGCAAAACTCTCCCGTATAAACAGTGTAGGCATTATCATCTATATCTTTTTGATACGGATAAATCAGAAAAATACAACATATGAGTATCATTGCGGCACCGGTGATCACCGTTGCTGTCGCCATATTTTTCAATTTGTATTTAAGGCAGAGAATAAGCACTCCTATGATAACGATCATCACAAACGCAAGGACTATCCTGCCCATAAATACTTCGCTTTGTAATAATTCATTATAATGATTGTAGCTTTCCATGTTTTGTTGCTCCAATCTTTAGAGTTTTTTCCTTTGGCTCATTCGGGAGGCACTTATTTGATACTACGACAAGACATATCATGACGATCACCAAACGAGTGTTTGAGCAGCATGCCCAAGCCGCGTTTCGGACGGATTTTTTGCCTGCTCCGCACATGGGGTTTCTTCATGTTCTCTTTTTTGCAGTCATATGATTTTTTCATGTGGTCATATTATATCATATTGCCTGACGCTTTGTCAACATCAAACGATGATTTTTTTTAAAAATTTTTGAGATTATTTGCGTTGTGCCTCCCCCGTTTTCTTTTCATCCCCCCGAAAAAGGCGCAAAAAAGAGGACTTCAAAAAGTCCTCTAAATTTCCCCTCACCTTCCCCCTCCATAAAAAGTTTGCGGGGGGAGCGGGGGGGAGCTTTTCAAAGCTCCCCCCGCCCAAAATATCCTTATCTATAATACACTTCTCCGAGCATGAGGTCGCGCTTGAGCGAATCGACCGTTGTGCCCTCGCCTATGACGACGCTCTCGATGCCGAAGTAATCGCAGAGGTCGACGACGTTTTCGCGCGTGAGGTCATATGTAAACGCAGTGTGATGCGCGCCGCCGCACATGAGCCAGCCCTCGGTACCCGTTCTGAAATCGGGCAGCGTGCGCCAAAGCGCCGTTGCGACGGGAAGGTTCGGCATCGGTTTCGGCTGCGGAATGCACTCGACCTCATTTATTATCATGCGGAAGCGCGTGCCGAGGTCGACGAGCGAGCAGGCGACGCCTCTGCCGGGCTTCGCGGTGAAGACGAGGCGCGCCGGGTCTTCCCTGTTGCCCATAGAAAGCGGGCAGACGCGTATCGCGGGCTTGCCGGACGCGATAGACGGGCAGACCTCAAGCATATGCGCCTCGAGTATCGCCTCGTTGCCGGGCTCGAGATGATATGTATAATCCTCCATGAAGGACGTTCCCTTTGCATCCGCCTTCCCCGCCGTCATGAGCTTGAAGAGGCGGACGACGCCGGCGGTTTTCCAGTCGCCCTCGGCGCCGAAGCCGTAGCCGTCCTCCATCATGCGCTGCATGGCGAGACCGGGGAGCTGATGAAGTCCCGCGAGCATTTGGAAGTTCGTCACGACCGCATGATAATTGTGCTCCTCAACGAAATTACGGAAGCCTATCTCTATCTTCGCCTGCTCCGCGACGTGTGCGCGGAACTCGGCGGGATCGCGTCCGTCAGTAATGAGGTCGTAGGAAGCGTAATATTCATCCGTCAGCGCTTTGACCTCGGCTTCGGGAACGGCTCTCACATATTCGTCTACGTCCGTGATATTGTAGGCGTCTATCTCCCAGCCGAACTTCTGCTCAGCCTCGACCTTGTCACCCTCTGTGACGGAGACGTCGCGCATGTTGTCGCCGACGCGAAGGATACGGAGCGAGCGAGATTCGAGCGCGCCGACGGCGGTCCTCATCCAGTCTGCGATCCTTTCCTGCGTCGTCGCGTCTGACCAGTGACCGGAGACTATCTTTCTCGGCGTCTTCATGCGGGTCAGCATGTGAGAGAACTCGCGGTCGCCGTGCGCGGACTGGTTCTCGTTCATGAAGTCCATGTCTATGGTGTCAAACGGGATGTCGCGGTTGAACTGCGTGTGCAGGTGGAGCAGAGGCTTTCTGTATTCGCTGAAGCCGCGTATCCACATCTTCGCGGGTGAGAACGTGTGCATCCATACGATGCAGCCCGCTACGTCCGGAGACGCGTTCGCGGAGGCGAGCGCCTCGCGTATCGAAACGCTGTCTATAAGCGTCGGACGCCATACTATCGGATACGGAAACTTTCCGGACGCGTTGAGGGCGTCGACAATCTTGTGTGAATGCTCAGCGACCTTGTGCAGGCACTCGTCGCCGTAGAGATCCTGCGATCCCGTAAGGAACCAGAATTCGTAATTCTTTGTTTTAAGCATAAATACCTCCGTTTTTTATAAAAATCGTTTCTTATGCATCAAAAAAGCGAGGGGTCTATCCTTTTGTCCCTGAAATAATACTCGCGGTCGCGCTCGCTTATTTCCCTCATGACGCGGCACGGATTTCCGACCGCGACGACGTTTGCGGGAATGTCTCGCGTGACGACGCTGCCCGCGCCGATAACGCTGTTCTCCCCTATCGTGACGCCGGGCAAAATCAAAGCGCCCGCGCCGATCCAAACGTTTTTGCCGATATTTACGGGAGCGTTATACTGAAGCGCGCGAAGTCGCAATTCCGGGCAGACCGGATGCGCCGCCGTCGCGACGGTCACGTTCGGACCGAACATCACGTTGTCGCCGACGTAGATGTGCGTGTCGTCAACGAGAGTCAGACCGAAATTCGCGTAGACGTTATTGCCGAAATGGACGTGCCGTCCGCCCCAGTTCGCGTGCAGCGGCGGCTCAATGTAGCAGCCCTCGCCCACCTCCGCAAACATCACCTTCAAAAGCGCATTCCTTTTGTATGCCTCCATCGGGCGGATGGAATTGAATTCGTAGAGCCTTTCAAGGCAGAACGTCTGCTCGCGCATTATTTCGGGGTCGCCCGGGTCATAGATCTCACCCGTGTGGAGCTTGTCGAACTCTGCCATCGTCAGACTGTCGCGCGCGCCCTGTCGGCGGCGAGCCTTTCTTCAAGCATCATGTCCTTGACCTTCATGAGACGCGTCGTGTTTCCGCGCTCGTTCTCGTCGAGCTTCATCGATATTGCCTTTATCGTCTCCTCGAACTGAGGTATCATTATGTTTTCGAGCGCGTTAACGCGGCGGCGCGTCTTCTCTATCTCATCCGCCATGAGCTGCGCCGATTTTTCAAGCTCCGCAAGCCTTATAAGGTCCGCCGTCATCGTCGAGAGCTCGGCGACGGCATGATCAAGCTCGCCGGAGGTAAAGAGAAAACCGTATCCGCAGCCGTCCGTTCTCGACGCCTCCTCATATGAGAAGCGCGGAACGATAACGCTCATGACGTTATGCTCGGTGACGGTCAGCGTGCCCTCAGCCTTGGGCAAAAGCAGCGCCTCGGTCAGCACGGGGCGGCTCATCGTCGCCGCGGCGACCTCAAAGCTGCCGCGGACTCCGGCAAATCTCGTCTCGAGCTCCGCTCTCAGCTCCTTTTCCTCGCGGACGACCTCTAGAAACTGCTTCATCAGCTCGTCTCTTTTGTCCTTCAGGAGCTTATGGCCGCGGCGCGCCGTCTGAAGACGCCCTTTCAGCTTCTTCAGCTCCATGCGCGTAGGATTTACGTTGATCTGCGGCATTTTGCCTCACCTCACCAATACTTCTCGAGTATCGCCGGCTTAATGCGCTTCATCTCCGACTTCGGCAGTATGTGCAGAAGCTCCCAGCCGAGGTCGAGCGTCTCTTCAATAGTTCTGTCCTCGTAGAAGCCCTGACCGACGTATCTCTTCTCAAACTCGTCGGAGAATTTCGCGTAAAGCCTCTCTATCGGCGTCAGCGCGGATTCGCCGAGCACCACCATGAGCTCCTTTGCCTCCTTGCCGCGCGCATACGCCGCAAAGAGCTGGTTCATCGTGCCGGAATGGTCCTCGCGCGTCCTTCCCTCGCCGATTCCCTTGTCCTTGAGTCGCGAGAGCGACGGAAGAACGTCGACGGGCGGCAGATATCCTTTTCTGTATATCTCGCGGGAGAGGATTATCTGCCCCTCCGTGATGTAGCCCGTGAGGTCGGGGATGGGATGCGTCTTGTCGTCTTCGGGCATCGTGAGTATCGGTATCATCGTTATGCTTCCGTCGCTGCCCTCGCGCCTGCCCGCGCGCTCGTACATCGTCGCCAGGTCGGTGTAAAGGTATCCAGGATAGCCGCGGCGTCCCGGCACCTCCTTGCGGGCGGCGGAAACCTCGCGGAGCGCCTCCGCGTAGTTCGTTATGTCCGTCATGATGACAAGGACGTGCATATTGCAGTCAAACGCAAGGTATTCGGCGGCAGTCAGCGCCATTCTCGGCGTCGATATGCGCTCGATGGCCGCGTCGGATGCGAGATTAATGAAGAGCACCGTTCTGTCTATGGCGCCCGTTTTCTTGAAATCGGATATAAAGAAGTCGGCTTCCTCGAACGTGATGCCTATGGCGGCGAACACGACGGCGAATTTCTCGTCCGTCCCGCGGACCTTCGCCTGACGCGCTATCTGCGCGGCGAGGTTGGCGTGCGGCAGACCCGAGCCTGAGAATATCGGCAGCTTCTGTCCGCGGACGAGCGTGTTCAGTCCGTCTATCGTCGAAACGCCCGTCTGTATAAATTCCGACGGGTATTTGCGGGACGCGGGATTTATCGGCGTGCCGTTGATGTCGCGCACCGCCTCGGGGATGAGCTTCGCACCGCCGTCGATAGGCTCGCCCATGCCGTTAAAGACGCGACCGAGCATCTCGCGCGAGACGGGGAGCTCGACGCCGTGACCCGTGAAGCGCACCTTTGAATATTCGAGATTGAGTCCCGCCGAGGACTCGAAGAGCTGCACGAGCACGTCAGAGCCGTTTACCTCGAGCACGCGGCAGCGGCGAACGCTGCCGTCAGGCATGATTATCTCGCCGAGCTCATCGTACTTGACGCCGTCGACGTCGCGCACGAGCATCAGAGGGCCGGCGACTTCCTCTATCGTTCTATACTCTCTCTTCACTGAAGATTTCCCTTCCTTCTGTCAGCTTCTTTTGACTGCCGATGAGGTCTCGGCGTCAACGGCGGCGCGTATTTTCGCGTATTCTTCCTTGTATTCCGCGGTCGGAACAGACTTCGCACGGCCGATGCGCTCGCGCACGGGAAGCTGCGATATCTCCTCTATCGGCGCGCCTGCCTCAATGGCGCGGCTTGCCGCCTCCTTGAAATAGAGGATGAGCGCCAAAAGGTCGTGCTGCTTTTCGGGCGGGCAGAACGAGTCGTCGTTTGACATCGCGTCCTGCTGGAGAAAGTCCTCTCTTATAGACTGCGCGACCTCAAGCGTCAGCCTGTCTGTATCCGAGAGCGCGTCTATGCCGACGAGCTTCACTATCTCGTCAAGCGACGCTTCCTCGGAGAGTATCTTCATCGCCTCTGTTATCTGCGACATCCAGTCTCCCGCGACGTTCTTTTCAAACCACGGCGCGAGCCTGTCCTTATAGAGCGAATACGAATTCAGCCAGTTTATTGCCGGGAAATGGCGCTTGTATGCGAGCGAGGAATCAAGTCCCCAAAAGACCTTGACGATGCGGAGCGTCGCCTGCGAGACGGGCTCCGAGATATCGCCGCCGGGAGGCGAAACGGCGCCGATCGCCGTCAGCGCGCCGACCTTTTCCTCGCCTCCGATGCAGCGCACCATGCCGGCGCGCTCATAGAACTGCGCGAGGCGCGAGGTCAGATACGCGGGGTAGCCTTCTTCGCCTGGCATCTCCTCGAGACGACCCGACATTTCGCGGAGCGCCTCCGCCCAGCGCGAAGTCGAGTCTGCGATAACTGCGACAGAGCAGCCCATGTCGCGAAGATATTCCGCTATCGTGATCCCGGTGTAAACGGACGCCTCGCGCGCCGCAACGGGCATATCGGAGGTGTTCGCGATAAGGACCGTGCGCTTCATAAGGGAGAAGCCCGTCTTCGGGTCCGCGATTTCGGGGAACTCGAGCAGCACGTCCGTCATCTCGTTTCCGCGTTCGCCGCAGCCGATGTAAATGACAAAGTCGGCGTCGCTCCACTTGGCGAGCTGATGCTGCACGACAGTCTTCCCGCTTCCGAACGGACCGGGGATGCACGCCGTGCCGCCTTTTGCAACGGGGAACATGGAGTCGACGTTGCGCTGACCCGTTATAAGCGGCTCATTGGGAGGCAACTTTTCCTTATAAGGGCGCGCTCGGCGCACTGGCCACTTCTGCATCAGCGTGATGTCCGACGTTGTGCCGTCGTCATGTGAGAGCGTTCCTATAACGTCTGTCACTGTGTAGTAGCCGGAAAGGAGCTCCTCTATCCGCCCGCTCACTCCGGGCGGGACCATTATTTTGAGCGTGACAACTTCGTTTTCCTTGACGGTCCCGTAAACGTCGCCGCCCGTGACGCGGTCGCCCTTCTTGGCAGTCGCTTCAAAATACCATTTCTTTTCGCGGTCAAGCGCGGGCAGATCGACGCCGCGCGTGATGTTCGGACCGACCGCGTTCTTTATCGCGATGAGCGGGCGCTGTATGCCGTCGTAAATATTCTCCATCATGCCGGGTCCGAGCTCGACTGACAGCGGAGCTCCCGTCGAGACGACGCGGTCGCCGCGTCCGAGACCCGCCGTTTCCTCGTAGACCTGTATCGACGCACGGTCGCCGTGCATCTCTATTATTTCACCTATCAGGTTCGCCTCGCCGACGCGCACGACGTCGAACATGTTCGCCTCGCGCATTCCCTCGGCAATAACGAGCGGTCCCGATACTTTTACAATCTTCCCTTCAGTCACTTTACGCCTTATCCTCCATTCGGTCGTTTCGTTTCAGTCGCGGAACAGTATGTCGGCGCCGACCGCCTTTTCGACGTGACGCTTTATCTGCTCCATGCCGTAGCTGAGGCTCCCGCTCCCGCTCACCGCGTCCGGCAGGACCGTCACGGCGGGCATCATGCGCGAGGAATACTTCCTCATCTTTTCCTCAAGCTCGCGCGCATATTTATCGACGATGAATATTATCGCAAATCCGTCGCCGTTTCCATTGTCCTTGTCCGCTATGGTTTCGAGTATCTCACCGGCAGACGCCGCGTCGTCGGCTTCGTAGACTGTGTAGCCGAGCGCGATAAATCCGGCAACGGTCGCCCTGTCGCCTATAATGCCTATCTTATACACTTTCAGCCCTCCGATTTAAATAAAGGACTATCGTCACATTCCGCGGACACGCTCGCGTATCTCGTCGTCCGAGAGCCCCGCCTTTTTTCCGGCAAGGATTATGCGCGCGTTTTTCGCGTTGTATTCGCGTTCGGTGAGAAATACGAACGGCACCGCAGCGCCGAAAACCGTGTTTTTGGCGCTCCTGACGTATCCGAGATACGCGTCGTCAGCTGCGCGTTCAATCCCCGAACGGTTTCCTCCCTGAGAGAGCGCGATCTCAAAATCCGTCGGCAGCTTGCCCGAGACCGCCTCAACGAGCGCGCCTTCGCTCTCCGCAGATGCGGATATAATAATCTCCTTCGGTATAGACCCGAGCGGCGACAGCGCGCGACCCAAAAGCTCCGCCCTGCGCTCCGGCGTCGTGTCCTCTGCGCTGCCGGAAGCGGCGCTGACCGAGTAAGCGCTCCCCATCCGTATGACGCGAAGCGCCGTCATGACGTTTGCAAGGTCAATTCTGAGCCTGACGGCTCCCGAAAGCAGCGCGTCCCCCGTCTCGTCGGCGGCCTCAGCCATCGCGTCAAGGCACGCCATGTCGAGCGGAAGATCTATCGACTGCGGGTCGCCCGTTTTGCCGTATGAGACCTCGGCGGTCTTCGCCGCCTCCGCGAAAGCACGGGGCAGCGCGGAAAAGTCGCCCTCGGACGCCATCTTTATCACGTCGGACGGCGGCACCGTGCCGCACGAGAACAGCATTCCCTCGGGGCTTATGCCGCGTGCGCGGCACTTGAGGACGGTTTTGATATTGTTGCAGTCATACTGATACCGCATGAAGTCAAAGACGGACGGGTCGGTCACTACCTCGGACACCGTTCTGAACGAATCGTTGACGAACTCGTCGCAGAGCGCCTCCGCGTCCTTAGCCTCAACGGAACCTCCGAGCGCGCTTTTCGCCTCAAAGAGGTACCCTTCCGCCGACGCCGCGTCAGGCGCGTCGAGCATACGGGAGATCAGCCCGTGGGAAAGTCCCCTGTCCTCGACCGACTTTATATACGCGGACGCGTAAAGATAATCCGTGTCGCGGTATCTCTTTCTTTCCGTATTTTTCTTTTCTGTCATGATGCGTCAGCACCCCGGATAGAGCGTCTTATAGACGACGCCGTCGAGCTTGTCGTGCAGACCGTCTACAAGGAGCGATATCGAGCAGTTTTCCTCGACCGCGCCCGCTCTGACTATGACGCCGCCGTCGATCGCCGCCGTCGAATCGGACAGCGTTATCCTGCGGACCGCGTCGACGCCAAGCTCTTTTTTATAATTGTTCTTTATCGAAAGGAGCACGGCTTCTCCTATCTCGTCTCTGTCGCGAGCCGAGAGAACTATCTCATACGGGACGCTCTCCGAGACCTCGCCGTAGAGCGCGCGGCGTCTCTCTGCCGTCTCGGCAAAACTTCTGACGGCGGAGGCGACGAGCGTTACGACAAGCGCCGTATACTTGTCCTTCGGCAGTCCGAGGAGCGCTTTTTTTGCCTCCTCAAACGCGCGGTCGACACAGCGGCTGCGCTCGCCGGAGATTATGTTGCGTCTCGTCATGGCGGCGGACGATTTTGCCCTTGTGATGATGCCTTCCGCCTCGCGTTCGGTGCGCTTTTCGATCTCGGCTTCCGCCTCTGCGGCGCGAGCCTCATGCTCGGCGCGTATCTTTTCCGCAGTCTCCTCGGCTGCGGCAGTTATCTTGCCGCATTCCTCCTCGGAATCCGTCTTTATCCTTTCGATTATTTTTTCAAGCCCGTTCATAAAAGATCAGTTCCTTTCTTCATTTGTGCACATCGGCGCAAATGGGCGCAAGATGTTCCCCGGTCACACGCCGGGACGCCTTTCTTCCTCAGACGGAAGCGAAAAGGACCGCGAGCAGGGATATAAGCAGCGCGAGGATCGCGTATGTCTCGACAAGAGCGGCGGACGTCATGGCCTTTGTGACCTCGCCCGGGCGCTTTGCGATGAGGTTGATGCCGGCGACGGCGACTCTTCCCTGCTTTATGGCGGAGAAGTAACCGACGACAGCTATCGGCAGGCATGCGAACATGATGAAGAGGCCCTGCGCCGTCGTGAGCGCGGACATCTCACCGAAAAGTCCTATCTTGAAGAGCACGATGAACGCGGTAACGAGACCGTATATGCCCTGCGTGCCCGGGAGCGCCTGAAGCAGGAGCGCGCCGCCGAATTTTGACGGGTCATCGGTCAGAAGACCGGATGCCGCTTCGCCGACCATGCCGACGCCCTTTGCGCTTCCCATGCAGGGGAAGAGCACCGCGAGTGCCGCTCCGAGAACGGCCAAATTTGTTCCGTTTGAGATCAGGTCAAAAAGTGTCATTTTTTGTCTCCTTAAATTATGCTGTTTTTATTTCTTTTTGCTTATAGACGTAGTATTTCGGCTTCGGCTCGAGCGGTACGAACGCGCGCCCGCCGGATTCATAGAATTTGCCGAAAAATTCTATATACTGCAGGCGGCTCGTGTGAACGAACGTGCCGAGCAGGTTTATGGCGATGTTGAGCGTATGCCCGATCAAGGTCGCCACGATAAACAGGATGATCCCGAAGAAGCTGAAGCCCGCCAGTGTGCCGAGCAGGTTGAAAACGCTCGCGATGACCGCGGACGCAAGCCCGAGCGAAAGCACGCGGGAGTACGAGAGCAGGTCTGACACATACGATATCGTATCGTAAAGCGACATCAGCCCTTTTCCTATCCTCATCACTATCTTCTTTTCGGCTCTTCCCTGTGTCAGTATGAGTATCACATAGCCTGTGACGACGAGCACGATGCCGACGACCTTCAGCGCGGGAAGGGCGGCAAAGCCTATGACGGCGACGGCGCCTCCGAGGAACACGAGTATCCACGAGCCGGCGTCGAACACGGCGTCAAGTACCGTCTTTGTCTTACACAGGATGTAAAACTTAACAGACAGCGCGCCGACAAGGTGGACGGCGCCGACGGCTATCGACACGATCAAAAACGTCATCGGCTCGTTTATCGGGTCGAACCATATTGCAAGGCTGAATTCGTCCGCGCCGAAGAAGCCGGAGGCAACCTTCGACGGCAGGTCGCCGAAATATCCGCCGAGCAGAATGCCGAAGAACATCGACGAGATGCCGCAGTAGGCGAACATCCGCAGAAATCTCTCCATTGTGCCGCGCGGCTTCATGAAATGAAGTCCGAGGACGCAAACGCACGAAACGATGAGCCCGTATCCGAAATCCGCGAACATCAGTCCGAAGAGGATCATATAAAATATGCTCATCACGAACGTTGGGTCGTAGCTCCCGTATTTCGGGAGGGAGTACATTTCTATGACGGGTTCGAACGCCTGCGCGAATTTGTTGTTCTCGAGCTTCACGGGGACGTCTGCGTCCTCCGCCGGCTCCGAGAGCTCATACGCGCAGCCGACTGCCTCGAGCTCCGATATGACCTCGGTCTCGGCCGCCTCGGGGACCCAGCCCGTGAGGTACCGCGTCCTCTCCGTCGCCGTCATTCTTGAAACGGCGTCCGTGTATGTGAGGTTCGTCCTCTCCGAGTCTGAGTACATCTCGACCTCGGGGAGCCCCGCGGCAAGCTCGTCCGCCTCTGCCGACAGCTTTTCCGCCTCGGCGTCTACAGCTTCGAGCGCCTCTTTCTTCGCCGAAAGCTGAGATTCCGCCGTGCCCTCGAGCGATGTGGCGGGAGAGCGGACAAATCCAAGCGAGGAAAGCGCCCTCGCAGCTCTCGCAGAGTCGCTTTTGTGGACGAGGACGGCGATATATTTCATATCGTCCGCGTCGTTTTCAAATATGATCGAGGCGGCGTATTCCTTCTCGATGTCGGGCAGCGCGCCGACGTTTCCGACGGGAACGCTGCCGAGCAAAAGATCGGTATGCTCGGTTCCCGCATATGATAGCGGAAGCTCGAACTCGCGCCAGGGGATGACTGCCTCCGTCTGCGAGACGAGGGCGGCGCGCTCCGCGCGGAGAGCGTCCATTCGCTCCTTTATGGCGCAAGCGCGCTCCGTTATGCCGCGCGCGGCGTCGATGCGCTCCTGCGGTTCTCCTCCGCGCTCGAGTTCGGGCTTCGGAGAGAACAGCTTTTTCTTTACGGTACTGTGACTCGACAAAAGGTCGATGGCGTTCGCCGCCTCGCCGATGCGCGCCTCGATCCCGAGCCTGCGCTCCCGCGTGTCGACGGGCGAAAGTCCAACGCCGTCGGGCGGTTCCGCTGACACGTCGAGGTCGACGCATGACAGCCAAACAAGTCGTCTTGCGAGCTCGTCCGCGTCTTCGGCGCCGACTATGGCGGCGAACCGTTTCATTTTACTTATCGGCATTTTTCATCAATTCTCCGATTATGAGCTTCACGGCGTCGGC
Organism: uncultured Clostridia bacterium; assembly: GCA_947631245.1. Classification (GTDB taxonomy): domain Bacteria; phylum Bacillota; class Clostridia; order Oscillospirales; family CAG-272; genus DTU064. The sequence continues at coordinate 17,572 of CANRKP010000038.1, forward strand.
CATATGCTCCTCCGCCGCGTGTGTTTCCGCCGCGGCGTCCGCTTCCGCGTCCGCACGGCTCTTCTCCAAAAGCGACGCTGCCTGCGCCTCTATCTCGCCGAGCCTCTCGTTCGCATCGTTCATAGACGCGGCGCGGGCGGCTTCAAAGCGGGATTTTGCATCCTCGGTCGCCTCGGAAACGGTTTTCTGCGCCGCCTCTCCGGCAAGTTTTTCTCTTTCCTTTGCTTCATTTTCCGCCGCAAGAACGGCGTCTATTGCTTCTTTTGACAAACGGGTTACCTCCGTTTTGAAATATCGTTGAAAACACCGTATACGGCAAGTTCATTTTAAAAAAGACCCGCCTTATACTTCAATTAAACATTATATCACAAGGGCGGACGCAAATCAAGCGAATTTCCGTTTTATTCTGACAATAATAAAGCACGTCAACGCGTCAACTCCGACATGCTCCAAGATACAGGACGGCGCCTTTTGAGAAGCGGAAACGGTGCTTTTCCTCGCCCGCATATACTACGTGCCGCCCCGACGTGCAGAGATAAGATACCGACATCTCGCCCGCCCTCTCTTTCTTTGTTCGCCCCTTTTTTTCGTCTTTTTCCTGCTGCTTTTTCTTTGTTTTTCGGGATGATTTTTCCCCATTACCGCTCGTAAAGCGGTACTCTATCCGCAGCGTGTACGGGCGGAAGCGATATGCGCGGTCACGCGCGCGCGCCGCGTCGAACGCATCGTCGGCATTCTTCGAAAAGCAGCCGTCAAACGCCGCCCCGACGGCGTCCGCGTGACGGCGCGCGAACGACTCGGGAAAGTCGCCGCCGTCCGGCATGACGAGCTCGAGCCTCGCCGTCACGCCGCCGTTCCTGTGATAATGTATCCGCCTCTCCGTCATTTCAGTCACCACGTCCTTTCCTTCTCCCTTTATTTTTATTCCCCGTGCGCCGCGAAAATTACGACAGCGGAAAGTATGCCGCGGTTTTCCTTACAACTCCATAATATAATCGAAAAAACATACCGTCAACAGACAAAAACCGTCCCGTGTCCGAAATTCGGACACGGGACGGTATAATGCCGTCATGCTGCCGCCGCACGGCGCCGCCTTGAGAGGCGTGCGGACGTCGCGGCGAGCGCGGCGTAGACGATAAACGGCAGCAGGAACGGGCCGCCGATAATGGTAACGGAATCCGGAAGCGGATTGAATGCGAATTTCTGAAGTGCACAGATGAAATCGTTGCCCTTCAGCCATAACGGCGCATTGAAACGATACAAAAGGGATGTCGCAACGCCGAAAGCCGCCATGACGGAAAACCACGCAGTCGCCGCAGCTCCCGACCTCTTTACGGCTATGACGGCGCAAACAGAGACAAAAATCAAGGAAAGCGCGGTACTGATCACAATATACAAATATCCGGCGTAGGAAAACTTCTCGGCGTAAGCCATAAACAGCAGAACGCAACAGCGCCCGAGGACAGAGAAAACGGCTTGATTCGCCGCAAGCAAAAGAACGGTTATCACCCAATCAAATTTTTTCTTCTTCATATTTGTGCCCCCATGTTTTTAGGATAGCACAATTATATCACATCATTTATCGTTTTTCAATATATTTTTTTTGATTTTCGTTTTTTTTAAAATGATTTATATAAAATTCCCTCTCCAAAAAGTTTTGAAGGAGGGGGTTTGGGGGGAGGAACTTTTCCAAAAGTTCCTCCCCCCGAATAAAATATTAATTCTTAAATCTTACAGCTTCACGACCCAGCCGTGAGTGTCGGGGATCCTTCCCCACTGGATGCCTGTCAGCTCGTCGTAGAGGCGCTGCGAGACAGGACCTATCTCGTTATTGTTTATCGTTATTGCGTTGCCGTCCTCGTTGAGAACGCCTATCGGAGAGATGACGGCGGCGGTGCCTGTGCCGAACGCCTCATCGAGCTTGCCGTTTTTGTGCGCCTCGAAGAGCTCCGCTGCCTCGATCTTGCGCTCCGTGACCTTCATGCCCCACGAGCGGAGAAGCTCGATGCAGGACATGCGTGTGACGCCGGGGAGAATGTTGCCCTCGGTGAGCGCGGGAGTGACGACCTCGCCGTCGATAACGAAGAAAACGTTCATCGAGCCGACCTCGTCAATATATTTATGATGTACGCCGTCGAGCCAAAGCACCTGCTCGCAGCCGTACTTTTCTGCTTTCTCCTGACCTATGAGCGACGCCGCGTAGTTGCCTCCGCACTTCGCCTGACCCGTGCCGCCCTTGACGGCGCGAACGTACTCCTTCTCGACGAATATCTTGACGGGGTCAAGCCCTCCGGCATAGTAGCTGCCGACGGGAGAAAGGATGATGATAAAGAGATAATTGTGGGCCGGATGAACGCCAAGCATCGCGTCCGTCGCAATGACGAACGGGCGGATGTAGAGGGACGTGCCCTCGCTGTGCGGCACCCAGTCCTCCTCGTATTTCACGAGCGTCTTTATAGCCTGAAGCGCGTCGTCCGGGTCTAGCTGCGGGATGCAGAGTCTCTTTGCCGTGTTGTTCATGCGGGCGATGTTGCGGTCCGGGCGGA
>CANRKP010000039.1 GCA_947631245.1 uncultured Clostridia bacterium
CTCTCCATATTGACGCGGAGTGTTTCGACCGCCGGCACGGACGCCCCGTCGAAGAATGCGCCGTCAACCGTGCCGAGGCTGTCCGAATCCTCTGTGCAGTACGCGATATATTCGCAGTCGTGAGCCGCTGTAAGCTCATGGACTGCGCGCCGCGCGGCAGCAGATCCGTGCTCGCCCTCTTTCGGTATATCGGCGACGACGCAGGCAAACAGCTTTGCCCCTGCAACGCATTTCATTGCGACACCCCTCCGCGAGAGCTCGACGACGACTGTCGTGACGCCGGCGGTCTCCATTTTGTGAAGGTACGTCTGCACCTCGGACGCCTCCGGCAGCTTGCGGAGCGCGGAGGTGCGGACTCCGTTTACGGTGACGCCCCCGCTGCCTATAATTCCGACCTTATGACCCGCATCGGCGAGCGCGCTTGCGATGAGGTGAGAGGTGACGGCGGCGCCTTCCTCTCCGAAAACGGCGATGAGCCGCAGCCTGTCGGCAGGTCTGCCGTAAAATTCCGCGGAAACGAGGGCGAGCGCCTCGCGTGTGTCGGGGCAAAGCGTAACTCCCGCGTCTCCGGGGAGACCGAGCGGCTCCTCCGCGAGGAACACGCGGCAGCCGCGCTCGTACGCGTCGGTGGCAAAGAGGTGACCGTCAGCGACGGTCCCGCGCAGCGCGACGAAAAGGGAGCCGGGCGCGCACATTCTCGAATCGTATGAGACAAGGTCTATGATGTCGTTTTCGTGTCCTCTCGGGATTTTCAGTGAGAGCGGCGAAAACAGCGTTTTTAAATTCACGGGAGCCTGTCCTCCAAAGCCTTGATAACTGTCAGAGCGTCGACGAAGCGGTCGTTCGGGTGCTCCTCTGTGAAGAAGCCCGCGATGTACGTCACCCCCTCGATGTCGGCGGAGGCGATGAAGGAGTAATTGTTGTCGGCTGAGCCGGTCTTGAGCCCCGTCGCGTAGGGAGAATAGAATTCACCTGACGGGTCAAGCAGCTTGTTTGAGTTCGTCCACTTGTTTGTGTGCTGGCTCGCGTAGACGACGTTGTCGACAAGAATGCGGGCGTATTTTTTTATTATGCTGTTCTTTACGGCGATGGCGGAGATTATCGCCATGTCCTCGACAGTTGAGTAGTGATCCTCGTCGGGGTATCCGTCGGGGCAGGTGAAGTGGCTGCCCGTCATGCCGATCGAGTTGGCGTATTCGTTCATGCCGTCGATGAAGAGGGCGACGGCGTCGACGGCGGGGATGCCCTTCGGGTCGTCGGAGAGCTTTCTGCCCGCGGCGCAGGCGAGGACGTATGCGGCGTCGTTGCCGGACGGCAGAAGCATCCCCTCTATGAGCATCTCGACCGTCAGCGTGTGGTTCGGTCTGACGTAGGCGAGGCTCGAATGCTCGTTCACGAGCGACAGCTCGTCGCCGGGCGTCACGAGCTCGGACGGGTCGTCGATGAGAGTGAGCGCGTATACGATCGTGAGCAGCTTCGTCGTGCTTGCGGGAACTATCCTCTCGCCCCTGCCTGTGAGGTAGAGAAACTCGCCGGTGTTCACGTTATAAACAAAGCTCTGCTTTGCCGTCAGCTCGAGCGTGAGCGGTTCCTTTGAAAATCTGATCGGGTCAGCCGTCGTCTCGGGCTCGGTCGTCAATGGTTCCGTTTCGGGCGGCTCGGTGACGCGCGGCGTCGTTACCGCATCTTCATGCGCCGTCGTTGTGCCGCCGCCCTGACCTCCGCCGAAGCCGATGATGCCGCATCCGGAAAGGACGAGCGCCAAGGCGAGAAGCGCCGCGGCAAATGCAGTTGTACGTTGTTTCATTTTATGTTCCTTCCTGTGTTCTCAGAGCCGCGGCCGTCCCTCGGCTCCTTTTTGTATACCGCCCGTCATAAAGGCGGACGTCAGGTGTGAAAAAATCTTTTTTGCCGTCGGAAACCGCGGCTCCGCAGTTTCTTTCCCCTCGGCGGCAAGGCGGCGGGCGCGCGCAGCCGTCGCGGCGTCGGCGCACGAAAGCGCAGCCTTTTCGGACACGTCGCGCCAGAAGAGCTCACAGCATGCCTCACCGTCGGAAAGTTCCTCCCGAAAGACGAGGTCGCGGACGGTGAGCGAGGCAGGCGAAAATCCTGCGGCAGCGGCGTACCGGCAGTCGAAGCCCTGATAAGGCTCGGCGCCGACGAGCGAGCGGTCATTTGAAAAAAGAAAGCTCGCAAATCCGCGGTATCCCGCGCTGTCGAGCGCGGCTTTGAGCGCCGCCTCTTCCTTCGGCATACTCGACACGAAGAGCGCCGCGTGGCGGCGGATAGAGGGTATATCGCGCAGCAGCTCGCATGAGCAAATCGCGCGCACATTTCCGCTTTTGTCAGAATACGACGTCACGATGTATCTGACATCCCCGCGCGTGCGGACGCCGCCGAGGCTGTCGCAGACGCGGGCGAGCGCGCCGCCGTCCGCGGGATACGGCACCGCGCACGGGACCGGGAGCCTGTCCGCCGCTCTGCCGAGAAGCGCTGCAGTCTCGGCTCCTGTGGAGAGAAGGACGGGTGTTCCGCCCGGATATTTTTTCGCGAGCTTGCCGACTGCAAGGATGATGTCGTCGACGGATGCCGGCGGCGGGCATTCCATGTATCCCGTAATGCGGGAGCGCAGCTCCTCGGGGGCTGCGACGGTGCTTTTCAGCCCGTATTTTTCATAAAAATCGCGCGCCATCCCGAGCGCGCCTGCGCCCGCCCCGAAGATGAGGGGTATTATTTGCGCCATTTTCCGCCTCCGCCGTGCCGCCCGCCTGCGGCCATTTATTTCTCATATATTACTATATTATAATACACCCGAGCCCGAGAGTAAATACTTTTATAAAAAAGAAGCCCGAAAAAGTGCCGCCGAATAAAAATCGCCTCCGGCGTCGAAAATGACTCCGGAGGTGACAAAATGAAAAATAGAAGTGCGTTTTTCTTTCGGTCGCTGTCGGGATACGCGGCGGCGCTTGTTTTCGGCGGCGTGATGTACGGCGCGCTCGAAACGCTGTTCCGCGGCTACACGCATCCGTCGATGCTCGTGACGGGCGGGGTCTGTTTTCTCGGGCTTTATGTTATTGACGGTACCGGAAGGTTCCCGCTTTGGAAAAAAGCGTTGCTCGGCGCCGCCCTGATAACGGCGGCGGAGCTTGCGGCGGGCTGCATCTGCAACCTTTGGCTCGGCTGGGGAGTGTGGGATTACAGCGGGATGCCGCTCAATTTCCGCGGGCAGATATGCCTGCCGTTCTCGCTTTTGTGGCTCGCGCTGACGCTTCCGGCATATACGCTCGCGTCGTGGCTGCGGCGCGCCGTCGGCGCTCAGCCTTCGGAGTCCTCTGAGCCTTCGGACGCTTCGTCCCCGTCATCATCCTCGAGCGGGTCGCCGTTTTCGTCGTAATACGGGTCTATCATTATTTCCTTTATTTTAGGATACGCGGCGTAAGTCCCGATAAGGGTGAGTATCGCCGGGGTAATGACGAAGGGGAGCACGATGCCGACGGGGATGTAGACGGAGAGAATGAGGTAGTTTATCGCGATGACTATCACGCCGCCGAGCAGCCCCATGATGTTGCGCTTTATGCCGAGCACGGAGAAGATGAGAGAATTTTTGAGTATCTTGAAAAATCCGAGGTCGAACGTTATCATGATGTGATAGACGTAGAAGCGCACCATAAAGTAAATGACGAGCATCGCCGTCGACATCGAGAGCATGACGAACATCGCCGGGGACGTGAGGTTCGCGCGGAAAAAGCGGATGTCGTTGATGAGAAGAAGGAGCGCGCCGAGGTCGAGTATGCCCATCGGTATCGACTGACGGATGTTCTTCTTCACCGTGTGCCAAAAGTCCTGCCAGAGGAAGATCGGATCGCCGCGCAGCATGCCGCGCGTGATGTATGTCACGCCGGAGTTGACGGGACCGAACGTGAAGAATACGAGAACGGTCAGAAAGAGGAACACGAGCGTCGCGGGGGTGTTCGCCGTTATCGGGACCTGCATCCCGAAAATGCCGTACAGCGCCGCCGTCGCCGCGTTTTTATTGAACATCGCCGTCCCGTAGAGCGGGATGAAGTTTTGATAATACGGCGCGGTCGACGATATGCCGAAATATCCGGCGCGGTATATCATATAGAAGAATATAGGAAAATTGCCGAACACCAAAAGCAGGTTCACAGAGATGAGCATGTTCCACTTGCGACCGAACAGCTTGAAAAAGTTGAGGAACGTCGGCTCCTTTATTATCGGCACTTCGTCCTTGTCGACGCCTTTGCCTTCGAGCCTGTAAAGCCCGAACCAGTCAAACTTTTTTTTCTTTTTCGGCGGTTCGTTTTCTTCGTCCGTCCGACGCGTGTCTTTTTCGTCGTCCATTTTTTGACGTCTCCTTGTTTTTTGCCGGGCAGATCACCGGCGTGTGTTTTTATACGGCGCCCGGCGCGGGGAACCAGCCCGCCGCCAGTCCTGATACGAGTATGATGACGGTCCGCAGCGCAATCACGGCGCCGGAGGTCGATGCTGCCGCCGTGACGGACGCCGCAAGGTCTTTGACATACGGCGCATATGCGCCGCGCAGCCTTATCCTCTCGTGGGACCTGTCCGCGCGGTACATCATGAAATAAGTCGCCGGCAGACCGACGAGCAGCGACGCCGCCGCGGGCAGAGAGCCTATCGCGAATATAACGGCGACGGCGGTCAGCCATGTCCGGCAGAACGAGAACAGCGCCGTCAGCGGGCGCGACGCCGCCGTGTACGGAAACAAAAGCGAGAGAAAGAACACGGCGAGATCAGCGCGCGTAAGCATTATCGCCGAGGCAAACGCCTCATAAAGACCGGTCTTTGCGGAAGAGAAAACCGAGGCGTAACCGGCGGCGTTCTTCGACAGAGCGGAATAAAGCATGCCGCCCTTCTCCGGCAAGAAGAATGCCGAGGCGGCGACGCCGAGCGCCGCCGGAAGAAGCACGAGCGTCAGGCTCATCCATTCGTGACCGACGGGCGCGGACGTGACCGTTTTTCCGCCGTCACGGGCGAAGTACTCCGTCAAATCCGGGGATGGCGCGGTCTTGGCGCTTTCCGTATCTGTTATATCCATATAATGCCACCTCGCAGCGTCGTTTTGCTTCATACTGAAAATATATGACGCGCGTGCGGCATGTATGTTATAAAAAGATTTTACCACAAAAAAGCGCATATATCAACCGCCGCGCAAAAAAAAGCGCCCTTTTGGGCTTGATTTCGCACGGCGGCGAATATATAATTATAGCAGGAGATCAAAGCCGTGCCTGACTTTCGGGACGGCGGGAGGGGGAGGACGCATGACAGACGACGGTCTGCGCCGCGTATTCAGAAATATGCCCGTGCTGTCGACGCCGAGACTTACTCTGCGCCGTATGTACCGCACGGACGCGGACGATATGTACGAATACGCGCGTCTGCCTGAGGTGACAAAGTATCTGACGTGGGATCCCCATCCCGACCACAGATACACGGCGCGGTATCTTTCGTTCCTCTCGGGGCAGTACGCGGAGGGCGCGTTTTACGATTGGGGCGTCGTCTTCCGTCCGGACAAAAAGCTCGTCGGCACATGCGGCTTCACGCGTTTTTCGGAGGAGAACAATTCCGCGGAATGCGGTTACGTTCTCTCGCCGCGCTATTGGGGCCGCGGCATCGCCGCCGAAGCGCTCACGGAGGTGATGCGCTTCGGATTTGCCACTCTCGGACTTCACAGGATAGAGTGCAGGTACATGATAGGGAACGAGCGGAGCCGCCGCGTCATGGAGAAGGCGGGCATGAGCTACGAGGGGACGTATAGAGACGCGCTGCTTTTGGGGCGGGAATACAAGACCGTCGGCGTCTATGCAATAATAGAGGATGAATTTTTCGACCTCATGAACAGGCGCGCGGACGCGCCGCTTCACTGAGTTCGGCAGAGCAGCATCTCGGAAAGGGTGACGAACGTATACCCGCGGGATGTGAGCTCGGGGATTATGACGTCGAGCGCCTCCGCCGTGTGCGCCTCGCCCGAAATATAGTCGTGCATAAGGATTATGTCGCCGCCCTTGACGTTGTCAAGGACGGTTTTTATTATCGCGTCGCGGCCCGTGTGCGCCCAGTCTCTTGTGTCGATAGTCCAGAGCGCGATCATTTTTTCCGCCTCCTCCGCCGCCGACGTCACGGCGTCGTCGTATATCCCTCCGGGAGGACGCAGAAAGCGCGTCACATATTCGCTCTCGGCGTAAATTGCGTCGTCGGCGTCCGCGATCTCGGACATGACGCGCTCCTTTGAAAATCCGTGGAGAAACGAGTGCGAGTCAGTGTGATTGCCGATCTCGTGTCCTGCGGCGATAACGCGCTCGGTCACCTCCGGGTAAAGGCGCACGTTGCAGCCTATCTCAAAAAACGTTGCTCTGACGCCGTATTTGCCGAGCACGGAGAGTATTCCGTCCGTAAGATGCGGGTGCGGTCCGTCGTCGAACGTGAGCGCAATTTGGTCCCTGCCGCATCCGGCAAAGACGCTGCCTGCGTGCCATGAGGCGCCGGGGGCGCCTTCATATGCGGCAAATGCGCGCGGCGCGGGGAGGGCGAGGAACAAAAGCGAGAGCGCGGCGGCGACCGCCGCTTTTATTTTGCGGCGCACAGCTCGTCGAGCGTGCCGAAGCGGTATCCGTCGGCGCGCAGCTTGTCTATAAGACCGCCGAGGATGTCGGCATTCGTCTTTGACGTCGGATGAAGGAGAATGACGGCGCCGTTGTGGATGTTGTCCATTATTTTCTTCATCGCGAAATCGCACGAGGGCTGCTTGTCGTTGTCCCAGTCGGCGTATGCGAAGCTCCAAAATACCGTCTTATATCCGAGATTCTGTGCGAAACGGAGACTCCGTTCGCTGAAGCGGCCCTGCGGCGGGCGGTAGTATTTCGCCATCTCGCATCCGGTCAGCTCGCGGTATGCGTCCGCCATCTTCGTAAGCTCGGCGGAGAACTCCTCCTCGGACTGAACGGCAGACATATCGTTGTGGGAATATGTGTGGTTGCAGACGGTGTGTCCCTCGTCCTTCATACGCATGACGAGCTCGGGGAAGCGGGCGGTCATGTTGCCGAGAATGAAGAACGCGCCCTTCACGTCCTTTTCCTTCATCGTGTCGAGTATGCGGGCGACGTTGCCGTTCTCGTATCCCGCGTCAAACGTGAGGTATACGACGCGGTCGTCCCCCTCGCCGAGCCCCGAGTGCTGCTTGTCGACGTAATAGCCGCCGTACTTTTCGACAAAGGTCATATTCGGATCGGCGTCGGGCTGCGTGTGATCCTTTTTGCGGACGACGTACCAGTTGTAGGGGCGCGTGTCGTCGTAGGCGGCCGCGGCGCGTATCGTCATGAGCGAGGAGAGCAGCGCCGCCGCGAGGAGCGCGGTCGCCGCGATCCTTCTGTATAACATATTCATTTGTTCGGTCTCCGAATGAAGCCCGTCAGTCCCGCCGCGCCAAAAAACGTTAGAGGCACGAAAAAGGACCGTATACGGGCGGATTTTTCTTTCTGAAAATATTATTTCGCCGAAAGAGGGCGCGTAAACGCGAAAAAAACTGCATGCCGTGCGAAAAACTGGTCTTTACATAATAATAAGCCGCACGCTCGGGCGAGCCCAAACGTGCGGTTATCATTCCGTTTTCATTTTTTTGATCCGTATGCCGAGCCGTGACCCATTATGACCTCGCTGCCGTTTATGCTTATGACGCCAAAGTCGCCGAGCATCGCGGGTCCCGGATTGAAGAGGCGGAGCGCCCGGCGCGCGCCGTCGGCGGGGATATACCTTTCGAGCTGCTCGTGCGTGTGCCCGAAAATGACGATGTCGTATCCCCTCATCCTTGCCTCGGCCTCGAGCGCGAGCGTGCCCGACTTGACGCCGAATTTGTGACCGTGGACGATGAGTATCCGCATGCCCTCGACCGTGAGCTCCGCCTCGAGCGGAACGTCCGAGGCGCCGATGTCGCAGTTGCCGCGGACGGCAACGGGCGTCATTTCGGGATGCTCCCGCATAAGGGAGAGAAACGAGAGCGCGCCGTCGCCCGCGTGAATGACGTAGTCCGCGTCGCGGACGGCGTCCACCGTGCGCGAAAGTGTCAGCGTGTCTCCGTGAGAATCGGAAAAAATCAGCAGTTTCATCGATGGATGCGGCTCCTTTGTTGTACGTTTTGAAATCTCCCGCATATACTTATTGTTGGACGACCGTCAAAGCGCGGTCCCATATCAAATGCAAATGCGGGAAACACATATGCCGCGGCTGCCGGCAGCCCGGGGCCGCGCGAAAGGAAAAGGTGATTTATAATGAAGATCGACAAAGCAACAGTGGACAGACTTTTAAAGCAGAACGACGACCAGCTCTGGCGCACGGTGCAGATGATAGCGGCGCAGGGCGGCGTAAATCTCTCAGGCGTAAAGCGTCCGGCTGATCTTTCGAAGCTGCGTTCCGCGCTCTCCTCCATGACGGACGGCGACATAAAGCGCGCGACCGAAATAGTTGAGTCCTACAAAAGGAACGGAAAATGACGGAGGAACGCGGGAGCCTCCGTCCTCTGCTCGACGCCGTGACGGGACTTCTCTCCGACCCCGCGGTCATTGAGGGGCTGGTGGCGGGAATATCCGCCATCAGCGCTTCGCGCCGCGCGAAAAGCTCGGGAGGCGGCGAGCAGGCGTCAGGTGGGCTTCTCGATATGCTGCCCGGGGTGCTCCCGCTGCTGTCGCTCATATCACCTCAGGGTACGAATGATACGAATGAGGGCAGCGGGACGAGCGGGACAAAAGAGACAGGGGAGACGGCGGTGGCAGCAATAAATGATATCTCGGCAGCCGATAACGATAATGCGAGCGGCGGTTTAGACGGCAATGTAGATGAAAACGGCGTCGGAGACGCCGGAGCTTCCGGCGGCGATGCGGATACGGATGCCGTTTTTGCGTCCGCGCGCGAGCCTCATTCCGAGGTATCCGACGTGAGCCGCGAGGCGCAGCGCGAGAACCTGCTTTTGGCGCTGAGACCGTTTCTCTCCGAGTCGAGAAGAGCGGCGGCGGACGCTATGGTACAGGTGAACAAGCTGTCCGGACTTTTCGGGCAGGTGCGTAGAAATTAGTCGAAAGGAGGAGCTCCCGTTGGTATATGTCGGAAAAAGCGGCGCCGTTCCCGATGACATGGGCGGCATGGGAGATGGCGCGGGAAGAGGCAGAAGAGAGGCGGATGCGCGTGATGAAGGAGGCGAGGGCAGCATGAAGCTCCCGCCGGAATACAGAGGCACCGCTTTTGACAGAAACGGCGAGCCGCGCGCATACGGCGAGAACGGCCATGCCGCCCCTGACGGTCTTAACGACCCGAACGGCGGGCACGGCGATCCTTTGAGACACGCGGAGGAGCTTTTTCGCCGAGGTTACGTTTTCGAGGACGAAAATGTTCGAGAAGCAGCGGCGGGAAGCGCCGTCGGTACAGCCTCAGCGGTCCGCACAAACAGCGGCGACAGCGCCGCCCGCGCCGATGATAGAGAGATGGGGCGCGATGCGCCGCCGACGGCAGACCGACCGGTGTCGGCCGCCGAAAAGAAGCGGGGCAACGCAAAAACAGGCGCGCTCGGAAATTTGTTCTCGGGACTTTTTGGCTCGATAGGAGCGGAAGAAATACTTATAGGCGCGATAATACTTATGCTTCTCGTAAACGGAGGGGACGACGAACTCCTGATAATGCTCGTTATATTACTGTTCTGCTGATGCTGCCTCGCCGCTGCCGAAAATGAAGCGGACGGCAGCATCCGCGGCGATAGCGAGCATCTCGGGAACGATGCCGCCGTCTTCGAGCTTCTGCCCGAAGGACGGGGTGCGGATGATAAGGCGGAAGCATGCCTTCCCGCCGCTGTGCGCGGGCAGAAGGACGCAGTCCATGGCGCGGGCGAGCGAGCCCGCGAAGAGCACGTCAGGAGCGTGCGGTCCGAAGGACGCCGTATCTTTGATCGTTATGCCGCGGCGAATGTCGGCGCTGACGGCGAGCTCCGCCGAATACGCCGTGCATCTGACTGACATCGTCAAAGCGCCTGAGGCGGCAAACCCGACGGCTCTGCACATTGAAAACAGTGTGAGCATAAGTGCGTATGCGTCGCCGTGAATTACATAAAACGGTGTGACGCTTTTGTCGCAGCTGATTATAACGTCGCGTCCTATTCGGCTCTTATTTGAGAGAGCGGAATTGCGGAACGCGGACAGCAGTTCCGATAAAAGAAGGGAAGACTGCGTCTTTCCGCGGAAGCAGATGGGAATGCTGCCGGAGGCGAGCGCCTGGGAGAGCTCCGCCATCCTGAACGCCGACTCGGGGCACGCTTCCGATGATGCAAGGGCAAATTCACGAACGATGTCCTCGTAAGAGAGCGCCTGTGATGATGTCGCGATCTGCGAAAGCGGACGGAAGAAGATGACGTTGTCTTTTTCCGCTGTCGACAGGTCGACGAGCACGTCTCCGTCGCACGTCGCAGAGAGGACGAAAGAGGTCTGTCCGGCTGCGCGCGCCTCTTCCGTGAGGCGTTTGACATCGGGATAGCGCAGGCATACGTCGTCGCCGTATTCGAGCGCGGCGTATTTTTTGTGTGCGGCTTCGTTGCAGAAAATAACGGTAAAATTCAGGTCTGCGGCGAAAACGGGCAGCGCTTCGTCATTATTAAATCTGCCGGTCGGTTCTTTTTTGCTGTCCATGACTTTTTCTCCTGTCGGATCTTAAGTTTCAGTCGGAAGGGCTCGGTTCGCCTTCGTCGCCGCCTTCGTCTCCGGGCGGCTCATCCTCGGGCTTCGGGGATGTCGTTTCGTCTGCGTCGGACATCCCGGGCTTTGGCGTTTCGGTCTCGTTATCTGTTGGCGGCTCTGTCTCGGGACTGTCGGTAACGTCCGGTTCATGCTGACCGCCGCCCGTTTCGGGAGCCTCTGTTTCGGGAGACTGCGTTCCGGGCGTATCTGTCCCGGGCGCTTGCGTCACAGGCGCGTCTGTCGTTGCGGGAGGCGTCGTTGTCGGGGGCTTTGTCTCGGGCGGCTTTGTTGTCTCGGGTTTGTCGGGTTTCGTGTTCCCGCCCGGTTTTGCGGTCGTATCGGGCTCGGTGCCGCTCCCCGTCTCGGGAGAGGCGGGCGCGTGGTATTCCTCGGGGGCGGAGATGACGAAATATCCGTATGCCCCGTTGCGGCTCAGCGCGTCGACGGCCTCGCTCTCGTTATATGTCACATTGCCCCGTATGACGAAGCTGAGGCTGTAAAGCGAGACGCTGCTTTTTATTGACGACGCGGCAGCGTCGAGCGCCGAATATATTGAAGATTGTCTGACTGTGCCGATGCCTGTCGCCTGCTGTCCCTGCTCGTCGGTGTATGTGTATTCCTCCTCGGTCTCGCTGTATGACCAGTCGAGCCCGAGCGTGTCAACGGCAAGCGCGCCTGCCGCCTTCGCGAGCGCGTCGAGCGTCTGAGACATCGAACGGTCGGAGAAGGTCTCAGGAGGAAAGGCGAGCGTCAGCTTTATATCGGGTGCTGAGGAACGCAGCTTTTCTATGACTGCCATGATGCCGTCGGCGTCCGTTATCCTGCCTCCGTCCGTCGGAAGACCGGTTATTAGCACATTGTCGGCTCCGAGCGAGAACGCCTCTGCGATGACGGCTGTCTCGTAAAGCAGCGTAGCCTCCGATATGACGGGGTCGCTCGAGGCGGAATACGTCATGTCAAAATAGAGTGTTATCTGTGGCTCCATCCCGCGCGCGCGCCCTGCGGCGCGGACCGCAGACATCGTGTCCCTGAGATCGGCGAGCTCGACGCCTTCGGGAAGGCGCGAGAGCGTCTCGGCGGCTGACGAATAGTACAGCAGCGTGCCTGCGGCGTCCTTCAGCGGGATCGTCACGGCGTCATATCCGGAGTCGAATATCCTTCCCGAGAGCGCGTATATGTCCTCTGACGCATACGGGAAAAAGCAGCCGGAACGGTGAGAAGCGTGGCTCTGCGCGGCGTCGGAAACGCTCGGGTGAGGACCCGCGCCCGCGTTGTCATTTGTGTCAAAGAAGGTTTCGTCGACGCCTCCCGCGCCGCCGACCTTGTCCTTCAGATAATTTCCGAGGATAACGGCGCCGACAAAGCAGCCGATTATAAACAGAACGACGAAGAGCACAGTCAGGTTTATGCGGAGCTTTTTTCTGCCGTATCTGTTGTAACGGCGGCGGCTTTTTCCGCTGTGCTTATACTGTATCGGCGCGTGGTATCCGTTCATGCGCTCCTCCTTTCGTCCGTGATGATGCGTTCATTTTGCCGTTTATTTTGCGGGGCTTCAAGACGGAGTTATTTTATGTCCGCCGCGGAAAGCGATTTGAGATAATCGGTCTCGGTGACCGTCAGCTCAGAGACCCTTTTTGATACAAGCTCATAAAATTTGCTTGCCTTGTATGCTTCCGCGAGCTCGTCGAAATGCTCCTCTACATAAGACGGGTCGAGCTCGCAGCGCAGGATTATGTGGTATCCGAGCGGGGATTCAACGATGTCGGAAAGCTCTCCTATCTCGAGGTCGAACGCGGCGTTCTCGAATTCCTCGATCAGCTGACCGCGCGGGAAAACGTAGCCCTTCGGCTTCGTTATCATGTCCATGTCCTCGCCGTTCTCTGCTATGAGCGTGTCAAAATCGGCGCCGAGCTGCGCCTGCATCAGCACGTTCTCGGCGAGCTTTCTGTTCTCCTCCGGATCGTCTCCAGGATCGTTCATGATGAGCACCTGCTTCGCGCAGCAGAACTCGCCGTTGGAAATGGCGTCGATGACGGCGTCGTCGTCGGTCTTTATCACGCCATCTTCGCAGAGCTTGTCGTAAAGGCGGCCCTCGCACTCAAATTCGGAAAGGATAAAGCGGTATACGGAGGCGTTCATGTGCGCGGGACCGAGACCCGAAACAAAATTGTCAACGCCGCCGAAGTCGTTCTCTATCGAGTTCTCAAGCGTTTTTTCAACTTGTTTTCTCACGTCGCCGCTTTTGTAATCGATGCCGTGTTCGGCGGCGAGGTCGAGCGTTGCGTATATGCGGAGCAGAGCGCCGCGCGTCATCTCCTTGAGCTTGTCATACTCCACGTCTTCGTATTCTTCGGCGTAATTGAGCAGAAAGTAGCGGAACTGCTCGTAGGGCACCTCATGCTCGCCCATGACATAAACTGCCCGAAGCTCGTCCTCGGTGCTCTCCGGAAGGTCGTATTTTTTTCCGCATGCGGAAAGCGAAAAAAGCGTCGCGGCGGCAAGCGCTGAGGCGGCAATATGCATAATCGTGTATTTTATGGAGCGCACAGTCATTATTTCTTTCGGAAACGTGCCTTTCTTTTTGTATATCTGCCGTAAAAACGGATTTTTATGTATGTCCGACAGTACATATTTATTATATCTCGCCTATGGCGCAAAGTCAACCGAAAAAAACACATTTGAAAAATCGATAAAAAATCGCCGCGGGGCGGCTTTTTTTCTTCAGTCTTCGAAAACGGAGAAAAAAATAAAATTTGCGCGCGGGGTTGAAAAGGCGGCGCGCGTATGGTACAATTATTTTTACAAAAGTGATGACGCAATAGAGATGTGAAAAAATGGGACTTAACAAACCGACGGTACCGCTCGGCACCATAATAGACGAGTTTTCGCTGTCCCCGGCGTATATGCCCGAGGACGGGCGCGAACGTGAGATAACGATAGCGGAGGTGAACCGTCCCGGGCTCGCTTTCGCGGGATATTTCAATAGATTTGAGCCGGCGCGCATACAGCTCGTCGGCATAGTCGAGCATGCGTATCTCGAGTCCATGGACCCCGATGTCCGCAAGAAGATGTACGCGGATTTCTTCTCGCGCCGTCCCGTCGCCGTAATTATAACGAGCGGGAACAAGCCGTCCGAGGAGATGTGCACGATGGCGGCGTATTACGAGGTGCCGCTGCTTCTGACGGAGAGCCTGACGAGCGAATTTCTCGCCGCGCTTATCGCGTCGCTCAACCTGCATCTCGCGCCGCGCATCACTATACACGGCGGTTTTGTCGAGGTGTACGGCGAGGGCGTCCTCATCCTCGGCGAGAGCGGTATCGGCAAAAGCGAGACCGCGATCGAGCTCGTCAAGCGCGGGCACCGTCTCATCGCGGACGACGCCGTCGATATCAAGCGCGTTTCCGCCGTCTCGCTTGTCGGCAGCTCGCCCGAGCTCATACAGTATTATATCGAGCTGCGCGGCATCGGCATTATAGACGTGCGTAGAATATTCGGCATGGGCTCCGTCAAGGAGACGGAGAGGGTCAATATGATAATCAAGCTCGAGGCGTGGACGAAGGGGAAGACATACGACCGCTTCGGTCTCGAAACGGAATACACGAACATTCTCGGCATCGACGTGCCGACGACGACGCTGCCGGTCAGACCCGGTCGAAATCTCGCCGTCGTCATAGAGATAGCGGCAATGAACAACCGCCAGAAAAAAATGGGCTACAACACCGCGGAGGAGTTCAACAAAAAGCTCATGGAGGTCTACGGCGGAGCGTCTCCGATGGTGTAAAAAATATCCGGTTGTTTATCCGGTTAATATATAAATAAAATACAAAGCACAGAGTAGGCGTGCGCGCGTCAAGTGTCCCGGGGACGGGGAGTTGCTCCTGGAACGAAGAGAAATCGCGGTGCGTACGCCGCATCCCGCTGTTGCATAGGGGGCATTTTTCGTTTGCGTATTGTTCTCCGATTGCAATCTGTGGGCAAAGGAGGACAAAATCATGAAGCAAAACGCAAAAACGCAGAGAAAAACGTACAGAAGCACGGCGCGCCGCGTGACCGTGCTCGCCATGATGACGGCGGCAGGCGTCGTCATCGGCTTTATATGTAAAAATTATTGTACATTCGCGATGTACTACAGATTCACGCTCGAAAATCTCGGAGTGCTCATCTCCGGCATTTTCTTCGGCCCCGCAGCGGGCGCCGCGGTCGGACTTGCGACGGACGTTATAAGCTGCCTTTTGTCGACAAATCCGGCGGTCAATCCCGTTATAACGGCGGGCGCCGTGACGGTCGGCATAATCTCGGGCGCCGTCCCGAGAATATGGAAGAACGGCAGCAGAGGCGCGGTCTACGCCGTGTCTGTCGCGCTTTCCCATCTTGTCGGGCAGGTGATCATCAAATCGATAGGGAAGATGATAACTTTCGGCATGCCGTGGTACGGCATATTCATAGGGCTCGCCTTTTCGGCGGTCGCCGGGGCAATTGAGTACTCAGTGATAATGATGCTCGCAAAAAACAAACAGATATCAAGGTTTATTGAAAACCGATAACATAAATTTTACTATGACATACGAAGAGTCTATTTCATATATTCATTCCGTATCGTGGCGCGGCAGCCGTCCGGGGCTGTCGCGCATAAGGGAGCTTTGCCGCCGCCTCGGCGACCCGCAGGACAGCCTCCGCTTTATCCATGTGGCGGGGACGAACGGGAAGGGCTCCTTCTGCACGATGCTTGAATCCGTATTGCGCCGCGCGGGATATAGGACGGGGATGTTCACGTCGCCGTTCGTACTCTCGTTCTGCGAGCGCATGCGCGTCTGCGGACGCGACATAGAAAAGGACGAGTTCGCCGCCGTAACGGAGCTCGTGCGCGGGTGCGCGGACGGCATGGACGACCCTCCGACGGAGTTTGAACTCATCACCGCCATCGCATTTGAATTTTTCAAAAGGCACGGCTGCGAGCTCGTCGTGCTCGAGGTCGGAATGGGCGGCAGGCTCGACTCTACGAATATAATAAAGCCTCCGGTTCTCTCCGTTATAACGGAGATTTCGCTTGACCACACCTCCCAGCTTGGGAGCACGGTCGAGGCGATAGCGGGGGAGAAGGCGGGCATAATCAAGGATGGCTCGCCGGTGCTCTTTACTGGCACGGACCCGCGCGCGGGCAGTGTCATAAAAGAGGCGGCGCGCGCGCACGGCTCGCGTTATTACGAGCCCGATTACGGCTCGCTGCGCGTGCTCGGCTCGTCCGTCGAGGGGAACCGCTTTGCCTATAAGGGCAGGGAATATGAAACGAGGCTCGCAGGAGTATATCAGCCGAAAAACGCGGCGTCCGTCGCCTGTGCGGCGGACATTCTCGCCTCGCTCGGATACGGCATAGATAACGATGCCGTAAGCGCGGGACTTTACGACGCCGTGTGGCACGCGCGGTTCGAGCTCCTCTGCCGCGACCCCGTCATAATTTATGACGGAGGTCACAATCCGCAGGGCGTCACTGCCGCTTTCGACAGCATGGGAAAATACTTTCCCGGCGTCGGGATAACGGCGCTCTCCGGCGTCATGGCTGACAAGGATTACGACCGTGCGGCGCGTATCGCCGCGGAGCACGGGACGCTGCGCGTTTATACGGTCCGTCCGGACAATCCGCGCGCGCTTTCGGCGGAGGATTATGCCGATACATTCCGCCGTTACGGAGTTGAGGCGATACCGTGCGCCGCCGTTGCCGACGGGGTGCGCGCGGCAGTCGCGGACGCAAGGGCAAACGGGCGTCCGCTGCTTATTTTCGGCTCGCTGTATCTTTACGCCGAGGCGTCGGCGGCAGTACTTGAAACCGTCGGGAGGGAGAAGTGAAAAGACACGGGTTGAGACTGTTTTTGCGCGCTGCGGCACTTGCTCTTCTGTCATGTCTTCTCACGTCGTGCGGCTCCGCGGGCGGCGCGCTGTATAACAACGTCATGTCGTTTCTCGGATTTGACATGAACGACTACGAGTCGGAGCCTGCGACGAGGATCCTTACGGCGGACGACGAAGAGTGCGCCGAAATGCTTCGGATAATAGATATGCTGACGCTCGACAGCGTCCGCCTCGTCCCGTTTGAGACGCCGCGCGAGGCGGCGGCAGGCAACAGGGACGCGATACTCAATTATATGCTCAACAACGGTTACGCCGCGTACAGCGGGAATTCGGAGCTCTTGAAGCGGGCGGCGGAGGAATATCCGCAGTACAGCATCACGACGCTTATCCCCGAGGCGGACCTTGAGAGCACGGTATATAAATGCTTCGGCGGCGACGCGAGCGTTCAGCACGGAAATTCCGTGAGATATACATATTTAAGCCGCGTATCCGCGTATACGACGACGGGGCTCCCGCTCGCAACAACCGTCACGGTCACGCTTTCAAACATTTGCGAGACGGAGCACACATATCGCGTTTCGTTCGCCGTGACGGGGACGGAAGGCGAGGGCGGCGCCGAGGTGAGCGAGAATTACACCGCGATGTTTATGAAGCGCGAGGACGAGACGATATACATGAGATTTCTGCGCGCCGCGGACGAATGAGAGAATGACTTACATATTATAAAAAGGGACACGACATTGACGCCGTGTCCCCGATTTTTTATTTATCGAAAATGCTTTTTATTATCTCTATTATGCGGAATTTGACGACGTAGCGGACGTTTTCGCTGTCGGTGATTATTCTGTACTGAGACGGGGTGAAGCCCGCGTCCGTGAACTCCTCCTCCTGCTTCGCGGGAGAGGACGCCGGGCGCGTGCACATACGCGGGAAGAGCACGCACCACCAGTTGTGCCCCTCGCCGGAGCCTATTATAACGCGGAGCGAGGTGTATTTTCCCGACGGAAGCGTCACCGTCCCGTATGATTTTCTCGGGTATTCTTCAACTGTCAGCGAGGCTTTGACGTCATATCCGCAGCCGTCCTCGGAGATGACGTCGGCTGCCGCCGCCTCAAGCTCCGGCAGAAGCGACCTCATCCTTTCCTCAGCCTCCGCCTTTGTGTCGGCTCCGTCAAGGGCGCTGCCCGTGAGCTCCAGCATCCTGTCGCGGACGCGGAGCTTCAGCTCCTGGTCGGCGTCGCTGTCGGAATTTGCGATGACGTGCAGCCGTATGACTTTGTCGTAAAGCGAAAGGTCGTCAGCCGACGGCAGAAACGATGAGAACGACGCCGCGGCGAGCACCGCCGCACAGAGCGCGAGAAGAAGTCTTTTTTTCATATGTTGTATGTTGTCCCGTCTTTCTTTTTTCTACGCCGTGATTTTTGCCGAGTTTCCGGCATATTATTCGTCAGAGGCAGTTTTTTGAAGCAAATTTTTGCCTTTTTGCTTGACAGGCGTTTTCGTCGGTGGTAGAATAATCAACAAAAAAATGAAAGGCTCGGTGTGAAATGGGACTCATATTACCGGAAGGATACAGCTCCGTACTCGATCTGCGTAGGACGCAGGAGGCAATAAAGAAGGTCAAGGATTTTTTTGAGCGCGACCTTGCGATACAGCTCAATCTGACCCGCGTCAGCGCTCCCGTTTTCGTGGATGCGGACAGCGGTCTGAACGACAACCTAAACGGGTATGAACGTCCCGTCGCCTTCGAGCTGCCCGGCGGCGAGAGGATGGAGATCGTACACTCGCTCGCAAAGTGGAAGCGCATGGCGCTCGGCGCATACGGCTTCTCGGTCGGGGAGGGGCTCTATACGGACATGAACGCGATAAGGCGCGACGAGGAGACGGACAATCTCCACTCGGTCTTCGTCGACCAGTGGGACTGGGAGAGCGTCATTAATAAGGAAGACAGAAACAGCGAGACGCTGCACCGTTATGTGCGCCGCATATACCGCGCGCTCCGTCATACGGAGAATTACATAGCGACCGATTACGATTTCATAGGGCGTATGCTGCCGGAGGAGATAACGTTTGTAACGGCGCTCGGACTTGAGGAAAAGTATCCGGAGCTGACCCCGCGCGAGCGCGAGTACCGCGCGGTCCGCGAGTACGGCGCGGTTTTCGTCGAGGGCATAGGCGGCGCGCTGCGCTCAGGCAAGCCTCACGACGGCAGAGCGCCCGACTATGACGACTGGACGTGCAACGGCGACATAATCGTATACCATCCGACGCTCGATTGCGCGTTTGAGCTTTCGAGCATGGGCGTGCGCGTCGACCGTGAGGCGCTCTTGCGTCAGCTCGAGATAAGCGGCTGTCAAAAGAGGGCAGATCTACCGTTCCACCGCGCGCTGCTCGAAGAAAAGCTGCCTTACACGATAGGCGGCGGCATCGGACAGAGCCGTATGTGCATGCTGTTCCTGCGTAAAGCGCATATCGGGGAGGTGCAGTCGTCGTTTTGGAGCCCGGAGGTCAGGGAGAGCTGCTCGGCGCACGGCATCGCGCTTCTGTAAGGTTTTCCGCATCGTCAAAAATTGTGCTTGCATATCGGCGGAAAATGTGATATCATATTTTCCGTGAGCCGGTGTGTTGGAATTGGCAGACGAGGAGGACTCAAAATCTACAACGCCGTTTCATGCCGCCGTGCCGGAAACCCTTGATTTACAAGGACCTTTGACAACTCAATATGTAACTTGCTTTTCATGTCCCTCCACGATGTCCCTCCGATTTCTCGGTCGGGACATCGGGAGGCGGACTTTGAAAATAGAAATGCCGGTGTGTTGGAATTGGCAGACGAGGTGGACTCAAAATCCATTGCCAGCGATGGCGTGCGGGTTCAAGTCCCGCCACCGGCACCAGACCCTAACAGGCTCGAAAATGCTTGATTTTCAGGCGTTTTCGGGCCTTTCTTTATTTCTGCCGCGGGCCTCGTAAATTGGAGGGACACGGCCATTTTCCTCGCTTTACCCTCCATTTTTGGAGGGACATTGGAGGGACATCGGGTGTGACGCGGTAGGATA
>CANRKP010000040.1 GCA_947631245.1 uncultured Clostridia bacterium
CCATTGCGTTTTCCTCCGTTTTGGTTATTTTATTTTACACCATTTCTGAGGTTTACACAATATTCGGGATGGACTCAGCCCCGCGGGAAGTTCCCTGCGAGGCTTTGCATTTTGAATTCATTTTGTTGAGCTGCTTACCTTTTGATTTATGAACGTTATCATCCTGTCATATGCATCTTTTGCGGTTTCATCCACTCTTTCATTTGCCACAAAGCAATGAGGCATCTCTATATTTTTCTCAGCCAAAGGATCGATGAGTTCATGCTCTGCGCCGGCATCCTCAAGCGCTGCGGCCATTTCGCGCATATCAACATAATATTCGCTTCCCAAGAGAACCGACGGAATATAATCTTTTGTGATCCACATCGTATTGTTGTACTTCTTGATTTCTTCTTTACTTAGGAATATGGAACCTTTTACATAATTCCCGACCAGAATCTTTGTTCCGAGTGAAAATTTATCATAAGCTAACGGCGCGTCGTCAATGACTAACGCTTTCACCTGTTCCGGTTTCAAAACCGGATCTATGCCAAGCATCGCCGCATATTCGGGATTCGTTATTACGCTCCCGATTTGGCTTGTGATGATCGCCCCGGCAGAAGAACCCATGATAACGATTTGATTCATATCAAGATGGTATTCTTCCGCATGATCCGTCAGAAACAGAAAAGCCTCATTAGCCTGTATAACCGGAGTCGGAAAGTGGTATTCGGGCACCAATGCATAGTCGATATTCACAAGGTTAAACCCCTCTCTACAAATATCATCAAGCAGCGCGGTTGCATCCGTCTCAGCCAAAGGATCGCCGTCACACTTGCTGCCTCCGAAAAAGCCGCCTCCGTGAAAATAAATCAAAGTCGGCCGCCGCACGTCAACATTCCCGTCGGGATAAGTTATGTCCAAAAAGCTGTTCGGGAAATCATCCGAATAACGTATCTCGGTTATAATAAACTGTCCGTTGTCCTTTGTTGTCTGCACAGGATCACGCAAAGGCTCATATAAATTTTTTGTATTGACAATTCCCTGTGACGCATTTTGAATTACTCCCACAATGATCTGCGTATGCGTCATAAGCAGAAAAAATATGCCGATCGCAAGGACAGCAATCACGATAAGCGCGGTCAGCAAGCCCTTCAGAAGCCTGTGTTTCTTATTTACCTTCACCGTATTCATTGATTCTTCTCCACATCCGTCCAATTTGAATTATTAAGGATTTCCGCATCGTCTCCTACGAATACCTTGGCGGCCTCTTCGTCGCCCGTTAATTGATAGAGCATCCATGCGGTCATATATCCATCGCTGCGGGCAAGCATATCTTCATGTTCCGCTCCCGCCGCTCTTCCCCGGACTTTGAAATGATCGTCGGAAATCAGATTATAGTTCTCAATCAAAGAAGACAGCGGCGCAACCCCTGCATATTCTTTACTGGGATCTTTTGCGCCATTATCATCGGATTTCCCCGTTCCTGCTGCCATAAAATACGGAATGTGCACCTTAGACACATCGTAATGCCACCCCATATTTCCCGCAAGTACCGGATATGCGGCGCTTCCCGTAAACAATGCTTTGTAAATGGCTCCGTTCTCGTATTCCGTCACGGCGGCCAATGCTCCGGCCCCTCCTTGTGAAAAGCCGACAATGCCGATATTTTGGGCGTCAAGTTTGCCGTAGAGGATATGATCCTCCGGCAGACGGGTCACATAGTCAAGTGTGATCGAAGTTGTCTCCCCTGTACCTGTCTGGGGGTCTTCGTTTCCGACGACCACAAAACCCCATGAGGCAAGGCGTCCAAAGCACGCCTCATATTTATATGCCGGCGTCCCGCTGGCATTGACGGCGATAATAACCGGGTATTGCTTATCCGCTGTTTCAAGTTCAACAGGATACCAAAAACGGTATTTTTGGATCGACGTGTTTTCTGACGGAAAATCTTTATTAGATACTTCATACGGGCCAAGCTGAGAATATTTCTGCTCCAATGGAGCGGAGGATATAAAATCCTTGTAATATTCAGGCTTTACCGAGGATTTTTTCGAGTCATTCAGCCCTTTGAATATGAGAACCGCCGCTGCGATAATAATCACTAATAGGACAGCTCCAAGTATTTTTATCATTTTTTTCATACGCCCCTCCTTGACAATGCGTTGATGCAAGTGTATCATATAATCGTCGATGAAACAAGTGTTTTGTCGAAAATGATACAGCTTGCGGAGGTTTGTATCGACTCATGAGCATGAACAACGAGCAAAAGAATACATACGTAAAGCGCCAAATCACAAACGCCCTGTTAGAGCTTTTGAAAGAGAAATCTATCGCCGATATCTCGATAACCGAACTGACGCAGAAAGCGCAGGTCGGCAGAGTTTCATTTTACCGTAATTTTCAAACAAAAGAGGATATTCTGAAGGAAGAATCCGATCGGCTCATTAACGAATGGGGGAGGCTCTACGAATCGAATCCTGAATCATCACCGGAAACGCTTTTTCCCTCTTTATTTGATTTTTACAGGGCGCATAAAGCTTTTTATACCATTCTATATCAAGCGGGAATGGCATCGATTATGCAGGAGACAATTCTTAACGCCATTAAAATTACTCCTGAAATGGCAAACATCGAGGCGTACATGAAATCGTTTTGGGCATATGGGATATTTGGTTGGATGATTGAATGGATGAGACGAGGAATGCCGGAATCCGGTGGGGAGCTGCTCCGTTTTTTCACCATTGCAAAAGGAAACGAAAGCGTGAAATCGTCTGTTTTATAGAGCAAGATTCTGCCGCGTCAAGGACGCGGAAAGTCTGAGATTTCCGCGCGGTTGGGAGGCAGGTTTGTTTGCTTTTCCGGCGGAAACTCACGAGGCTCCATTCAACAACTTCCGCAGTAAAAAACGGGGTCGCCCAAAGGGAATCCTCTCCGCTGAAGCGGAGAGGATTGGAAGAAGGATCTGAAACTTTCCGCGCGGTTGGGAGGCAGGTTTGTTTGCTTTTCCGGCGGAAACTCACGAGGCTCCATTCAACAGCTTCCGCAGTAAAAAGCGGGGGCGCCCAAAGGGAATCCTCTCCGCTGAAGCGGAGAGGATTGGAAGAAGGATTTGAAACTTTCCTCGCTTACCGCTCGGAAAGTCGTGAGGTTTCCGCGCGGTTGGGCGGCAGGTTTGTTTGGCTTTCGGGCGGAAACTCACGAGGCTCCATTCACCGACTTCCGCAGTAAAAAGCGGGGTCGCCTTGTGGCGACCCCGCTTTTTACTGCGGAAGAAGGATTTGAACCCTCACAAACAGAGTCAGAGTCTGTCGTGCTGCCATTACACAATTCCGCAATATCTCTTCTGAACATCGGGTATTATATCATACACCGACAACCGTTGTCAATACCTATATCGCAAAAAAGTCAAAATTCCCGCGTGGTCGTTTTTTCTCCACGCGGGCGCACACTTTTTTGATAAAATTTTATAATCCCTATTGACAATCTTTTGACTGCGTGATATTATTGTAGCAACGGAACGAGGTGCGGAACTGACGCAAAAAAATTTTTTCGGCATCTTGACATGACGATAACATTATGATATCATATTGATATCACAGAAAGAGGCGGCATCATGGAAATACTATTTGATTTTTTTCTTGAGATAATATTTGACGGCAGTCTTTTGCTCGGAGAGAGCAGGCGCGTGCCCCTTGCCATACGCATCATCGCGGCGGTCGTATTTGCCGTTTTATGCGTTTCTTTGATCGGGTTCCTCCTCTTTCTCTCTGTCTGCTCGTTTATTTGGAAAGCGCCGCTTGCTGCCGTTATATGCGTTCCGCTCACGGTCGCATTTACCGTTATGTCGATTAAAAAATTCGTTTCCTTTTTCGGGAACAGATAAAGAAAGGAAAAAAGTATGAAGCTTGAATTCTGCGGGATAAAAAAGAGCTTCGGCGAAAAGCTCGTGCTCGACGGCGTTTCGTTTTCCGCCGAAAGCGGCAGCGCGTTCGGGCTGCTCGGCCGCAACGGCGCGGGAAAAACGACCTCTATCCGCATCCTCATGAACGTATTCCCCGCCGACGGGGGGCAGATACTCCTCGACGGCGCCCCCATCGACTACAAAAAGGTCGGCTTCGGATATCTGCCCGAGGAACGCGGGCTCTACCCGAAGAAAAAGATATTCGACCAGCTCGTATATTTCGCCGAGCTGCACGGAATGAAACGACAGGACGCCGCGTCCTCCGTTGACAGCTGGCTCAGACGGCTCGGAATGGCGGAATACAGGGACAAGAGGCTCGACACGCTCTCGAAGGGCAATCAGCAGAAGATACAGCTCATCACCGCTCTTGCCCACGACCCCGACATCGTCATCCTCGACGAGCCGTTTTCCGGTCTCGACCCCGTAAACGCGCGCCTTTTGAAGGACGTCGTCCGCGAGGTCATAGGCAACGGATGCCTCGTAATATTTTCGAGCCATCAGATGAACTATATCGAGGAATTCTGCGACACCATCGCGATACTTCACGGCGGAAATGTCGTTCTCTCGGGCGATCTCGGCGAGATCAAGCATTCGTATCCGCGAAACAGGCTCACCGTCCGTTCCCGCGAGCTCGAAAGGATGCGCGCCGCCCTTCCCCCGGACGTCACGTTTGAAGCCGACGGGGACGGCGGCTCGGCGACGCTGACGCTGCCCTCTCCCGACCGAAAGGCGGAGCTGATGTCCGCCCTCACCCGCTCATTTGACATTGACGAGATCGCCGTCAAGGAGCCGTCTCTCAACGACATATTCGTCGAATACGCATCATAGGAGGTAAAAAGATGAGACGCTTTCGCACTATCCTCGGCTTTGAACTGAGGGGATATTTCACGAACAAGGTTTTTGTAGCCGTGACGGTCGTGCTCGTCGTCGCTATCGCCGCCGTTCTCTTCTTCCCGCGTGCCTCCGCCCTCGTAACGGATATTTTCGGCGACGACGCCGCAGACGGGACCGAAGAAGGAGACGAATCCGAAGAGATCAACAGAGACGAGCTCCCCCTGATGCTCGTCTCGGCGCCCGACGATATTGAATCCACCGTCATAGATTCGTTTTCTTCCGCTTTTTTAAACTACAACGTCAAGCCCGCCGATACAGATGACGTCGACGCGATAAAAAAGAGCGTCTCCGACGGGGACGCGGAATGCGCCTTTGTGCTCGGCTCCATGACAAGCTACACGTATTATTCGACGACAAACTCCTTATTTGACAGCAACACAATGGTTGCGGACGAAACGCTGCGCTCGCTTGCAATGGTCAGCGAAATGATGAGCGCCGGCATCTCGCCCGAGGAGGCGGGCTCGATACTTGCCACCGTCATTGAAAGCGAAACGGTAACGCTCGGTGCCTCCGGCGACGGAGACTTATCCGGAGGCGTAGACTTCATCTCAAGCCTTATCTACACCTACATCATGGTGTACGCACTCTACATCGTCATCCTTGTCTACGGGCAGATGGTTGCCACCTCTGTTGCAACGGAGAAAAGCTCGCGCGCAATGGAGCTGCTCGTCACGAGCACAGACCCCGTTTCAATGATGTTCGGCAAGGTTTTCGCCGCCTGCATTGCGGGGCTGACGCAAATTGCCGCCGTTTTCGGCACGGCGCTTGTCTGCTTCGCCGTAAACGAGCCTTGGTGGGGCGACAACATGGTAGTCCGCTCCATATTTGATATGCCGCTCTCGCTGCTCCTTTACATGCTCCTCTTCTTCCTGCTCGGATTCCTTGTCTTTGCCTTCATGTTCGGCGCGATAGGCTCCACAGTCTCCAAGCTCGAGGAGCTCAATACCGCCTCGATGCCCGTCGTTCTCATCTTCGTCGTCGGTCTCATGGTCGTGGTATTCGGAATGTCCAGCGGCAATATCGACTCGACCGTCATGCGCGTTTTCTCTTATATCCCGTTCACCTCGCCGATGGCAATGTTTACCCGCATTGCGATGGGCTCCGTACCGGCTTACGAGATAGCGATATCGGTCGCGATACTTTCCGTCTCCGTTTTTATCATCGGCTATGTCTCGGCAAAGATATACCGCATCGGCGTTCTGCTCTACGGCACCCCGCCGAAGCCCTCCGCGATAATAAAAGCGCTCCGCCGCGCGTGAGATATTTCAAATAAATGCCGGGGAGAGGAACCTTTTTAAGGTTTCTCTCCCCGAAAATTTTTATCGTTTATTTTTATTTGCCCGGCATGAATACCGAGAGCGCGCCGGCGACCGCCGATATCGGCATGGACTGTATCCAAACCGTACCGGGACCCGTGAGGACCGTATTGAAGAAGCCCTCTCCTCCGAACAGCTTGTTCTTTATTCCCGCGACAGACTGTATATCCATCTTTACTCCCGCCGTCATTGCGGCAAGGTATCCCGTGTCGACTATGAGCTGCTCGCCGGGGGCGAGGTCATATCTCTTGCAGTATCCGTCTATCTCCACGAATGCGGTGCCCTGTCCCGACAGCTTCTGCATGATAAATCCCTCTCCGCCGAAAAGACCGGCGCCGAGCTGCTTTCTGAAGTGGACCGAGAGCGTAACTCCCGCCTCCGACGCGAGGAACGCGGACTTCTGCGCGATTATATCGCAGCCTGGCGTGATGTCAAACGCCATTATCGTTCCGGGAAAGCTCGACGCGAACGCTATCATGCCCTCGCCTCCCTCGGCGGTGTACCTGTTTTGGAACATGGCTTCGCCGGAGAACATTCTTCCGACCGCCTTGCCGAGCCCGCCGGCGACCGTCTCCATTTTCATGTTCGGCGACATCCAGCTCATGGAGCCTTTCTCCGAGACGAGCGTCTCGCCGCCGTCGAGATGACAGATCACGACCGGAAGCGGCTCGCCGATGATCTCATACTTCATAAACATATCTCCTTCACGGTTTTATTGCTGCCAAAAGGCAAAAATGCGCGTCGCGGCTTTTTTGCCGCCGCACGTCTGCCTTTTTGCCAGCTGCAAATAAATCATACCACAAACTTTTCCGATGTGCAAGCGGCAGGGAAAGTTTTTTTAAAAAGACCGCGCGGCGGGGCGGAGGCACATCTAGGTGTCTCCGTCTCCCCGCCGCGCGGCGGTCATCTTCTGTTTTCCGCGATCTTTATTTGTTCTTCGTCGTTACGACAACGGCGCTCTTCGCGATGCCTATGCCGGCTTCCTCGAGCTTTTTCGGGATGTTCACAAGGAGCGCAAATCTGACGTTCCAATATTCCGCGTTGCGGCTCCATGCGCGCATTTCAAAGTTGTAGCTGCCCGTGCCGAAGCCGACGAGCACTGCCGTCGGCGCCTCGCGGTCCGACACGTTCAAACCATCGGCAGCCGCCGTGAGCGCCTTTTTTACCGCATCGATGTCGACGCCGGCGGGAACGCTGACGGCGATGTCGATGCGCCTTTCGTCCTCCGTCGAGACATTCGTTATCGTGCTGTTCGATACGGTGCTGTTCGGCACAACGATGCACCTGTTGTCAGGCGTTGTGAGCGTCGTATAAAACACGCTGACCTTCGTGACTGTGCCCTCTACTCCGTCCGTGACTATGTAGTCGCCGACGTCAAACGGACGGAAGATGAGTATCATAACGCCGCCCGCGAAGTTTGAGAGTCCGCCCTGAAGCGCAAGACCGATCGCAAGTCCTGCAGAGCCGAGCAGAGCCACTATCGACGTCATGGGGACGCCGAGCACGGACACAACCGTCAAGACAAGAATAAGATTTGCCGTGATGCTTATCGCGCTTGAGATAAATCCCCTTGCGGACTCATTCAGATTCTTCGCCGCGCGCGAGCGCTCAAACATACGCTTTACGAGCTTGATGAGCTGACGGCCAATGAGAAAGATGATGAGCGCGAACAAAAGCTTCCCTAAAACCGAAAGTGCAACGCTCGTCAGCGTCTCGAGCATCTGCTTTAAAATATCCATCGTTATCCTCCTTATGGATGCCTTGTCGGTCACAACAGAGCGCGGTGTGTACCGCATCTCTCGTCTCCGCCCGCGTTATTCCTCGCTCTCTCCGCGGATGACGTTGCGGCGTATCTTTCCGCTTATCGTCTTAGGCAGACTTTCGACAAATTCCACGATGCGGGGGTATTTGTAGGGAGCCGTGTGCTCTTTGACGTAGTTCTGTATCTCGCGCTTCATCTCCTCGGTCCCGACGGTGCCGCGCGTCAGCACGACAGACGCCTTGACGACATTGCCGCGTATCTCGTCCTTCGCCGCGGTGACGGCGACCTCGAGCACATACGGCAGCTCCATGATGACGCTCTCTATCTCAAACGGCCCTATGCGGTAGCCCGATGACTTGATGACGTCGTCGACTCTGCCGACGTAGTAGTAGTACCCGTCCTCATCGCGCCAAGCGGTGTCGCCCGTGTGGTACATACCGTCGTGCCAAGCCTCTTCTGTCAGCTTCTCGTCGCGGTAGTAGCACTTGAAGAGCCCGACCGGCACTCTCTTGTCGGTGCGGATCACGATCTCTCCCGTCTCTCCGAGGGGGACGGGGGTCCCGTCAGGTCCGACTATATCCATATCGTACTGCGGGTTCGGTCTTCCCATAGAGCCGAGCTTTATCTTCGAACCGACGAGATTTCCTATCGCCAGCGTCGTCTCCGTCTGACCG
The DNA here is from genome assembly GCA_947631245.1 of uncultured Clostridia bacterium. Taxonomy (GTDB): domain Bacteria; phylum Bacillota; class Clostridia; order Oscillospirales; family CAG-272; genus DTU064. The sequence continues at coordinate 8,590 of CANRKP010000040.1, forward strand.
AAGCCCTCCATGAGAGAGATGCCCGTCGCCTCAAGGAATTTGTTGTATACCTCGGGGTTGAGCGCCTCGCCCGCCGTCGTCGCGTACTGGAGCGACGAAAGGTCGAACTTCGACATGTCCTCGCGTATCATGAAGCGGTACATCGTCGGCGGCGCGCAGAACGTCGTTATCTTGTATTTCTCTATAACGGAGAGGATATCCTCGGCATGGAAACGGTCGAAGTCGTATACGAACACCGCCGTCTCTGACAGCCACTGTCCGTACAGCTTGCCCCATACTGCCTTTCCCCAGCCGGTATCCGAAATCGTGAAGTGGATGCCGTCCGGGTCGACGTTGTGCCAATACCTCGCCGTCATGTAGTGACCGAGCGCGTATGTATACGCGTGCGCCGCTATCTTCGGGTACCCCGTCGTGCCCGACGTGAAGTACATTATCATCGTATCGTTTCCTGAGGGCGTGTCCTTCGTCCTCGGGAACTCGCCGGAATATTTTCCGGACGCGAGCGCCCCGTCAAAGTCTTCCCATCCGTCGGGCGTCGGCAGGTCTCCGCCCGCGGCGATACGCAGCGCGAGCGTCGGAGACTCGGGGACCGCCTCGTCGATGTGATCCGTCACCCCGTCGAGCCGCGTTGCGACGACAGCCTTGATGCCGGCGGCGTTGAAGCGGTAGACGTAATCCTTTTTGAGCAGCTGCGTCGTCGCGGGGATAACGATCGCCCCTATCTTGTGAAGCGCCAAGATAGCAGTCCAGAACTGATAGTGGCGGCGAATGACGAGCATGACGCGGTCGCCCTTCTCTATCCCGAGGGAAACGAAGTAATTCGCCGCCATGTTCGCGTCGCGGTCGACATCGGCGAACGTGTATCTGTGCTCGTTTTTCTGCGCGTCGAGATGGATCAGCGCGAGCTTGTCGGGCTGCTCCTTCGCGAGCCTGCCGACCGTATCGTATGCGAAATTGTAGCGCTCCGTGTTCTTGAACTCGATATGCACGGGCGTTCCGTTCTCGTCGCAGTCGACGTCCACGAACTCGTCCGCGACGACGGCGCGCGGCGCGCGGCGGGCTGTCTTCCCGCGGATTATGATGCCCTCTCCCTCCGGGTACTCATATGCGAGCCCCTTCGCGTTCATGACTATCGCGACGAATTCGCAGTCACCGCCGACGGCTATCATGCCGTGCGGCATCGAGCTGTCGTAGTAGATGGTGTCCCCGTCGGTAAGATATTCGATGTGCTCTCCTATCTGCACCTTGAGGCTGCCCTTGATTATGTAGTCGAACTCCTGACCCTCGTGCGTCGAGAGGTGGATAGGCTGCGTCTGCTCCTCCTCCGAGAACTTTGCCTTGACGTAGAACGGCTCCGCTATCTTGTTTTTGAAAAGGGGCGCCAAGTTGTTATACGAGAACCCCTTTCTGCGGACGATGGGAAGTCCGCCGCCCGCCCTCGTGACCGAATATTCGGACAGATTGGGGCTCGTACCCTTGAGAATGTCCGTGACGTCGACGCCGAAGAGCTGCGCGCACTTATATATGAACGTAAAGGAATAGTCAAGCTCTCCCCGCTCGTATGCGTTGTACTGCTCAACGGTCGTATCCGTCGCCGCCGCCGCTTTTTCCACGGAAATGTCGAGTATCTCGCGCAGATCGTGAATTCGCAGTGCGACCTCCTTTATTGCGTTTGTACTGTCCATTTTTACTGACTACCTCCTTTTTTCTTTTATACGTTTAGGTTATTTTGTGTCCGCCCGCGCCTTTCGCGTGCGGATTGTGGATATTTTACCACCAAACGCGGCGCAAAGTCAAGGAAACGGCGAAAACAAATGACCCCGAAATGATTATTTATCCGATTTATACAGAAAAATGTTGCACATGCCTTTCTCATGCGTTAAAATTGAATAGAAGAAACCGCTTTTGAAAAGGAAAATGAAATGACAGACCGTACAGAAAACGCGCTCCCCGAGATAAAATATCCCGAAGAACCGCCTGCCCGTCCCCCGATGCCTGTCAAGCGCAGGCCTTCTCCGCCTTCGCCGTCCGCAAACGGCGAGGCTTCGCCGCCCCCGCCTCCCCCTCCGCCTCCGGACCCGGCGACACTCGGGCTGTGGGGCGCGCACGACCCCGCCGTCTTCCGCGACCCCGAAACGGGTGAATACTTCGCCTACTGCACGCACAAAAACGTCTACCGCTCGGCGGATCTCATAAAATGGAGCGATGTCCCGGGCGTATTTGGAGAGGTGCCCGACGAGGCGTTCTCATGGACGGGCTCGCGCGGGATGTGGGCGCCCGACATAATAAAGGTCGGCGACGAGTACCGCATGTACTGCTCCAACTCCTCGTTCGGCGTGAGGCTCTCATGCATATATCTCGCCGTATCGGACAGACCGGAGGGACCGTTCCGCTATCGCGGCATCGTCGTCAAGACGAACTCTCACTCGCCCGTCAACGCCATAGACGCGAACCTCGTGTGCGACGAGGCGACCGGCGAGCAGTACATGGTGTTCGGCTCGTTTTGGGGCGGGATACGCATGATAAGGCTCGACCCTGAAACAGGGCTCGCCGCCGACAAAACGGAGGCTGACGACGGCAGGACCGCTGACTCCGCGCTCGGCATTTCCCTCGCCTGCCGCCCGAAGTGGTGTGACGGCGGCGTTGAGGGCGCGTATGTGCGCTTCAACAGGGAAACAGGCTACTATTATCTCTTCGTTTCCTACGGCTCGCTCTCGAGTGATTACAACATAAGGGTCGGCAGGAGCCGCGACATAAAGGGACCTTATCTCGACCGAAACGGCAGACCAATGACGGACGCCGAGGACCCCTACTGCAAGACAGGCACGATGATAATGTGCGGATACCGCTTCGACGGCTCGCGTGGATGGATGGCGCCCGGGCACAATTCGGTGCTCTGCGACGGCGGCAAGTGGTATCTCGTCTGCCACATACGCCCCTATGACGTATACGGCCGCGTCATGTCTACAATGTCGGTTCGCCGCCTCTTCTTTGTCGACGGCTGGCCCGTCGTCTCCCCGGAGGAATACGCCGGAGAGGAGGAGCAGCCGATACCTCACGACAAGATTGCCGGAAGGTATGAATGGATAACGCTCACGCCGACGGTGCCGCAGTCCGTCATCGGGTCGGCGCCCGCGACGCTGACCGTCTCGGGCACGATGCACATCTCGTCGTTCACGCGCTGCAAATGGCGCCTTTCAGACGGAAACAGGCTCTATATAGATATGCTCGGCGGGCACACGGTGAGCGGCGTCGTCGTCCCCGCGTGGGACAGCGAGAACTCGCGTCCGACGCTCGTTTTCACCGGCATCCGCAGCGACGGCGTCGCCGTATGGGCAAAGCGCACGGGCGATATGCCGCAGCGCCGCCTGCCGCCCGGAGGCGGAGGACCGACGGTGTGAAAGTAGAGTTTTTGTGGGAGAGAAAACCTTTTTAAATGTTTTCTCTCCCACACCCTCTTTTTCTAAACTTTTTATAGACTTTTTCCTGCGGAATCGTTAGTCTGAGCTCCGATACATCGTTTTGTGCAAACCGGTTGATGACAGAGCGCGTCTGCGCGTTTTCTGAGGTCGAAAAAAATACCGCACCTACTTGACAACGCATAGTAGGTGTGGTATATTTATATCAGAGCTACTTGGCGACACATAGTAGGAGGTGATCTCATGGAGGATTCGCAGCTTCTTCGCGGAATACTTGAGGGGTGCGTGCTCTCCGTGATCGCGGAGGGCGAGACATACGGATATGAGATCTTGACGCGGCTTTGGGAGAGCGGATTTGATAATCTGCTTGAGGGGACGCTTTACCCCGTATTGACGCGGCTCGAAAGCAAAAAGCTCATATCGTGCCGCCGCGAAAAATCGCCTTTCGGACCCGTCCGGAAATATTATTCCGTGACGGATGAGGGAAAAACCGCGCTTTTAAACTTCAGGGAAAGCTACAAACGCATCGTCGCCGCAGCGGACACGGTTCTCGGAGGGGAGAGGAAATGAAGGACAGTTACGTTTTTTACAAAGACAGATTGAACGGAGAATATCTGTCGTCTTTTGAGCAGGTCGAAATGTACGTTCTCACGCAGAATTTTGACGAAGCCGCATACGAGGAGCGTCTCTCCCAGCTTCTTGACGTATTTCTGACCGCGCAAAAGTCGGGACGTCCCGTCGAAAAGATCACCGGCGGCGATATCCGGCAGTTCTGCCGGACGTTCTGCTCCGACCTCGGGATCAAAAACAGGATTTTGTCGTTCGTCGATTATTTAAATCGGATCATGTGCCTGCTTTTCGTCTTTTCCGCCGCCGATTTGCTCTTTCTATTGGTCAGAAACGGCGACGGTGCGCCGCTTGATATTTTTTCGTCGTATTCCGATTTAAACGTCTCGGGGCTTATCATCGGCGGCGCCGCTGCCGGGATCGTGACCGCCTCCGTCGGCGCGCTGATACGCCATCTCATGTTCAGACGCAAAAGCGTCTCAATGAAGGCTTTAAAGACGGTACCGGCAGTCGTCGCCGTATCGACGTTTCTGATAATCGTGGCAGCGATGCTCATGACGAAGACGGAGCTTTTCCGCGTTCGCTCGTGGATCGTCGCCGCCGTCACGGCGCCGCTGATCGTCGTATATTATATTTTCCGCGGCAGGCACATCAAGCGCGAGCGCGTGAAAATGTCGGATATCGTCGCCGAAACCGTCTCCGTCTCGATGGCGGAAACGATGTGGAAATTATATCTGAAAAAGAAAAGGCGCCGCGAGAGGCGCGGCAAACGCTATACGATAATGGAATTTCTCGATTATGAGGAACGAGACTGCCGCATGACGGAGAAGATCTCGTTTCTATACTTCGTGCTGCCGCTCATTTTTACATTTACCGAAATCATGAACCTCCGTGACAGCCCGTCGTTGATCGAAAGGATCATTCACCCGCTGATTCTGTTAGCGGTCGAATATGCGCTCATGATGTGGCTGTGGCGCATATCAAAAAACAGCGTCCGCGAACGCCGCGCATGGATCGCCGAAAAAAGGGCCGCGCTCGAATCCGGCGAAATTGATGAATACGGCATCGCCGTCCCCGACGCGGACGAAGATGATCCGACGCAAGGCAACGGCAATTAGTTTATAATGAAAACATGTCCGTGAAGCGGACATTACCTTACCTCTTCACTATGCACTATTAACTACTCAATTCCAAAAATCGGCACGAGCCCCGAAGTGAAAAGTAAAAAGTGAAGAAGTCAAAAAACGGCAAGTCTCTTGCGAGCCTTGCCGTTTTTTGGAGCATAGGGAATTCTGAACCCAATGTCACGACACGCGCTTCGCGCGAGCGGCGCGTTCCGCGCCGAGTCGTGACAGGAGAGAGTGCGCTGTCGCGCGTTCTCCCGATGGTCTCTCACCCACTCGTTATGCTCCATATGAAACGGGGTGCCAAATGGCACCCCGTTTCATATGGAGCATAGGGGATTCGAACCCCTGACCCCCACACTGCCAGTGTGATGCGCTCCCAACTGCGCTAATGCCCCGAGTGGTAATATCATATCACAACTCACGGCCTTTTGCAAGTCTTTTTTAATAAAAAATGACCCTTTCCCTCCCCTCCGTCATATCATGATAGTGTGCGGGGCGCTCGTTCCCGCGCGACATAAACCGAAAGGTACGACATCAAAATGAACGACATCAACAGAAAAACCGCCGTGACCGTCGTAGGCGGCGACGCGAGGCAAAGAGAGATTGCCGCGCTTCTCGCCGCCGATGGGTACGCGGTGCGGGACGCAGACGAAGTTTCCGACGCTTCCGGCATGCCGTCCCGCGCCGTGATCTTTCCCGTGCGGTATGAAGGTTTAAAAGAAAAAATCGTCGCACTGAACGACATAAATACAGAAGACACAAAAGAACCGGAGGGCGTGATTTTCGCATGGAGCCCCGACTCGGGCGCATGCGAGGCAGCCGAGGCGCGCGGATACCGCGTGTTCGACCTCGCGAAGGACGAGGCGCTCACGGTGAAAAACGCGCTCCTCACGGCGGAGGGCGCGCTTTCCCTCTTCATGACGGCGCGCGACGCCTCCGTCCTCGGCTCCCGCGTACTCGTGCTCGGCTCGGGAAGGGTGGCAAAATGCGTCTGCCGCGTCTTTTCCGCGCTTGGCTCGAACGTAACGGTGGCGGCGCGCAGGCGCGAGGCGCTTGGGTGGGCGGAGCTCTTTTATAAAGGCGCTGTCCCGCTGACACATGACGAACCGCTCGGAAGGGAGTTTTTATCCTCCTTCGACGCCGTTTTAAATACCGTTCCCGCCCGCGTCGTCCCCGTTGACGCCCTTTCGCCCGGCGCGCTTTATATAGAACTCGCCTCCCCTCCCTACGGCGTCGATATCGAGGCGGCGAGAGAAGCCGGCGTCGACGTCCGCCTTGCCTCGGGACTTCCCGGGAAATACGCGCCGACAAGCGCCGCACGCATCATCGCCGACTGCGTCATACGCGAACTCGGAGGCATGAAGGGAGGCGGTGCGCTTTGATAGGATACGCTATATGCGGCTCATTCTGCACGCACGCGCAGTCCCTTTCCGCGCTTGAAAAAGTAGCCTCGGAGCACGAAGTCCTTCCCATTCTGAGCTTCTGCGCCTCGGGTACCGACACGCGCTTCGGCCGCGCCGCCGACCTAATAGAGAAGGTCACAAACATCACGGGGCACGCCCCCGTCATGACTATAAAGGACGCCGAGCCGCTCGGTCCGAAAACGCCGCTCGAAGCGCTCGTCATCGCCCCCTGCACCGGCAACACGCTCGCAAAGCTCGCCTGCGCGATAACGGACACGCCCGTGACGATGGCGGCGAAGGCGCACCTGCGCTCCGACAGAACGCTCCTGCTCGCCGTCGCCTCAAACGACGCGCTCGCCGCGAATCTCTCGAATATAGGCGCCGTCCTCTTGCGGAAAAACGTCTTTTTCGTTCCGATGCGTCAGGACGACGTGACGGCGAAGCCTCATTCCCTCGTCGCGGACTTCTCCCTCATTCCCGAGGCGCTGTCCGCCGCGCTCGAATCCCGCCAGCTCCGTCCGCTGTTCCTTTAACACTTTAACATCCTTGCCCGCGCCCCGCTTTTCGGTGAGGCGCGGGCTTTTTCATGCGGTTTTCTCCGGAATATGATGCTCCGCCGGCATGAGAGACGCCGTTTTTGTGCCCTGAATTGTTGACACGGTGAATTCAAGGTGATAAAATATAGAGTGCTTTATATTAAGTATTTTTTTGAAAAGGAAAATATATCCTTATGGAATGGCAGTCACTGAACACGCTGCGTGAGAAATATCTCGCGTTCTTCGAGTCAAAGGGGCATCTTCGCCTCCCGAGCTTCCCTCTCGTCCCGCAGGGGGACGGGAGCCTTCTTCTCATAAACGCCGGAATGGCGCCGATGAAGAAATACTTCACGGGTGAGGAGGAGCCGCCGCGCCGCCGCGTCACGACGTGTCAGAAGTGCGTCCGCACGCTCGACATCGACAACGTCGGCAAGACCGCGCGCCACGGCACATACTTCGAGATGCTCGGCAACTTCAGCTTCGGCGACTACTTCAAGTCGGATGCGATACCGTGGGCGTGGGAATTTCTGACCCGCGTGCTCGAGATACCCGCGGAGCTTCTCTACCCGTCCGTCTACGAGGAGGACGACGAGGCGTACTCCATTTGGCGCGACAAGGTCGGCGTGTCTGAAGACCATATAGTCCGCCTCGGGCGCGACGACAACTTTTGGGATCTCTCCGGCGGACCGTGCGGACCCTGCTCCGAAATTTACTTCGACCGCGGCGAGAAGTACGGCTGCGGCAAGCCGACGTGCGGTCCCGGCTGCGACTGCGACCGCTATATCGAGATTTGGAATAACGTCTTTACGCAGTTCAACAACGACGGACACGGCAACTATACCGAGCTTCAGCAGAAAAACATAGACACCGGCATGGGACTCGAGCGCCTCGCCTGCGTGATGCAGGGGGTCGACAACCTCTTCGAGGTCGATACTATCCGCAAGATACTCGACCGCGTCTGCGAGATCTCCGGCAAAACATACGGCGCCGATTACAAAAACGACGTCTCTATCCGCGTCATCACAGACCACATCAGAACGGCGACGTTCCTCATCTCCGACGGCGTTCTCCCCTCGAACGAGGGGCGCGGCTACATCCTCCGCCGCGTTCTGCGCCGCGCCGCGCGCCACGGCAAGCTGCTCGGCATAAAGGGCGCGTTCCTTTCCGACCTCTGCAATGTCGTCATAGGCGAGAACAAGTCCGCATATCCCGAGCTTGAAGAGAAGGCGGACTATATCAAAAAGGTAATAAGCATTGAAGAGGAGCGTTTCGAGGCGACCATCGACTCGGGTCTCTCGATACTCCACGATATGATAGACGGCGCGAAGACTGCAGGCGAGGACAAGCTCACGGGCGAGGACATCTTCAAGCTCTACGACACGTTCGGCTTCCCCGTCGACCTGACGCGCGAGATCGCCTCCGAGGCGGGGCTCGGCATCGATGAGGACAAATTCACCGAACTTATGAAGGAACAGAAGGAGCGCGCCCGCGCGAACCGCAAGCTCGGTCACGGCTGGGACGACATGGCGAAATCCCTCTTCTCCGAGCTGCCGAAAACGGAATTTGTAGGATATGACAAAATGTGCGCCGAGGCGCGCGTGATTCTCATCTGCGTCGGCGGGCAGTCCGTCAGCGAATGCTCCGACGGCGACGACTGCATCGTAGTGCTCGACAAAACGCCCTTCTACGGGGAGAGCGGCGGTCAGGTCGGCGACCACGGCGGCACGATCTCAAACGACACCGCCTCACTCACCGTCAAGGATACGAAAAAAGAAGCGGGCGTATATCTCCACTACTGCACAGCTGACGCGGGCACGCTCTGCGTCGGCGACACGGTCACATCTCATGTAAACGCCAACCGCGACGCGATACGCCGCAACCATTCCTCCGTCCACCTGCTTCAGGCGGCGCTGCGCCGCATCCTCGGCGACCACGTCGAGCAGCGCGGCTCCTACGTCGACGAATATCGCGCAAGATTCGACTTCACTCATTTCGCCGCAATGACGCCGGAGGAAATATCCGAGACCGAAAAGCTCGTCAACAGCTATATTCTTTCCGATTACGACGTAACGACGCTTGAAACGGACGTCGAGACGGCGAAAAAGGAGGGCGCAATGGCGCTCTTCGGCGAGAAATACGGCTCCGTCGTCCGCATGGTCTCGATGGGAAAAGACGGCGAATGCGTCTCGCGCGAGCTCTGCGGAGGCACTCACGTCAAGCACACGTCTCAGATAGGGCTGTTCAAGATAGTTTACGAAGGCTCCGTCGCCGCCGGCATCCGCCGCATCGAGGCGGTCACGGGCGCAAACGTCCTCGACCTCATAGCGGAGCGCGACGCTCTCATCGCAGACGCCGCGCGCGAGCTCAAGGCGAACAATCCCGCCGACATAGCAAAGCGCGCCGCCGCCGTTAACGAGGAGCTGCGCCGCACGAAGCGCGAGCTTGAGGCGGCAAACTCCAAGCTCGCCTCGTCCCGCCTCGGCGAATACGAGGCAGCCGCCGTCAGCGTCGGCTCCGTTCGTCTAATCGCCGTAGCGGCAGACGGCATGGACCTCGCCGCCGCGCGCGAGCTCGGGGACAGGATAAAAGAGGACATGGCTGACACGGTCGCCGTCCTCGCGGTTACGTCCGAAAACAAGCTCGTCTGCGTCGCGGGCGCCGACGCCGTCAAAAAAGGTGCTCATGCCGGGAAAATAGTCGGCGCCGTCGCCGCCGTCACGGGCGGCAAGGGCGGCGGACGTCCCGACAGCGCCGTTGCCGGAGTTGCGGACGCCTCACGCGTGAAGGACGCGCTCGCCGCCGCCTCGGGGATAGTCTCCGATATAATAAAATAACTCATCTGCCGCGTTCGGGGTGGGCGTTTGCCCCGCCCCGGACTGCGTAGGAGTTTTGTTCGGGCAGCAAAAAAGACGAAAATTTTTTCAAAAAAGCTGTTGACAAGGCTCCCGCGCTGTGATATAATTGCTCTTGCCGTTGCGGAATTGGCTTCGGCGGCATCAGGGATTCGGGAGCATAGCTCAGTTGGGAGAGCACCTGCCTTACAAGCAGGGGGTCACAGGTTCGAGCCCTGTTGTTCCCAATTATGCATGGCCCGGTAGTTCAGTTGGTTAGAACGCCGCCCTGTCACGGCGGAGGTCGTGGGTTCGAGTCCCATCCGGGTCGGTCCAATCTTTATTGGGGACAGTTGATGACACGCCTCTGTAGCTCAGTTGGTAGAGCAGGGGACTGAAAATCCCCGTGTCGTTGGTTCGATTCCGATCGGAGGCATATG
>CANRKP010000041.1 GCA_947631245.1 uncultured Clostridia bacterium
GAACTGGAGGGTGTAGAGGCGGTAGTAGCGGCCTTTGCGGTGGAGGAGCTCCTGATGGGTGCCCTCCTCGACGATCTGTCCATGAGAGAGGAAGATGATATTGTCGGCATGCTGTATCGTCGAGAGCCTGTGGGCGACGATGAGCATCGTGCCGATATTCTTCATTTTTTCAAGCGAATCCCGGATAAGAAGCTCGGTCTCGGTGTCGATGTTGGCGGTCGCCTCGTCGAGTATCATGACGTCGGGGCGGTGGATAATCGTTCTCGCGAACGAGAGCAGCTGCCGCTGACCGGCGGAGAAATTGTTCCCGCGCTCGCGGACGACCTCGTCGAGCCCGCCCTCGAGGCGGTCGATGAACTTGTCCGCGTTGACGTAGCGGCACGCCTCGCGAATCTCCTCGTCGGAGAATTTGTCCTCGCGCAGAACGATGTTCGAGCGGACGGTGCCCGAGAAGAGGAAGACGTCCTGCAGCATCTGCCCGAAGCGGCGGCGCAGGGAGGATATCTTTATCTTCTTTATGTCGATGCCGTCGATAAGTATCTGCCCCTTCTGAATGTCGTAATTCCGGCAGATGAGGGAGAGTATCGTCGTCTTGCCCGAGCCCGTCGAGCCGACGAACGCCACCGTCTGCTTCGGCATGACGTGGAACGAGACGCCGCGCAGCACCCACTCGTCGGGCTTGTAGGAGAACCACACGTCGCGGAACTCGATCTCGCCGCGTATGTTGTCAAGCTCTACGGCGTCGGGCTCGTCGACGAGGTCGGGCTTCATGTCGGCGACGGCGAAAATCTTCTCCGCCGAGGCAAACGCGGACTGCAGCGCGTTGAACTGCTCCGCAAGCGTCTGTATCGGGTTAAAGAATTTCGAGATGTAGAGGTAGAAGGAGACGAGCACATCGGAGGTTATCACCTGCCCCATAAAGACCGTGCCCTTGATGTAGCCGCGCCCGCAGAGGTAGAGAAGGCAGAGGACGGAGGAGATGTAGAGCATGTACACCATCGGTCGGAAGATGCCGAAGACGAATATCTGATTCCGCTTGGCGCGCCCGAGAGCCGCGCTTTTTTCGAGGAATTCCGCCATCTTCGCGTCCTCGCGGTTGAATATCTGCGTGATCTTCATACCCGAGAGGTTTTCGGAGAGATATGTGTTGATGTCCGTCGTCCTGTCCTTCACCGTGCGGAAAACGCGCCGCGTGAACTTGCGGAAGATGACGGTGAACAGCACCAAAAACGGGATAAAGCAGAGTATCATCAGCGAAAGCTCGTAGTTCAGCATCAGCATCGCCGCGAGCACGCCGACGATGACGAACACGTTCCTAATCATGTTCACTAAAATGTTCGTGAACATCATGGAGATAGCGTTCGTGTCGTTCGTCACGCGCGTGACGAGCTTGCCGACGGGGATGCCGTTCAGCTGCTCCTGCGAGAGGCTCTCGATGTGAGTGAAGAGGTCGAGGCGCAGCGCGGAGAGAATCTTCTGCCCCGTCTTCTGCAGGATTATGGACTGGAAATATGTGCACACCATCGAGACGGCGAGCGTCCCCGCGTAGAACGCGACGGCGAAGAAGAGGTGCGGCAGCTCGAACTTGCCCGCGATCAGCTTCTCGATGTAGCCGATGACGAGCGGGGAGACGATGTCGTAGGAGATGGAGCCGACCATGATGACGAGCACGAGGACGAAGCTGCCGATGTGGGGCTTCGCGTAGACGAGCAGGCGGGACATTATCTCGCCGTCCGACATGTTCCTGTCGAACGTGACGGCCTGCCCGCGCCGTTTGAGAACGGCGTACGCGGCGACGAAGAGCACGGCGAACGTGCCGATTATCGCGCCGACGACAAGCAGCGGAAGATATTCACGCAAGGCTCTCGCCTCCTTCCTCCTCGAGGCGCTGGAGGTCCACCATCCGCCGGTAGCCGGGGCAGTTTTCGTAAACCTCCGCGGGGCTGCCGACGGCGGCGAGCTCGCCGTCCTCGATATAAACGATTTTGTCCATCCTCTCGATAGTGGAGACGCGGTGCGCGATGAGGATCGTAGTCCTGCCGTGCCGCACGCGCGCGAGATTGTCGAGTATCGTCCGCTCGGTCTTCGTGTCGACGGCGGAAACGGAGTCGTCGAGAATTAAGATGGGGGCGTTTTTCATCAGCGCGCGCGCTATCGAGATGCGCTGCTTTTGCCCGCCCGAAACGGTCACGCCGCGCTCGCCGAGCACGGTCTTGTACCCGTCGCCGAATTCGCGGATGTTGCCGTCGATGTCGGCGAGCTCCGCCGCCTCGACGATGTCGTCCTCATCCGGATCGTCGGCGGTGAAGCCGATGTTGCGCGCGATCGTGTCCGAGAAGAGGAAGTTGTCCTGCGGGACGTAAGCCGCCGCCGCGCGGACGTCGTGGATAGGCACGTCGTTGACGTCGTGCCCGTCGATGAAGAGCGTGCCGTCGGGCACGTTGTAGGTGCGGAGAATGAGGTCGACGAGCGTCGTTTTGCCCGACCCCGTCTTGCCGACGAGACCGACGTTCTCGCCTGCGTTTATCTTGAAGGAGACGTCGCGGAGTACGTCGAATTCGCCGTCGGGATAGCGGAACGTGAGGTGACGGAATTCTATCTCGCCCTTTACGTCCGTGAGCGGGGAGACGCCGTCGCGGTCGGCAACGTCGCGCTTCGCGTCAAGCAGCTCGCTGATGCGGGAGAGGGAAGCCTTGCCGCGGCTCGTCATGTCGATGAGCTCGGAGACCGCCATTATCGGCCATACGATGGCGTTGAAGTAGCCTATGTACTCGACGAGCTGACCCGCGTTGAATTTCCCGAGGTAGACGAGGTACCCGCCGTACCCGAGGATGACGCAGATGACGGACTCGACGAACAGCGTCACGAGGATCCGCAGAAGCACGGACGCGCGCGTGTAGTCGACGTTCGCGCGCTCGTTTTCGGTGTTGAGCTCGCGGAACGCCATGAGCTCCTTTGCCTCCTTGACGAACGCCTTTATGACGGCGATGCCGGAGAAGCTTTCCTGCGAGAAGTCGGAGAGGCTGGAGAACGCCTCCTGCCGCGTCTTCCATTTTTTCTCCATGTAGCGGCCCACAACTGTGCTCGCGCCGAGCAGAGCCGCCATCGGGATGAGGGAGAGGACGGTCAGAAATCCGTCCATCCGCCACATACGGTATATCGCGAGGATCCCGAGCGTCAGCGCGTCGAACATCATAAGGAGCCCGTTGCCGAAGCATTCCTGAACGGTTTCGAGGTCGTTGGTGAAAAGGCTCATCAGCCCGCCGACCTTGTTCTGCTGGTAGAATTCCTGAGACAGCGTGCGGCAGTGGTCGAACATGCGGTTTCTGATGTCGGTCTCAACGCGGATCGCGGAGCCGAAAAAGCAGACGCGCCAAAGGAAGCGCCCGACGACCATAGAGAGGACGACGCCGAGCATCGGCATCGCCACGCGGTCGAGAAGAAAATCCATGTCGAACGGCAGCCGCGCGCCGTCGACGGTGACGTAACCGTCGTTTATGCCGTTGACGACCATTTGGTAGAGGTTCGGCACGACGAGCTGCATGTAGTCGACGAGCGCGAGCGAGAAGAGCCCGAGCAGGAGCAAATGCGCGTACCGCAGATAATATTTGTTTATGTATTTCCCGAATATCAAATCCCGATACCCTCCGAGTATATATTAAGAAGAAAAAATCGGCAACGATGATATTATGTCATACAGTCCTCTCTTTGTCAATATCAAAAACAAGCCCCGCAGGAGTTTTTATAAAACAACTCTCGCAGGGCAGTAATTTATTATAAAGAAACCGGTTCAAATCCAGTAAAAACCCCCCAGTCATAAAAAGTTTTGAAGGGGGTGTGGGGGTGCCTTTTTCTCAAAAGGCACCCCCGCAAAATTTACCCCCATAAAGACTTCACAGTCGGATAGAGCGTCAGGAAGCGGGCGTATTTTTCGGCGTAACGGGAGGCGAGGTCGGGGGAGGGGGTGAAGACGTCCTTCACGGACGAGAAGGCGTTCGCGCCCTCGTCGACGGTGGCAAACTCGCCCGCGCCGACGGCGGCGAGGATCGCCGCGCCGTAAGCCGGACCTTCCTCCTTTTCGGGGCGGAATACCTCGATACCGAGCACGTTTGCCATGACGCGGCACCAAAGCGGGCTCTTCGCGCCGCCGCCGCAGAGCGCCGCGCGCGTTATGTCGCCCTGCCGCCGCGCGATGTCCGTTATCTCGCAAAGCGAGAACGCAACGCCCTCGAGCACCGCGAGCGTAAGCTCCGCGCGCGTCGTCCCCATGCCGAGCCCGAGAAACGCGCCGCGAGCCGAGGGGTCGTTGTGAGGCGCGCGCTCGCCCATAAGGTAGGGAAGGAAAAATACGTCACCATGCCCGAGCATGCCGTCGCTTATCCCCGCCTGCTCGGAGGCAAAATCGCGGGTCCCGAGAACGGTTTCGCACCACCACTTGTTGCAGGAGGCGGCGGAGAGCATGCAGCCGAGCAGGTGCCAGCGCCCGTTCGCGTGCGCGAACGAGTGGAGCACGCCGCCCGCAACGCCGCCCGGGGAGGGATCGTCGCGCGCAACGAAAACGGTCCCGGACGTGCCGAGGGAAATGCTGCACGCCCCGTCGCCGACAGTGCCGGTCCCGACGGCGGCGGCCGCGTTGTCGCCCGCGCCGGCTACAACGAGCACGCCGCGAGGCAAGCCGAGCGCGTCCGCAACGGACGCGGATACCTCGCCCACAACGTCCGAGCTTTCGTAAACGCGGGGCAGCATACCTTCGTCAATGCCGCAGAGGGACAGCATCTCCGGCGACCAGCGGCGGCGCTCCACATCGTAATAGAGCGTGCCCGACGCGTCCGACGCGTCGGTAAAAAATCCGCCCGTCAGGGCGTGGACGATGTAGTCCTTCGGCAGAAGTATCTTTTTCGCGCGGGCAAAATTTTCGGGCTCGTGCTCACGCACCCAAAGGAGCTTCGGCGCCGTGAACCCAGCAAACGCAATGTTCGCCGTGCGCGAGAGCAGAAAATCCGACCCGACCGTCCCGTTCAGATATTCGCATTCGCGCGCGCTCCGCCCGTCGTTCCAAAGGATCGCGGGACGTATCACATCGCCCGCGCCGTCGAGCATCACAAGCCCGTGCATCTGCCCGCCGACGCCGATAGAGGCGACCTCGCCGCCAAGGCGCTTTGCCGCCGCCGCAAGCTCCGCTATCCCGTCGAAAACGGCGGCTTTCCAGTCTTCGGGGCGCTGCTCCGACCAGCCGTTTTCGGGAAAGCTGACGGGATACTCCCGCACAGCCGAGGCGGCAGCCTCGCCGTCAGCACTGACGAGCAAAAGCTTGCACGCGGAGGTGCCGAGGTCGATGCCGATATAAAATTTGTTTGCCATAATATGGACCCCTTTCAAGCGAGGCGCGGAGCCCCAAATGAGGCTCCGCGCATACATTATTGAATAACTTAGCCCCAAGGGTTCTCGGTCGGGTACCTGTCGCCTGCCGGGCGGTTGTAGCCGATCTCCTCGACGGGAACGCCGACGTACTTGAACACCTCGTAGAGCGCGCGCGCGTGATGACCGAACGCGACGGCGCCGTGATGCGGGAAGTTCTTCTCGATGAGCACATGGCGGTAGAAGCGTCCCATCTCGGGGATAGCGAAGACGCCTATCGAGCCGAACGAGCGCGTCGCGACGGGGAGCACCTCGCCGTTTGCGATGTAGGCGCGCAGCTTCGCGTCAGCCGTCGACTGTATGCGGAAGAAGGTGATGTCGCCGGGGGCGATGTCGCCCTCGAGCGTGCCGTTCGTTACCTCGACGGGCAGGCTGCGGGCCATTATCTTCTGATACTTCATCGAGCATGCCGCCAGCTTGTTCGAGCAGGTGTTGCCGCAGTGGAAGCCCATGAACGTGTCCTTGATCGTGTAGGGGTACTTGCCCGCGATGTCGGCGTCGAACATCTCGCGCGGGACGGTATTGTTGATGTCGAGCAGCGTGACGGCGTCCTCGGAAACGCACGCGCCGATGTACTCGGAGAGCGCGCCGTAGATGTCGACCTCGCAGGAGACGGGGATGCCGCGTCCCGTCAGGCGGGAGTTGACGTAGCAGGGCACAAAGCCGAACTGCGTCTGGAACGCGGGCCAGCACTTGCCCGCTATCGCAACGTAGGGCTTCGAGCCCCTGTGCGCCTCGATCCAGTCAAGCAGCGTCAGCTCGTACTGTGCGAGCTTCGGCAGTATCTCGGGCTTCTTGTTGCCAGCGCCGAGCTCGCGCTCCATGTCGGCGACGACCTCGGGGATGCGCTTGTCGCCCGCGTGCGCGTTGTAGGCTTCAAAGAGGTCGAGCTCGGAGTTTTCCTCTATCTCGACGCCGAGGCGGTAGAGCTGATATATCGGCGCGTTGCAGGCGAGGAAGTTGAGCGGTCTCGGTCCGAACGAGAAGAGCTTGAGACCCGAAAGTCCGATTATGGCTCTCGCGATCGGGAGGAAGCCGTGTATCATGTCGGCGCACTCGCCGGCGTCGCCCACGGGATATTCGGGTATGTAGGCGGTAACGCCGCGCAGCTTCAGATTGTAGCTTGCGTTCAGCATGCCGCAGTAAGCGTCGCCTCTGTCGTCGGAGAGGACGCCGATGTTCTCCTCCGCCGCGGCGGCGAACATCACGGGCCCGTCAAAGTTCTGCGCGAGCATCGTTTCCGAAATCTCGGGACCGAAGTTGCCGAGGTAGACGCAGAGCGCGTTGCAGCCCGCCGCCTTTATGTCGGCGAGAGCCTGCTGCATATGTATCTCGCTCTCAACGATACATACGGGGCATTCGTAAATGTCGTCCGCGCCGTATTTCTCGGTGTAGGCGGCGACGAGCGCGCGCCTTCTGTTGACGGAAAGGCTCTCGGGGAAGCAGTCGCGGCTCACGGCGACTATTCCGACTTTTACTTTCGGGATGTTTTTCATGTGTGTCTCCTTTGTGGGGTGTATTTGAATACGATTTTATTCTCCACATGATATTGTATCACAAAAATCGCGCCGTGTAAACAAGAAAATATGTCGAACTTTATCAAAGCCGCCTGAAAACGGGCGTGTATCCGAGCGGGGCGTTCGCCGTCACATATTCGCCCTTGCTCTCGACGACGGCGCCGTCGTCGCCGCTCTCCCACCTGCCGCGCGGCAGGTAAACGCGCCTCTCGCGCGCGCCGTAATCGGAGACGGGCGCGACGAGCAGCTCGCCGCCGAACATGTACTCGTCGTCGAGCAGCCAGCATTCTTCGTCGTCGGGAAATTCGATATACATCGCGCGCATGAGGGGGAGCCCCGTTTTGACGGTCTCCTCCGCCGCCTTTTTGATATAGGGGCGGAGCTTTTCACGCCTTTCGAGATTCTCGAGAAGAATATTATAGATCTCCTCGCCGTAGACCCACAGCTCGTTGTCTGCGCCCGAGGGGCAGAAGCCGCCGCCCTTTTCGGTGCCGTGGACGAGCGGACCTTTTCCGGGCTGCCTGTCGCCGTGCATGCGGAGGACGGGGGTGTAGACCGCCCACTCGAACCAGCGGACGAGCAGCTCGCGGAAGACGGGGTCGCGGACGTCGCCGCCGTAGAAGCCGCCGACGTCCGATATCCACCAAGGGATGCCCGCCGCGCCCATGTTGAGCATGTTGTGTATCTGCGCCTTCATCTCGCGGAAGGAGGATTCGATGTCGCCGCTCCACACGAGCGCGCCGTATTTTTGGCTCCCGACCCACGCGCAGCGCACGAGGTTTAAAATGTCGGGTACGCCGTCCTTCTTCTGCCCGTCGTACACCATCTTCGAATGCATAAGGGGGTAGACGTTGCCGGTCACGAGCGCGGGACCCGCGTGGAGGCGGTAGTGGTCGAAATCAGTGACGGAGTATTCGGGCTCCGCCTCGTCGAGCCAAAATTTGTCGATGCCGTATCTGCCGTAATTTTCGCGGAGGACGCCGTACGCAAACTCGCGCGCGCCGGGGTCGGTCGCGTCGTAGATGCCGACGTTGCCGTAAAATTCCATGACGGCGGGAAGCCCGCGCTCCGTGCGGATGAGGTAGCCGTTCTCGGCAAAACCGCGGTGGTTCTTCGAGCGCGGGTCGACGGTCGGCCAAACGGAAACCATCAGCCGCGTGCCCATCTTTGCGAGCTCGTCTACCATCGCCTGCGGGTCGGGCCAGTATTCGGGATCGAAGTCCCAGTCGCCCTGATAGATCCAGTGGAAGAAGTCGACGACGATGACGTCGAGCTTTATGCCGCGGCGGTGATATTCGCGCGCCGCCTCGAGCAGCTCGTCCTGCGTGCGGTAGCGGAGCTTGCACTGCCACAGCCCGAGCAGATTTTCGGGCAGGGGAGACGCGTGCCCGACGGCGTCTGCGTATTTTTCTAGGATCTCGGCGGGCGTCTCTCCCGCGGCGACCCAAAAGTCGACGGCGCGCGTCGCGTCCGCGTGCCACACTGTCATGTTCGAGGCAAACGTCGCGCGCCCGACGGCGGGATTGTTCCAAAGGAAGCCGTATCCGCGCGAGGACAGCAGAAACGGCACCGATATCTGCGAATTTCGGTGCGCGAGCTCGAGCGTCGAGCCCTTCAGCTCGTGTCTTGCGCCGCGGTACTGCCCCATGCCGTGCAGATGCTCGCCGTCATACGCGGCGAATTTTATGTCGACGGAAAACGTGTCGCTGCCCGGGAGCGTCTTATATGCGCGCGTGCGGTCGCGCAGCGACCACGGGAGCTCCGCTTCTTCGAAAAGGAGCCTGTCACCGGAAAGGAAGCTGAGCCTGTCGCCGCGTACCTCGCACCGCAGACCCGAAACCTCGACGAACGGCGCGCCGCCGTCATTCCCGTCGTATACGCGCGCGTCGGGAGAGGGCAGGCGGGACGAAAGCGCCCACGGAATGTCCGGCAGCTCCCCGCACGGGACTGCGCGGACGCGGATGCCTCTCCCCCACGCGTCGATGCGGACGGTCTCATGACCGAACCGGCATATAATGGAGTTTTCTTCTTTTTTTATCATGGTAATTCCCCCTTACAGGATCACAGACTTACAGGCGGTATTTGTATCTCAGGGTCACGGACTTGTCCTTCATTGACAAGTATATCATATTCGGGCGGAAAAAACAACACGCGGCGCGCGTCACAATAATATGCCGTCGGCTTTCCGTCGGGCTTCGGCACGAAAAACGGTATTCCGCCCGAAAACGTCAGCCGTCGCTCAGTATCGACAGCATCAGATCCATTATCTCTTTTTCGTTTTCTCCGCCCGAAAATGACGCGGCAATTTAATATATATCGGCACCGGCACAGGACAAATTCGAGGCTGTTAAAGAAAGCCCTCCGTCTGCGGCAGACGGACGAGGTCACAACGGCGCTGCGGCTTCACGGCTCGGGCTTTTCCCCTTCGTAAATTACTAAATTACGATACGGGTCCATTTTCAGTATATCTTCTGGCAAATTAGCTTCCAAAACAGTCCCATCGTAGTACAGAATATACTCGCCGCTGTCCGTATGTACTATATACGACGTTTCGGGATTGACGTCGAGGACATACTCCATATCCTCGGGAGGTGGAGTGCCCCACGGTATTACGATCACAAAATATGAGGCTGTAAAAAGTAAAACAAAACCGACCATGACAAAAGCAAGGAGCCCGCGCGATGCCGCAGGTCCTTTTTTTGTATCGGTAAGGATCGTTATCCGCTGTTCAAGCTCGGACGCGCCCTGCCTCCCTTGAAAGCGCATGACAGCCTGTTCCTCTTTAGATACGGAGCCGCGCGCGAGCTTGAGCAGCGTCTCCATGTAGTCCGCCCGCTCGCTCCCCGTCATCGATTCGCAGACACGCCTGTCACAGCGCAGCTCAAGCATACGTTCGACGCTTTTTCGCAGCAAAAATACTGTCGGATTCCACCATAAAACACATTCGAGCAGTCTCAGTATCAACAGTATAATAAGGTCGCCGCTCCGAAAATGGCAAAGCTCGTGCCGCAGCATGAAGTTTATTTCGCTGTCCGAAAAGTCGTCAATATTTTTCGGCAGGATAATGCTGGCTGAAAAAAGTCCGGACTGATATGCCCCGAACGCCCGGGATGATATACGCAGGTCGAGCGGTCTTTTTCTTTTATATTCCGCGCTCGCGCAAAGCTCCTTCGCCAATATATCCGGTCTGCTGCCAACAGCAACGGGAACGGAGCTGCGATTGAACTTATGTACAGCGTAGAGTTTTCCCGCCAGCCGCGCGGCAAAAAAGCAAAAACCGCACACCCACACAAAAATGAGCGCGTCACCGACTGTTATTCCCCAAAAAAGCTCCTCTCTTAACAGATAGATGATCGCGGGGTATATTTTTTCGGAATGAATGTAATATGTGTATTTAAAATTGATCGGAATAAAAATACGCGCCAACGCGAAAACGAAGATAACGCCGGTAAGGAGCACGCCACCCTTTGTCGCGCGCGGCAGCATGACGCTGCCGAGCAGTGCCATGACAGTGAAGAAAAACAGCCCGACTATAAGAGAAAAAACAGATACTCCCACGGGAAGATCACCCCTCTTTATCTATTTCACGGCGATATTTTCTGAGCATCTCTTCAAGCCTCAGAATAGTATCGCTGTCTACTCCTGCTTCTTTTACCATGGCGGATACCATATCGACTACGCTGTCGGCGTCCCCGCCGTCGGGCATAACGCTGAGGGCAAGTCCCGCGCCGTATGAGATCTGCGATCTCACGGCTTCATATGTTCTTCCGTATCCCTTTCCGCAGCGGGCGATGCCGCTGACTTTTACAAAGCCCTTTTCGATAAGGTTGTTTAGGATCAGATGGATGGAATTAGGATTCCAATCGCTGATTTCGATCTCGGCCAATATTTCCGGCCTCGAAAGCGCACGTCCTGCGTTCCAAAGCACCAGCATGACGGCAAGCTCGTTTGGAGATAAGTATCGGTTTTTCAATTCGGCGGCTCCTTTTTCGGTGAAGGTATTCACCTCTGTAAAATACAATTTAAGTATACATAATATTAAACGGTTTGTCAACTCGATAATTTATAGTTGACAGAATAAATATAACCGTATATAATTAAGCTTAAGTTAAATCAATGATATTTAGATGAAATCACACGGAGGCGCGCGCTTATGAGATCAAACACAGTCATTATAAAATATTGCTTGGCGTCCGTTCTGACCTTGACCGTTTTTTTGTCCTGCCTCGGATGCGGGGGCGGCACGGCAGCCGAAACGGACGCCGGATATCTGCCGGAGAGCAGTCCTTTTTCCGAGGAGCAGAACGACGAAATGATGGCATACGGCTTCGGGCTTGTCTCTCCCGACCCCGACACGAATATCGTATATGACGGCGAGCCGGTCGAGGTCGAATACTATATCGACAATGACAGCGTCCCGATAAGCACCGGCATGCTGATGTTCGTCAACGGCATCCCGCAGCCGTATTCGACGGACGGGGACGCTGAGGCGTATATGCATATTCATGAAGCTCCGGCGAATGAAAAAGCAACCGTGAAGATAAAATTCACGCCCGTGTGCGGACGTGAGGGAGACACGCTGAGCGTCAGATTCCTCAGCATCCTGAACCCGCAGAAAAGACCTGACAAAAAGGAATATATATTCGGACACACAAATTCCATAACGACGTTTCTCCCGCTGTATATGGAAATGAAAAAGGACGCCCCGTCCGAGCCCGCGGAATTTCCCCGTCTTGACCCCCAGCGGGACATGACGCAGAACGAGGCGGACAAATACATATACACTGACAGGCGCGGACGCGAGGTAAACAAGCTGAGGTTGTTCGAGCTTACGCTCCGAAACCCCGAAGCCGCGACAATGCCGTATCTGCCGGTGAAGGACGGCTCGCTTATCTTTGAAATGCATTGCTGCGGCGGTCCGTCTGAAGAATACATAATGATACCGTTCATCAACGGAACTCCCGTGACATCATCCGCGTTCCCGTGCGTTTTGACTGTCGAGGAGGGAACAAAGGTCTACGAGAACACGTTCTCACTTGACGTCGGCGGCTTGGATCCGCAAAAATACGGCATAGAGGAGTACAACACGTTCTATATGCTCGCGATACCGAAAAGCGGGGACGCCGAACCTCAGCCTACGATATCGGGGAGCTTTGTTTTCGGAGACGGCGCGTCGGATACGGGCACGCAGCACACCCCCGATACGGAACGCGAGACCGAGGCGGACATAAAGACCGAGCCCGTCACGGACGCGCGCCCCGAATGGACCCTTGTTGACGACGACATCTTCGATATATCAGACCTCGCGTCGGGAATTTCCAAAAGGATAAGCAATATCCTTCTTGAGCAGAGGCTGATAGTGTGCTGTGAGCCCGGGGCGGACGAATTTCTCTTTATCCCGTTTGACTTGAACGGTCTTTCCCGCGACGAGGGCGGTTCCGTGACTTTTCGTGAAAACTCGTTCAACAAATACTCCGCCTTCGGAGAATACATAATGTTTCAGGACGCGCCGGGACCGGGGAACAAGGCAGCCAGAGTTTACAGCCTGAAAAGCAGCTCCACCCTGCTTGATTTTACGATGTCGGGGAGCTCGGTTATAGGCATGGGCAATGACCCCGGCGAGGTTCTGCTCGTCGACACGGAGGAAACACGCCAGCGCGTCTACACGAAGAGCGCAAAAGACGGCTCCGAGCATGAGCTTTTCATTTGGGACACCTCTGACAACACCAAAACGCCGACGATAACAAGGATCACTCGGGGCGAGGAGGGATTTGCCTTTGTCGGCTGGATATATCCCGCGCGCGGCAAGCAGAGCGTCGATTGCTGCGGATTTATTGACAATAACGGCAAGCTCGCGAAATTAAAAATACAGGACGAGCTTTACGCGGAGTTTTTCCGCGGCGGCTTTGTGATATATGATCGCGACGCAATAGACGGCGGGTGGTCGGGAAATTTTGAGGTATACAGCGCCGACACGGTGACGGTAAAGAAGGTCGCAAGAGACCCCGAGGAAAAAGACGCGGCGGGGCAGCTGTGCGTCTCGGAAAACGGGAGATACATTTTGTTCGGCAACAGCGCCTTTGACGACGGATTTTATACCGTATACGACACGGAAAAATGCGCGCTTATCGCAAAATTCAAATGCGGTGCCTCAGCCCCTGACCCCGTGCGGCAGATGCACTCCGTATCGGAAAAGGACCGCGCGTTCATCGCAACAACGCAGACAAAAACAGGCTTTGTGATATATCTGTTCAGATTTTGAGGGATTTTTATGGCGGAGCTCAGCGTTTTAAACCTCACACATTTTTACAAAAACAACCGGGCCTTAAACGACGTTTCGGCAACGCTCGGCAACGGCGTCACCGCGCTATAGCTGCCGGGAGGCGAACGCTCACCGGTTTTCGACGACGTATCAACGCCCGTGCTGCGTCAATACCCTTGCCAATACAACCAGTATTGCCTGCGGGCATTTCCTTGCCCGAACGATGATACGACGCCGAAAACTGCGAAGCACTAAACGCGGGATGATTTTCGGATGATTTTGCGCGCGGAGGATTCCGCCTTGCTGGACGCAAGGCGAAATCCGACAAACACAAAAGCGCCGAAAAGCGCCCGCGTGGAGCGGTGAAGTTCGCCTCCCGTCAGCTATATGTCCGAACGGCGCGGGAAAGACCACGTTCATAAATTCCGTCATTGGTCTTCTGAAGCCGACGCGCGGCACAGTCCTCTTCAATGGGGAAAACACATCGTCGCTCGGGGCGCGCTATTATGAAAGCGTCGGCTGCTGCCCTCAGTCGCCGCGCTTTTATCCGAATTATACGGCGGAGGAATTTCTCCTTTACATGGGCGAGATGAAGGGGGTGAAAAAAGCCCCTTTGAGAGAGTCCCTTGACCGCCTTTTTCCGCTTGTAAATCTTGAGGCTCGCCGCCGCTCGAAAATTTCGACGTTTTCGGGCGGCATGAAGCAGCGGCTGGGGATAGCTCAGGCGCTGCTCGGAGACCCGTCTCTTCTGATACTCGACGAGCCGACGGCGGGGCTTGACCCCGTAGAGCGCATCCGCTTTCGCAGTCTGCTCTCGCAGATAAGCGCCGAGCGCATCGTTATCCTCGCCACGCACATAATCTCCGATGTCGAAAGCATAGCGAACCGCATCCTGCTGCTCGACCGCGGGAGCCTTATAGTGAACGACACGCCGGAGGCGGCGCTGTCGGCGCTTTCGGGCATGGTATGGAGCATCGGGGGCATAGACGAGGCGGCGCTTGCGAAGTATTCGGAAAAGTTTCCCGTATCAAACGTCCGAAAGCTCCCGGACTATGGGTATGAGATAAAGGTCATAAGCGGCGAGCCTCCCGCGGAAAACGCGCGCCCCGCAACACCGACGCTCGAGGACGCTTTTCTTTATTATTTTAAGGAGAGGCAGGGCGGCAAAGCATGAAGACCGTGATGTGGGAGCTCAAAAAGAACCCCATCCGCCCCGCCGTTCTGTTCGTTTTGACGGTCGCCGCGCTTATCCTCAATTTCGCCGTCGCAAAGTATTGGTTCGGACGGAGCGCGGCCTCCACAACCGACGGGTATAAGAGGGGGTACGACGAGGTTTACGGTCGGGTCGAGGGCAGGATCACGCTTGAAAATATGGAGTGGATAGCGTCGGAGAAAAAGAGGCTCGACAAGGCGGTTGCAGACGGCGGATTTTCAACCGAGGAGGATCCCGACGGGACGTACACGGGCTATGTTTTCTCTGACAGCGAGCTTTTTGACTGCCTGTATGCCGACGCGAAATATGCTTACGAATACGCCTCCTTTGCGAAGAACGTCTCTGAAAAAGCGGACGATGCCGCCGAGCTTTACGAGGAGAAAGGCAGCCCGAGCCTTTCGCGGCGGTATCGGGAGATGAGCGAGAGCTTCAGAGGGCGCAGGATAACTTCCTTTTACCGCACAGACGGGTGGCGTGATTATTTTTCCTATGAATTCTCGGACCTGCTCGTTATATTTCTGATAACGGCGGGGATATCGGCTTTGTTCTCGCAGGAAAAGGAGACGGGCATGGATATGCTCCTGAAGCTGTCGCGCAAAGGAAGGCTTCGGGCTCCCGCCGCCAAAATAGCGACGGCAATGTTTCTGACATTTATCATATCCGCGCTGTTTTCCGCCGAGGACTTTATTTTTTACGCCGTCAGCTTCGGTCTGCGCGGGTTTTCAAATCCCGTATATTCTCTGCCGGAGTTTAAAACGAGCGTTCTTACCGTCAGCATCGGCGGGTATGTGCTCATCAATTATTTTTTCAGGCTCATAGGCTTTTTGACGTTTGCTTCTCTCGTGATGCTCGTCTCGGGGGAGGCGGGCGGCAATCTCCTCGCTTTCGGATGCGGAGCCGCCGTTTTTGTCGGCAGTATAGTTATATACGCCGTATGCCCGTCGGCGTCGTTTCTGCCGCTGCTCAACAGCATAAAAATATGCTCGGGGTTTGACATGACGAATATTTTCGGCGTATTTTTGCCTCGGCTCATCTGCGCGGCGGCGGTGCAGCTTTTCATCTTTGCCGTGTGCGTTTCTCTTGTATTTGCGCGGCACACGGAGAGGGCGATAAAACGCGAAGGGAAGGGGAAGGAGGCAAAGACGGATGCTTTGCGCTCTGAAATGGGAGCTATATAAGCTCTTTATCAAAAATCGCGCCTTTTTATGGGTCGCGGTATTCGTCGCCGTCCATATGCTCGGACAGCTGACGGCGGCGGACGTCCCGAAAAGCGCCGTCCTTCAGTCGCAGATCTCGCGATACTATGAGGAATACGGCGGGGAGTTGACGCCGTCCGCGGAGAGGGAGATAATAAAAAAGAAAGGCGGCATCGATGAAGCGAAGCGCCTTATGGATGAGCTCTATGCGGATTACGACGTCGGTCTTATCTCCGGTGGCGCGTTTGATGAAAAAATCAGCGAGATCATGCCGCTGCTCGGCGAAAGGCAGGCGTTTGAAAGCTTCTATGCGCGTTACAAATACTGCGCCGCCGACCCGGAGCACAGGTATCTCATAGACGCAGACGGGTGGAGCGCGCTTTTAAGACCGAAAGAGCCTGATTTTATTCTGATGCTCTTCATGGTCCTTTTGACCGAGCTTATGTTCGCGGCGGATATCAAAAACGACGTCAACAGCTTAATAAAGCCGACGAGCCGGGGAAAAAGAGGGCTTTTCGGCGCAAGACTTTGCACGGTGCTTTTGCTTGCGCCTCTTCTTGGGCTCTCCGCTCAGGCGGCAGACTGCCTTATCGTTTTACGAAGATTTCCGCTGTCATACGGGTGCGCTCCGATACAGAGCCTGCCGTATTACGAGGGGTGCCCGTATGCGTTTTCGCTCATCGGGGCGTTTGTCTGCGGAAGCATTATTCGTATTTTCGGACTTATGTACTGCGGGCTCATTGCCGCCTGTATTACCGAGCTCTCGCAAAATACGGTGCTCAGCGGTCTTTTGGCGGTATCGGCGTCGGTGCTTCCGTTTACGGTCGGCGGCGCGGACAAGGCTTATCTGAATTGGCCCTTGCCGACATGCTTCGTTCAGGCATATTCGTATCTGTGGGGCGGAAACGGAGACGCCCGCCTTGAAACGATGGCGAAAAACGCGTGCGCCTCGGCGCTCATCATGATATTTCTCTGCGCGATTTCGTATATGCACTACAAAGGGGCGCGGAAAAATACGGGGCTGAAATATCTGCGCCTTTCGGCTCTGACGGCGTTTTTTGTCGTGCTGACGGGCTGCGGAGCGGATGCCGCCGCCCTCGGCACGGTTCGGATGACGTATAACGAAAGCGCGTTTTCTAATATTATCGAGGCAGAGGACTATTATATATACGATCTGTACGCCGGGGACGGGATAAAGGTCGTTGAAAAAAAGACGGGGGAACAGTATCCTCTTTTTAACGATCCCTTGGAGGACAGGGAGCTTTTATCTTCGGTTTCGGGGCTCAATGCGGCGGGGAATACGGTCTTTTTTGTGTGCCCGAATGCGGACGGACAAAAGACCGTTCAGTCAATAGACCTTGACAGCGGCGTCCGCCGCACGCTGTTCCTTGACAAAAGCAGGAGAGGGGACGTCAAAATATTTGATATTACCGTCATGCAGGGCAACGGTCATGCGGCGTATCTGCCCGATGAGATGGTGGACTTTTTCATTGCGGACGGCGGACTTGTGATCGTCCGCAGAGAAGCGCTGACAATTGTCAGAAACGGTATTGAAACGCGGCTTTACGACGGGGACTTCGAAGATGTGGTCAGCAACGGTGAGGCGATATTCTTTAAGGACGCAAAGAGGCGTCTCTGCAGGCTCGATCTCAAAACCGGGGAAGTTGAGGCGCTCGGGGATATACGTCCGAAAGAGCAGGCGCTCATAGGCTCCCGGCTTTTCTATACTGACCCGAGCCGGGGCGGCGCGCTGTTCCTGCTTGACGTTGACGTTGATACCGGCGAGAAAAGGACGGTATTTGACGGCGCCGTTGACACGTTTAAGGCAAATGAGAATTATCTCCTCGTCAGGGACGACGAAGGGCGTGCGTTCGTTTCCGCCGTCGACAGCCTTGATTTCCGCGAGGTCGAAATCCCCGCCGGCGTCGTCGACATAGAGATATTGAAGGACGGCGGCATAGTTTTTATCAGATATTCAAGCGACGGAAGTGCGGAATATGAAAGACCCGAAGCGTAATTTTTCGACAGAATAAAGAGAAAAGCCTGAAAGTCAGTTGATCAAAAATACATGATATTGCCGCAAACGGTTGACTTTTTCACGGTTTTCGGGTATCATAAATACAGAAGGATCACGACTGCCGAAAGTGGAGATGATGCATCAATGACCGAGACCGAGCTTGAGCGAAAAGAACGGGAGCGCCGAGAGGATCTGGCAAAGCTGCGCGGACTGCGCCCCATCGATGACGACTTCATGCGCTGCATATTCAGGGACAACATCCCGCTCGCGCAGTTTGTGCTTCGCATCATAACATGTAAGCCGGACCTTGTTATCACGGGACTTGAAACGCAGAAGGATATGAAGCGGCTCGTCGGCGCGCGGTCGATATGCCTTGACGCTTACGGTTACGATTCCGAGGGCAAAAAGTACGACCTTGAGATACAGCGCTCAGACTACGGCGCGGGGACGCACAGGGCGAGATATCATTCGAGCGCGATGGACATCGAGAATCTCGACGCGGGTCAGGAATTCGACGAGCTGCCGGACACATACACGATATTCATCACCGAGCACGACGTGTTCGGACGCGGCGCGGCGTTTTATCCGATAGAGCGTGTGAACCTCGTGACGAACGAGCCTTTCGGCGACGGGGAGCATATTCTCTATGTGAACGGCGCGTACAGGGACGATACCGATATAGGGAAGCTGATGCACGATTTTTCGTGCAGCGACCCCGACGACATGAATTTCGACGTCATAAAGGACGCGAGCAAATACTACAAGGAAAACGAGGAAGGAGTGGCGATCATGTGCCGAGCGTTTGAAGAAACGAGAAAAGAAGGAATAGCGATTGGACTTGCACAGGGCGAGGAAAACGAGCGAATTAGGATTATTAAACACCTTATGGACACAATGAAGATTACAGCGAATGCAGCAATGGAAATGCTCGGACTGCCGCCCGCAGAACAGGCGAAGTATATGGAGAAGCTGAACTGACTGTTTGCAGTCAATGCACAACTCAAAAAAATCAAAAGACAAAAGCGTCTGCTTTACGGCAGGCGCTTTTCTCATATATCAAAAAAAGAAAAGGGGCAAGGAAAATGAAGGTCCGCAAGGAATTCGTATGCGACGGATGCGGCGGCATTGACGTTATCGACGACGAACATATCGGAAACCGGAGTCCATCCCGAATATTGTGTAAACCTCAGAAATGGTGTAAAATAAAATAACCAAAACGGAGGAAAACGCAA
>CANRKP010000042.1 GCA_947631245.1 uncultured Clostridia bacterium
CGTTTCGGGACGCGTCGTCGCGACCTCGACGTATCTGCCGCCTCCGACGAGCGGATATTTGATGTGCCAGAAATGGCTCGCCTGCTCCTCGTAGTTGACCTCCGCGTTCGAGATCGATGTCTTGCAGTGCGGGCACCAGTTTATGATGCGCTCTCCGCGGTAGATGAGCCCCTTTTCATACAGGCGGACGAACACCTCGCGCACCGCCTCGGAGCAGCCCTCGTCAAGCGTGAAGCGCTCGCGGTCCCAGTCGCAGGAGGAGCCGAGCTTCTTAAGCTGCGACACTATGCGGCTGCCGTATTTTCTGCGCCAGTCCCATGCGCGCTCGAGGAATCCCTCGCGTCCGACGTCTTCCTTCGTCAGTCCTTCGGCTCTCATCGCCTCGACTATCTTCGCCTCGGTCGCGATAGACGCGTGGTCGGTGCCGGGCACCCACAGCGTGTCAAATCCGCTCATCCTCTTATACCTTATGAGGATATCCTGAAGCGTGTTGTCGAGCGCGTGTCCCATGTGGAGCTGACCCGTGATGTTCGGCGGCGGGATGACTATCGTGTACGTCGGCGCGCCCTTGCGGTTCGGCTTGAAATACCCGCGCCGGCACCATTCGTCATATATACGGCTCTCGAAATCCTTCGGGTCGTATGTCTTCGGCAGTTCTCTCGGCATTGTTTATATCTCCTTTTATAAGATCTGTTTTTTCGGCGGCAGCACGCCGCTTATGTGGTCCGCACACAGAAAGCAATAAAGACGAGGCGCACCGCAGCCGCCCTCCCGCAGACGTAGTGTACCTTTGCGTTTGTCAAGGGAGTAGGCGAGGAGCTGCGAAGTATCGCACAGCTTCAGCGCGCAGACATACAAAAAGCGCCCCGAAATGCTCCCGGGGCGCTCCAAAGCGCGGTACCACCCGAGTTGACGCTCACGCGCCCACTCATTTTCCTTTTAACGCACGGACTGCGGCGCACGCTGACTTTTTTCACGTTTCACGCGCGCGGCTCGTGGGGCGACCTTCCGTCCTTCTGTCCGCATACCGACCTCACACCCTCGTCGGCTCGCTGGAGCGGCATCGGGACGTACTCCTCCCCGTCATCGCCTTTATTGATGCTTTATCGTACCACATCGCGCACGCTTTGTCAAGTGCGGAGTGCGCGGCGCGCCGAAAAAATCCGTCTTCTTTTCGTCTTTTGCGCCGCACGGGCATTATAGATACCAAAAAATGATTGACAACGCTCCAAAATTAGGTTACAATAGACAAAAGGGGCACTGCGCGAATATGACGCCACAGCCTCGCATCGCCGTCTCGGCGCTTATGTCATCCGGCACGGCATAGCCGAACGGAAATTTTTCGGAGGAAAAAAATGAAGAAAATTCTTGTTCTCGTGCTCGCAGCAATTATGGTCGCATCGCTCTGCGTCACGACGTCCGCCGCAGAAGTCCCTTCTGACGGACTCCTGCATCATTTCAAACTCGACGGCAACCTCAAGGATGAGGTGACCGGCACGTCTCCCGACAAGCTCTATACCTCCGGCGGCAAATTCGCGGAGGACGACCGTACCGAATCCGATCTCCAGTACTACACCAACGGAGTCAACGGCGGCCAGTCCCTGGCGGGACAGATGAACAACGCCGGCTTCGCGGTACCGGGTGTCGAATCCACCGATTTCTCGATAGGCATATGGATCTGCGCCGTATACGCAAACCCGGGCTACACGCCTATAGTTTGGTACGGCAGCCAGAACCAGACTCCCGAAAACTGGATAGGCATCTGGAATGCGGACACAACGCAGAACCCGTGGGGTCAGCCGGTAGGACCGTGCCTCGGCTCTAATGACTCGAGCGGACACCGCTACGGCGTCGTTCCCGAGACGAACCTCTACATCGATAAGCCCGAAAACGACATACTCCTGCCGTGGACGCACGTCGTCATCACCTGCAAGATCGGTGAGGACGGACTTTACACCGGCACGCTTTACCACAACGGTGTAAACGTCGGCTCAGTCGAGGGACTTCCGAACCCGAATACATCCGGCGACGCTCAGATCTACTTCAACTCCATCAATGCATGGGAAGACAAGGCTGTAGACGGCTATCTTGACGATATCGTCGTGTACGGCAAGGCGCTCACCGACGAAGAAGTCAAGGCGCTTTACGACTCCTACGAGGCTGCCCCCGAATTCGAGGACGCCGACGCAATGGACGCTACCCTTGTAAAGACGGAATCTGATGAGACCGAGGCTCCCGCAGACGACGCGACCGAGGCTCCCGCAGACGAAACGGAAAAGGCTCCGGCTGAAACGGCGGGCAGCAGCAACGGCGGCAGCGGTACCGAGGCAGCTACAGAAAAGACGGACAGCAAGGACGAAGGCGGATGCGGCTCCACGCTCGGTGCCGCCGCGGCTCTCATCGCCGTCACATCCGTGTTCGGATGCGCGCTCATAAAGAAGCACTGAAAATCAGCGCCGTCTCGGCATTGCATTGATTAGTAATGAAAAAGGAGCTCGCCGGGAGCTCCTTTTTTTCGCACTATTCAAAAATCTACTCGCGTCCGAGGCAAAAGCGCCGCTTTGTCTGCGGCGCTTTTTTCTTGACACATTATTACTTATTCCGTCTTTTTCTTCTTTGCCTCGTCCTTGAGACGGAGCTCGGTATTGAGTATGCGCTTGCGGAGGCGGAGCGACTTCGGCGTGACCTCTATGAGCTCGTCGTCCGCGATGAACTCTATCGCCTGTTCAAGCGACAGTATCTTCGGCGGCGTGAGCCTGAGCGCCTCGTCCGCGCCCGTCGAGCGTATCGCGGTGAGGTGCTTCTTTTTGCAGACGTTGACGGCAATATTCTCCATGCGCGGGCATTCGCCGACGAGCATCCCCTCGTAGACCTCTGTCTGCACACCGATGAAGAGCGCGCCCCTGTCCTGCGCGTTGTAAAGCCCATATGACGTCGCCTCGCCCGATTCCGACGCGACGAGCGAGCCCGTGTAGCGGAGCGTGATATCTCCCTTGTAGGGCTGATATCCGTCGAAAATCGAGTTGATTATCCCCTCCCCGCATGTGTCCGTCAGAAATTCGCTTCTGTATCCGAAAAGGCACCTTGACGGTATCGAATACTCTATCTTCATGCGCGAACCCGAGAGGTTCATCTCCAAGAGCTCTCCCTTTCTCGCGCCGAGCTTTTCGATAACGACGCCGACGCTCGCCTCGGGCACGTCTATCGAAACGCGCTCCATAGGCTCGCAGCGCACGCCGTCTATCTCGCGGTAGAGCACGCGCGGCATCGAGCAGCAAAGCTCGTATCCCTCGCGGCGCATCGTTTCGATGAGGATGGAGAGATGCATCTCTCCGCGCCCCGCGACGTAGAAGCAGTCCGTCGTGTCGCCGTCGGAAACGCGCAGCGACACGTCGCGGAGCGTTTCGCGGTAAAGGCGCGCGCGGAGCTGACGCGACGTCACAAATTTGCCCTCTCTGCCTGCAAACGGGCTGTCGTTCACAGAGAAAGTCATTTCTATCGTCGGCTCGCTTATCTTGACGAATTCGAGCGGTTCGGGAGCTGACGGATCAGTCAGCGTGTCGCCGATCGTGATGTCGGATGCGCCCGAGAAGCAGACTATATCGCCGACGTGAGCCTCATTCACGGCGCGGCGGGAGAGCCCGTCAAACTCATAGAGGGAGACGACGTTCGTCTTCTTTGCCTTTGCGTCCGGGTCGTGATAATTGACGACCGAGACCTCCTGCCCGACCTTTATGCTGCCGCGCTCGATGCGCCCGATCCCTATCCTTCCGACGTAATCGTTGTAGTCGATGTTGGATATGAGCATCTGAAGCGGACCGTCCGCGTCGCCCTCGGGAGCGGGCATATATTTCAGTATAGTATCGAACAGCGGGACGAGATCCGTTCCCTTCTCGTCGGGAGAGAACGACGCCGTGCCGTCGCGTCCGGAGCAGTATATCATCGGCGAGTCGAACTGCTCCGTCGAGGCGTTCAGCTCGAGCAGAAGCTCCAGTATTTCGTCCTCGACCTCGCCGAGACGCGCGTCCGGTCTGTCGATCTTGTTTATCACAACGATCACGCGGTGTCCGAGCTCCATTGCGCGCCCAAGAACGAACCGCGTCTGCGGCATCGGTCCCTCGGCGGCGTCGACGAGCAGGAGGACGCCGTTCACCATTTTGAGGATGCGCTCGACCTCGCCGCCGAAGTCGGCGTGACCGGGAGTGTCTACAATATTTATCTTTACGTCGTGGTACTGCACGGACGTGTTCTTCGCAAGTATCGTTATTCCGCGCTCGCGCTCAAGGTCGCCGGAGTCCATAACGCGCTCCGTTATCTGCTGTTTATCGTGGTACTCTCCGCACTGCTTCAGCATCTCGTCGACGAGCGTCGTCTTGCCGTGGTCGACATGCGCTATTATCGCTATGTTTCTAAGGTCGTCTCTACGCAATTTACTTCACCTCATTTATTCTTCATCACAAAATGGTATTGTACCACATCACGCAAAATAAATAAATAGGTTGCGGCAATTTTTCCGCCGTTAAATTGCACAAAACCGCGCGCCGAGGCGGGAAATAAGCCGTCTTTGTTTATTCGGCATACATGAAAAATTGCAGAATGAAAGACCGCCGCGGTGATCAGCGGCGGTCTCTTTTGTTATGTTTTTTTATACCTCAGACGTCACTCAGATTCTCTTTCAACAAGCGTCTGAACAAACTTGTCGAGGTTGCCCTGGATACGCTTTCTCTGACCGGCGTAGAGCCTTGACGGATTGGCAGCAGCGCTGTAAAGACCATCCTTACCACTGTAATCCTTGTTTATGAAGACAGCCATGTCGTAGCAGCGGTAGTCGAATATGATCTCCACCATCTCAGCGGATTCCTCATCGTCGGAGTATCTGGACTTCAGCTGCTCCTCTATGTAGACGGGACGGACAGTATTTCTGCCCTCGGCAGCCATAGCTTCGAGAACGAGGCTGATGAACTCATACTGATCCATCGGCGTCGTGTAACCGACTGCGAGAGCCGCGGAGTTCAGAGCGACATATGTATAATATCTGTCGATATCGGAGTTGTACTTCGGATAAGGAAGAATGCCGAAGTTGTTCTCGCTTTCACGGAACATACGAACGAAAGCAATGACCTCTGTGCAGAAGAGGGTCTTGTTGTTCTTGAAGGAAGCCTGAATGTTCTCGGGCGTGTCAACGCCGACGACGTTCTCGTTGCCCATGAGAGCGGCGATATCCTCATGAACGGTCTGGAATTCCTCAGTGCCCCATGCAAGGGTAGGAACGCCTTCCTTGTCCATTTCTATGAGCTTAAGTCCTGCGGACTCCCAGCTTGCCGCCCAGTTCTCGCTGTGCGTATTGAGACCGAATATATCGGTGCCGACTTTTCTGAGGTCGTCGTTGTTGTCGTCTCTGTCAACAGCGTCGCCCATCTCTATCATCTTGTCCCATGTCCACTCGTTGTTCTTGACGAGCTGATACGGGTCTTCGAGGTTAGCCTCAGCAATGCGGTTCTTCATGAAGTAAACGGCCCAAAGAACCTCTTTGTCCGAGATCATGATGTCGCCCGCTCCGACGTAGGATTTGCCGAGGATGCTGAGCTGATCAAAGCAGTCCTGGTTCCACCACTGTGCGCTCATGTTGATGTAGGGAAGATTGTCCAGCGAGAGCATGTTTCCGGCAACGACGCCCGCCATCTCAAACTCAAGCGTGTTGAACATGGCCTGGTAATCGCCTGCGCTCGAATCAACGTCTACCTTGAAAGCGTCCTCGGTTGCCGAAGCGTTTTCGAAGTGATGGTAGAGTATCTCTACGCCGAGCATCTCCTCGACCTTCTGATTGCGGACGTAAAGAGCGTGACCGTAAGCGTCATCCTCGCCGGGGTCCTCGTCCCAGTCCATTTCGTAGAAGCCCCAGTTCTTCTTCGTCTCAAATATGATCGTGAAGGGATCGTTATCATACTTCGAGAAGTTTGCGGGAAGCTGGAACTTGTCTTCCGCGGCGGCGCCTGAATCAGCGGGATTGTTCGGCGTGTTGACGCTCGGCTTCTTGCCATCATCAGTATTGTCGGCGCAAGCAATGAGCGGAAGCGCTACCATCGCGATGACGAGAAGCAGGCACAAAAGTTTCTTCATTCGTTTGTTCCTCCTGTTGTGTATCTTCAAGGATACTGTTTTAATATTATACAACGCCTATGTGACGGTTGTGTGAACAAACCGTCACATTTTTTGCTTTTCTGCTGTTTTACCGCAAAAAAATTTTATATTTTTTGTGAACTCGTACTGTCACACGAACGGAACGGAGCGTCAGACGTTCATGTGTCCGTTCGCCGCGGCGACCGCCGCGCGTGTACGCGCCGCAATTTCGTCCCATGCGCGGGACGTGATGAGCTTTTCCGTCGCCATGAACGAGCCGCCGACCGCAAGGACGCACGGCAGGACGGTATATTCGCGGATGTTGTGTGTGTCGATGCCTCCGGTCGGGATGAAGGAGACGTCCGCGAACGGGGCGGAGAGCGCCTTTATAGTCTTGGCTCCGCCGAACGCCTCGGCGGGGAAGAACTTCACCGTCGTGACGCCGAGCGACAGCGCCGCCGTTATCTCGGACGGGGTAACGCAGCCGGGGACGGCGGGGAGCCCGCGCTCCTGCGCGCGCGTGACGACGGCTGGGTCAAAGCCGGGCGAAACGATGAAGTCCGCGCCGGCGTCCGCCGCCTCGTCGACCTGAGCGACGGTGAGAACGGTGCCCGCGCCGACGAACATCCCGGGCCTTGAGCTCTTCATCCTCGATATGACCTCGGCGGCACAGTCCGTGCGGAAAGTGACCTCCGCGACGGAAAGACCGCCCGTTATGAGTGCGTCCGCAAGGGACTCGGAAAGATCGGCGTCTGTTATCTTGATGACCGGAACCAGCTTTTTGTCTATCAGCGCCGAATAAAGATAGTCGTTTGTTTTCATTTTTAGCGTTTCCCTTCTTTGAAATAATGCGCGTCGAGGGCGCACCGGTCAGCGTCCCTCTTTTATAATTGTAGCTCAAATTGTGGAAATTGTCAAGAGGAGGTATTAGGGGAGTTATACGGGGAAAAACTTTTCAGAAGAAAAGAAGATGTCGCAAAAGCGTCATCTTCCGTTCTCCTCCCGAACCCCTTTTCAAAAGCTTTTATGACTGGGGGATTTATTTAGGTTTTTCATATAGCAAAAAAAGCTTAACCCATTACAGATGGACGCTCTCGCCCCATTCAGAACAGTGGATCGCTTTTCCCTTTCGGGTGCAAAAAGGCACCCGCGACAGCGAGTGCCTTTTTTATTGCTTTAGTGCTTAGTGTCTCTTCTTGGAAACAACGTATGCGCCGGAGGTGATAGCTGCGATTGCGAGAGCAACCGTTGCAACACCCGTCTGAGATGCGCCACCGTTGCCGTTGCCGGACGTTGCGCCGGAAGAAGGAGTGTTCGGCGTCTCGGATGTGCTCGGCGTCTCAGATGTGCTCGGCGTGCTCGGCGTTTCGGATGTGCCCGCAGACGTTATCTTTGAGGGATCAAACGCGTTCGGGACCTGCTCTGCCGTAAGGGCGGATGAATAAATTGCTATCTCGTCGAATACGAGACCGGAGGCGTAGTTCGTTCCGCCCCAGTTGTGCTTTGCGAACTGGAGAACGGGAGCGTCGCCGACCGTCGTTGCGAGGTCGTAGCCGTCCTCGGAAATCGTCGTCGTGCCTATTGCCTTGCCGTCGGCGTAGACGGTGAGGACTTTATCCTTCGTAAATGTAACGACAAGATCCGTAAAGCCGTCAGCCTTGTCCGCAAGCTCAACGGAAATGCCGCTGTCAGCCGGACGCCCGCCGGAGTGTACCTCGGCTATGATCTTTCCGTTTTCCCAAAAGAGACCGAAGTAGTGCTCACCGTCGGAATGGCTTTCCTGCGACGTAAAGTCATATATCCACTGACCGCCGCCGTCCTTGTTTGTAAGGTTCTTGAGCTTCATCGCAACGGTTATTTCCGACAGACCCTTTATGCTCACGTCTGACTTGAGCCAAGCGTCTCCGCCGCCGTGTGTCGCGACGCCGTCCTTGACGACGAGATTGTCCTTTTCCGCGCCCTCTATCGACAGACCCTTGTCAAGACCGTCGTTGAATGTGTAGTGCGCGAGAAGAGGTGACTTTTCATCTGCAAAGATAACGGAAGCAAGGCATGCCACCATCACGACCGTCATCACAAGCGCGAGAATTTTCTTCATTTTTTCCTCCGATAATGATTAATTTTCTCGATATAAGTACAATATCATTATTGTTATTATATCTCCGTCTCGGCGACATGTCAACCCTTTTTTGAAAGATTGTGAACAAAAAATGAATAAAGAAGCACCCGCGGCAGCGGGTGCTTCTTTTATAATGGCTTAGTGTCTCTTCTTGGAAACAACGTATGCGCCGGAGGAGATGGCAGCGATCGCGAGAGCAACCGTTGCAACACCCGTCTGAGATGCACCGCCGTTGCCGTTGCCGGACGTTGCGGGAGTGACGATCTCGCCGACGTTGAACGCCGTCTTTACCTGATCGGCGGAAAGTGCATAGTTGTAAACAGCGACTTCGTCGAGCACGATGCCGACGCCGAATTCACCGTCTTTGCCCCAGTTCGCCTTACCGAACTTGAGCAGAGGGTTCTTGCCGAGCATATCCGCGAGGTCGAACTTAGCGCCTTCCTTGTTGGAAAGAACACGGTTCATGTTGTCGGGATCGCCCTGCTCGCCGTTGACGTAAACGCGGAGCGTGTGGTCAGCGTTGCTGTAAGTGAGCACGTATTCCATGAACTCACCGTCGGTCTGCTTGACCCATGTTGCCTGCGGACGGTCACCGTCGGTGTTTGCATGAGCGTTAGCGTCGATGTACTCGCACTTGGAGCCCTGGTTGAAGAAAGCGCCGAGGTAATGCTCGGACTTGCTCGAGCCGTCAGTAGTATCGGCGGCGTGCTGGGCCTCGGAAGTGATCTCAAATGCCCATGCGCTCTTCTCGGTGCCGACAGCGGGTCCCTTTATCTTGAGGGCAACCGTGATCTCGGTGAGATCCTTGAGGTTGACGTCAGACTCGATCCAGGACGCTTCGCCGAACTCAGCCTTGCCATCTGCAAACTTGACATTGTCGCCCTTGACGGTCAGTCCCTTGTCTGCGCCGTTGTCGAACGTGTAGTGCGCGATAGCGCCCTTTGTGTCGTACTTCGCAAAGACAACGGATGAAAGGCTTACCACCATGACGACTGCCATGATAAGCGTGATGATCCTTTTCATTTTTTCCTCCAATGAAAAATGCATTTTTCCGATATGTATCACAATATCGTTATCGTCATTATACCCCTTTTCGATGCGTTTGTCAATCCTTATTTGAAAGTTTATGAACAAAATATGAACTCAAAATAACGGCTTGTGCGTCTGAGGCAGGAAATACACGTCACAATCGAAAAAAGAGGCGCCGCATCAGCGGACACCTCTTTTTGTGTTATTCTTTTTTAATGCTCAGTGTCTCTTCTTGGAAACAACGTATGCGCCGGAGGTGATAGCTGCGATTGCGAGAGCAACCGTTGCGACACCCGTCTGAGATGCGCCGCCGTTGCCGTTGCCGGACGTTGCGCCGCCCATCGAAAGAGATTTCCAGCCGTTCGTAGCAAGGACCTTTACCTGATCTGCGTTAAGAGCGGAGGAGTAAACCGTCAAATCCTTAACGGTCATGAAGCTCCACATACCCCAGTCGCCGCCGATAGGAAGACCGACAACACCGTACTTGAAGTTCTTTATCATGTCAACGGTAAGAACTGCCTTAACATCAGCATTATCGGCAGATGACTTAACAAGCTCGCCGTCCTTGTAGATGCAGGCAACATTCGTTGCGGGATCATATGTAACGGTTACATTGACGAAAGCGCCGTCCTTGGCGTAGTCTTCGCCGAGAGTGCCGTCCATCCAGCTGCCGTCTGCGCCGTAAGGCGTCTTGGACGTTGCAACGTTGCCGTTGCGCGTTGCGAAGAAGGAATCAGCTCTGTCGGCATAGTTCATTGTATCGCCATCCTTCAGCTCATCCGTTATCCACTTGTCGGAGAAAGCGAACAGATGCTCAGACCATGTGCTGCCCCAACCGTAATCGGCTTCCTTCGTGTAGGTCAGAGAAACCGTAATACCGGTGACTTCGGATGCCTTGCTGAACATGTTCTCAGGAAGCTTGAAGAAGCCATTCAGCATCGTGATGCCGTTTTCGCCGGCAGTCGCTCTAGCCGAATGAGACTCAAGAGATTTTCTTTCATCGTCCGTTCTCACTTCTTTGCCGTCTGCGTCAAGCGGCTCATCATCGAGAACGATGGCAGCCTGTTTGCCGGTCTGGTCTGCGAGCTTGCCGCCTGTGAAGTCATAAGCTGCGAGCGGGTCTACCTTTGCGACATCAGCTGCGAAAACAACGGATGCCATTGTTGCCACCATGGCAACAACCATGATAAGCGTGATAACCTTTTTCATTTTTTCCTCCAAAGAAAAATGCATTTTTCCGATATGTATCACAATATCGTTATTGTCATTATAGCTCACCCGCGCTCGTATGTCAACCCCTTTTCGGCATTTTGTGAACAAAATATGAACTTTTTATGCCTTGTCAGCTGAAAAAAAGAGACGCCCCGTAGGACGTCTCTTTTTTATTATCAGACTTAGTGTCTCTTCTTGGAAGCGACGGTCACGCCGACGCCCGCCATCGAGACTACCGCGAGAGCGACCCAAAGGGCGACGCCCGCGTCACCCGTCTTACCGGGCTGTGCCGTACTACCGCCGGAGGTCGTGCCGCCGGGGGTCGTGCCGGATGACGGAGCCTTATAATTCGGATCCT
The DNA here is from genome assembly GCA_947631245.1 of uncultured Clostridia bacterium. Lineage (GTDB taxonomy): Bacteria > Bacillota > Clostridia > Oscillospirales > CAG-272 > DTU064. Next base: position 10,839 of record CANRKP010000042.1, read on the forward strand.
TGTATCCGCAAACGGTGCAGACGCCGTTTGTAAACGTATGCTCGCCTTCCTCGGTGACCGTGCAGCCGTCGTTTTCGCAGCTGCGGCTGTGCTTCTTTTCGTCTGTCTTCCATGCGCCGAAGCCGTGAGCCTTGTTGCCTGCCTTTATCTCAAGACCGCAGCCGTCAACGTCGCAGACATCGGGCTTCGTGCAGTCGGTCTTAGCGCCAGCGTGCGGTGCGTGAGAAACCTCTTTTCCGCAGCTCGTGCATGTACCGACGTGCATACCTGTCTTTCCATCGACTGTATACTTGTCAACAATGTGCTCGCCGGCAGCCTTCACGAGGGAGTTGCATGTGTCGCAGCGGGATTCCTTCTCGCAGTCCGTGTTAGAGGACTTGCATTTCTCGGTCACAGAGTATGTGCAGCCTTCGTTCGTGCAGGAGATGGTATGTGTACCGTCTTCGTTGTCGGTAATCTTGTCCATATTATGGTCGCCGTCAAGGAGAGCCTCGTAGCCGCCCTCATAGAGAACGCCAACCTGCTCTGCGGAAAGAGCGGATGTGTAAATCGTTAAGTCCTTAACGGTCATAAAGCCCCACATGCCCCAGTCGCCGCCGACAGGAAGACCGACAACACCGTACTTGAAGTTCTTTATCATGTCAGTCGTAAGAACGGCCTTAACATCAGCATTATCCGCAGATGACTTAACAAGCTTGCCGTCCCTGTAGATGCAGGCAACATTCGTTTTGGGGTCAAATGTAACGGTTATGGTAGAGAAAGCGCCGTCCTTGGCGTAATCTTCACCGAGAGAGCCGTCCATCCAGCTGCCGTCTGCGCCGTAAGGCGTCTTGGACGTTCCAACGTTGCCGTTGCGGGTTGCGAAGAAGGAATCAGCTCTGTCGGCATAGTTCATTGAGCCGTCAGGATTCTTCAGCTCATCCGTTATCCACTTGTCGGAGAAAGCGAACAGATGCTCAGACCATGTGCTGCCCCAACCGTAATCGGCTTCCTTCGTGTAGGTCAGAGAAACCGTAATACCGGTGACTTCGGATGCCTTGCTGAACATATTCTCGGGGAGCTTGAAGAAGCCGTTCTTCATCGTGATGCCGTTTTCGCCGGCAGTCGCTCTAGCCGAATGAGACTCAAGAGATTTTCTTTCATCGTCCGTTCTCGTTTCGTTGCCGTTTTCGTCAACAGGCTCATCATCGAGAACGATGGCAGCCTGTTTGCCGGTCTGGTCTGCGAGCTTGCCGCCCGTGAAGTCATACGCTGCGAGAGGCTCAACAAAGTCAACCTTGTCGGCGTAAACGCCTTCGCCCTTAACGGCGATAGAAAGAAGTTTGATGTAATAATTGTAATGATATTTTTCAGTCGGCGCATCAGGGTTTGATAACCTTACAGTGTTCTTGCCCTCATTGAGCTTGACCTTAACGGACACGGTCGCGCCCTGTGTCGGGTCATCTCCGAGGTCGAGCGCCTGCGCGTCGCCGCCGTTGACTATGAGGTCTTCATTATACTTCGTAGAGTTGCCGTTAGCTTTACTAGTACCGGTATACGAAATAATGACTTCATATTCGCCGGCTTCTTTTACCTCAAAAGCAAGCTCAACATAAGAGCTGCCCTTCGTCTCTTTGCCCCAGCCAATCGGTTCAAGGTCGAGCTTGCCGCTGCTGATGTTGCTCTTCTTAAGTCCTTTCCACGAGAGCGTGGCCTTTTCACCGACGGATACGGAGCTGATGCCCGTTTCGGGGTCGGTCTTTACGCTTTCTGCGTCTGCCGGTACAGCATATGTAGCCTTATTCACGCCCACGGCGGATGCGGACGCGGGAATAACAAGGGCCATGCTGGTACAGACCATCGCAGCTACCATAATGAGTGCGAGAATCTTTTTCATTTTTTCCTCCAAATGAAATTTTTGTTATTTTCGACGCCCGATATGAGCGTCTATGCAACAATTATACCTTTCATTTAAAGGCGGTGTCAAGCGACTTTCGGCAAGTTTGTGAACTATTTTTGAACAAACCGTTTATTTCTTGCGAAAATACTCCAAATTTGAGGGCGATTTAATTCGATTTTTCAATAATTCTTTGTGCAGTATGTTATAGTTTCAAGTCTGTTATGAGCAGAATTTTCTTTATAAACTATTTTAAATCTCTGATTTTTTAAAAAAGTTCCCTTTTAAAAAGGGCGTTCCCGTCGGGAACGCCCTTTTTGTGCATTTTGCACTATTCGTCATTATGTGCTATGTGCTCAATGTCTCTTCTTGGAAGCGATGGTCACGCCGACGCCCGCCATCGAGACTACCGCGAGAGCTACCCAAAGGGCTACGCCCGCGTCACCCGTCTTACCGGGCTGTGCGGCGCCGGGCTTCGTCGTATCTGCCGGCTTCGTCGTATCTGCAGGCTTCGTCGTGTCTGCCGGCTTGTAGTTCGGATCCTTGTATCCGCAAACGGTGCAGACGCCGTTCGTGAGCGTGTGCTCTTTCGTTTCCTTTGCTTCGCAGCCTTCGTTCTGGCAGGTGCGGCTGTGCGTCTTTCCGTCGTCGTCAGCCTTCCAGTCGGTGTAGCCGTGAGCCTTGTTGCCCGTTCTCACTACCTCGCCGCAGATCTGGCACTTGGTATCCTTCGTGCAGTCCGTGTTCTTCTCGGGAGTATGAGATCCGCCTTTGCCCATCTGATATCCGCATGCGTCGCAGTAGGAATCCTTCGAGCAGTCCTTGTTTGAGGACTTGTGTTCAACAGCGAAAGTCTCGGAGCAGCCTTCGACCGCGCAGGGAGCTGCGTGCGTGTTTTCATCAATATATTCAGCGTCCGCTTCCTCATTGGGGACGTGCTTGCTCTCGCTCAGAGCTTTCCAGCCCTCGTTGTAGAGTTCTGCGACCTGGCTGTCGGTAAGGGCATCGCTGTAAACCGTGACGTCAGAGACGATCATGTGACCCCACATATTCCAGTTGCCGCCTGCAGCTCTGCCTATATCGGCAACAGCCAAAGACTTAATGTCCTCTGCGGTCAGCTTGCACTCTGTTTCCCAATTGCTCTGAACAGAATCATACACACGCATACCGTCGACATATACACGAACCGTGTTGGTTGCGACCGAATACGAAACCGTGACGTTGTGCGCGTCATCAAGCGGTTTATCGTTGGCAGACAAGCCGATGACGCCGTCCGTCCAGCTCTTATCGCCCATGGTAGGATGCTGAGCCGTTCCTATATTTCCGTTGAACGTGCAGAAGAATGATTTTTCCGCAAGAGGATCCTCTGTCCTCCACTCGGAAGCAAACGAGAAGATGTGTTCTGCCCACTGGGCATTGTTGATTTTCTTAAACGTAACGGAAGCCGTAAGTCCCGTGATATCCTCTACGTCAACATCCTTGAACATGTTGTCGGGAAGTCTGAAGAAGCCGTTCTCGATCTTAATACCGTCGTCGGTAATGGATGCTCTTCCCGAAGGTCCCTTAAGTCTTTCGGCGTCATTGCCATAGTCATCATATGTAGGAGGATATGTGTCGTTTGTATTTATTACAACATCCGCCTGCTTGCCGGTCTCATCCTTAAGATTGCCGTTTTTAAAGTTAAACGCTGCCACAGGTGTTACCGCCTCAAAATGAGGAACGGTGATAACGCCTTCGCCCTTAACGGTAAGAGAAATAACGTTAATAGCCTTGAGCGTGTTGTCATCAAATTCCTTAGGATTGACTATCCTTACGGTGTTTTCGCCCGCTTTGAGTTCAACCTTGAGCGTGGTATGGTTTACCTTGTTCCAGTCGGCAACAGTGCCGAGCGCCTCAGCTGTTTTTGCGTCTACAGCGGCAGCGCCGTTGACGGAGACGTATGCGACCCTCTTCTGACCATCCTTATAGGATGCTGCGAAAGCAAGGTCAAGGCCGTAATTGCCCGCCTTAGTTACATTGAATTTAAATTCAATGTATGCGGCGGCAACGGTTTCAGCTGTAATAGGCTTTACCGGACCGAGACCGAGCTGCTTTGTGCCGCCCTTATCCTGGATAGACATATCTCCAAGTCCGGCCCATGTGAGCGTAGCTTTCTCACCGACGGAAACAGTGAGAACTCCGCCCTTGCTGTTGTTCTTCGCAGCATCAAAATTATTGACTGTTGTCGGTACTGCGTATGTAACTTCTTTCGTTGTCGTCTCAGCCGCGAATGACGGAACTATCATTACAACGGACGTTGCGACCATCGCAGCCACCATAATGAGTGCGAGAATCTTTTTCATTTTTTCCTCCAAATGAAATTTTTCTTTCCGATATTTTCACCCAATATCAGTAAAGCAATTATACCCCCCCCCGTATCGATTTGTCAACCCCTTTTGAGCAAATTTATGAATTTTTTTTGAACGGATTTTTTGAAAATGTGAACACCGACTAATTTTTCGTTTTCGTCCTCTTTTTCAATACAAAAAAGCGCCCGTTTCCTTTCGGAAACAGGCAATTTTACACTATACAAAAAGCGGGCCGCGCCCTTACGGACGCCGCCCGCACATCTTTTCCGCCGCGGCTCTCTTCAGCTTTGCCGACGACAAAAGATAATACGCTGCCGCGGCGACGCCGACGGCGGCGGTCAGTATTATTTCCGGCGGCGTCCATATCCTTCCCTCCCCGAGCCTCGGGACGAGATATCCGCCGAAATCGTACACGGCGTGTATGAGCACGCACGCGGCGAGGCTGCCGGACATGAGCAGCACGAGCGAGCACATCCCCCCTATGAGGAACGAATATCCCGCCTGAAGCAGCGTTCCGCCGACGGACGCACCGCCGAAAAGATTGAACAGGTGGAGCGCGCCGAACACCGCCGACGTCACAAGCGCCGAGGCAAACAGGCGCGGGGCGGCGGCGTCTTTCCCCGCCCTCTCCATCCGCGCAAGCACTCCGTCGACGACGGCGAGCAGCAGCACGCCTCGGAAGGCGGTCTCCTCGAAAAGCCCTATCATGAAGCTCTCGACGGCATACGAAAAAATTTCTCCCTTATCCGCCGTGACGGCGGCGTCCTTCGTCAGAAGCGGGATTAGAGGCGCGTTGTTTACCGCGACCGCGAGCGCGGGCAGGATCGCCGCGGCTGCGGCGCCAACGCCGACGCCCGCCGCCCTGCGCGTCGGGCGGTATCCCATATACATGACAGTGCCTATGAAAGAGACGGAACCGCACGCGCGTGTCACCGTCAGCTTTTCGGGCTCGCTCCCGTCAAACGAGGCGGCGCCCGTAATCAGGCAAACTATGAGCGCGAGAAGCCCCGCCGCCATCAGTACCGCACCGGCAGTGGCACGAGGCTTCTGCGTCCGTTTTTCTTCCTTTTCTTTTATTATACCTGTATCTTTTTTCATTCCGTCGCCTCTTTTCTCCTTCTGCCCTCGACGAAGAAGAGGACGACGCCCGCGGCGACGAAGACGACGGCGGCAAGCTGCGACGGGGTAAGTCCCGGCACGAATGACGCGCCTCTGTCATCTGTGCGGAGAAATTCGATAAAGAACCTCCACACGCCGTACGAGATGAGATAAAGCGTATGGACGCGGCGTCTGCCGTGCAGCGTCAGGAAAACGCAGACGGCGAACAGCGCGTAGAGGAACAGGGACTCGAAAAGCTGCGTCGGCACGGCTTTATAGCCGAGATTGACGTGGTATATGCCGTACCACGCATCCGTCCGCGCGCCGTGGCAGCAGCCGGCGAAAAGGCATCCGATGCGTCCCGTCGCGTGCGCGAAGCTGACACAGCAAGCGGCGACGTCCGCAAGCTGCGGCAGCGTCTTTATGTGCGCTCTGTCATCCTTGCAGACCCTCCCGCCCGCGATGAAGTATACGGCGAGAAAAGACAGTATGCCTCCGGCAAGGCCGCCGTAAAACGTCATGCCCGTGCCGAGGCGGAACGTGCCGGTCTCTATCCAGTCGTACACCGACTGCGTCAATATCGACGAGACGTAGCCGACGGCGATCGCCGCGACGGTTGAGCCGAGCGCGAGATTATAGACCTTCGCCTCCCAGCCGAGCTTATCTCCCATTATTCTGAGGATAAGTATCGCCGAGATGAGCCCGCAGAGATAGAACAGCGCGTAAAAATCAAATCCGGGGAATATATCGTTCGGGTACACCTTGCCGCCTCCTTCTGTTTTTTCATCATCATTTGATATCATATTATCACTTTTCCGCTCCGATTTCAACCGAGGAACAAAGTTTTCCGAAGTTTCCGCCGAAGAGGGCATTTACAAGCCGAAAAAAGCGTGATATAATAGATGTCGGACAAATCATTTTGTATCCGGTTCATTCATTACACGAAAGGAAGGACACATAATTTATGAGCAATGTAAGCGAAGCTCCGTACGCGATGAGCGCGGAGGTCGAACATCAGTGCGTCGTTGCCAAGGGTCCGCGCCATGATCCCGCTCCCATCCCGGAGGAGGGCAAATGGATCGCCGCCAAGCAGATCACTGACATCTCGGGCTACACCCACGGAGTCGGCTGGTGCGCGCCGCAGCAGGGCGCATGCAAGCTCTCCCTCAACGTCAAGAACGGCGTCATCGAGGAGGCCCTCGTCGAAACGATCGGCTGCTCCGGCATGACGCATTCCGCCGCAATGGCGGCGGAGATCCTCCCCGGCAAGACGATACTTGAGGCGCTCAACACAGACCTTGTCTGCGACGCCATCAATACCGCGATGCGCGAGCTCTTCCTCCAGATCGTCTACGGCAGAACGCAGTCCGCTTTCTCCGACAACGGTCTCGTTATCGGCGCAGGCATGGAGGACCTCGGCAAGGGCGCGCGTTCCATGGTCGGCACTATGTACGGCACGAAGGAAAAGGGCGTCCGTTACCTCGAAATGACTGAGGGCTACTGCACCCGCATGGCTCTCGACGCCGACGATCAGGTCATCGGCTACGAGTTCGTCTCTCTCGGCAAAATGACCGACTTCATCAAGAAGGGCATGGAGCCGAACGAGGCTTACGAGAAGGCGAAGGGCACTTACGGCAGGTTCGCCGAAGCCGTCAAGTACATAGACCCGCGCTGCGAATAAAAAAAGGAGGAAATCAAAGTGGCACAGTTTGAAGGTTACGAAAGACGCGAGGCCAAGATCCTCGGCGTCCTCAAGGAATACGGCATTTCCTCTATCGACGAGTGCAAGGAGATCACGCTTGCCAAGGGCATAGACGTTGATTCCATCGTCCGCTCGACGCAGCCCATATGCTTCGAAAACGCCGTTTGGGCTTATACCGTCGGCGCTGCGATCGCCGTCAAGTCCGGCTGCACAAAGGCTTCCGATGCCGCCGCGAAGATCGGCGTAGGTCTTCAGAGCTTCTGCATCCCCGGCTCCGTCGCCGAGAACCGCAAGGTCGGTCTCGGTCACGGCAATCTCGGCGCGATGCTCCTCTCCGACGAGACCGAGTGCTTCTGCTTCCTCGCAGGGCATGAGTCGTTCGCGGCTGCCGAGGGCGCTATCAAAATAGCCCTCAACGCGAACAAGGTCCGCACGAAGCCGCTCCGCGTCATCCTCAACGGTCTCGGCAAGGACGCAGCGTTCATCATCTCCCGCATCAACGGCTTTACATACGTTGAGACCGAGTTCGACCCCTACACGGAGACCGTCAAGGTCGTTAAGGAGGTCCCGTACTCGAACGGGCCGCGCGCCGCCGTCAAGTGCTACGGCGCGGACAACGTCCCCGAGGGCGTTGCGATCATGAAGCTCGAGAACGTCGGCGTTTCCATCACCGGAAACTCCACGAACCCGACGCGCTTCCAGCATCCCGTCGCGGGCACCTATAAGAAATGGTGCAACGAGAACGGCGTCAAGTACTTCTCCGTCGCCTCCGGCGGCGGTACGGGACGCACGCTCCATCCCGACAACATGGCGGCAGGTCCGTCCTCCTACGGTATGACGGACACGATGGGTCGTATGCACTCCGACGCGCAGTTCGCGGGCTCTTCGTCCGTTCCGGCGCACGTCGAAATGATGGGCCTCATCGGCATGGGCAACAACCCGATGGTCGG
>CANRKP010000043.1 GCA_947631245.1 uncultured Clostridia bacterium
CGTTGACGATGGTCCACGCCCGCGCCCCTTTTCGTCCTTCATGGTGGAAATGACGCCGACGGGCTTGTTTAAAACGATATATGTGTGACCCGAGCGAGGCGTGATACGCGCGCCGTCAAGCGTGACATTGACTGTCTCGGGGTCGACTCTGTCGCCGAGCGAAGCCGGCGCGCCGTCTACGAGGACGCGCCCTTCCGAGATCGCGCGCTCCGCCGCGCGGCGCGACATAGCGCCTGCGTCGGCGATATATTTTTGGAGCTTTACGGTCACGCCCATATGGAGGCGACCTGTTCCCGCAGCCACAAAAGCGTCCTTGTCAGCTTGTCAAGGTCAAGACCTCTCTCGGACATCACGGGGGATTCGAGCGTGAAGCTGCCGCGGTACCCCGCGGCCTTCAGTCCCGCGAAAAGGGCGGGGAAGTCAACGTTGCCTTCGTTCGGATGAAGGATCGGGCGTATCTTTGAGAATTCGCGGAAGCCTCCGCCGAAGTCGCTTATGTGCATATGCGATATGCGCCCGTTCTTCATATATTCCGAGGCGACGATATCGCCGTTCTGCCCGTGGAGCTGACCGAAGCGGACGTCGAAAATAAATCCGCAGCCGTACCCGTCGAGCTCGCGCCACCGCGAAAGCGGGTCGAGGCTGACGCAGGGGATGTTCTCGATGAGCGTCTCAATGTCGTATTTGCCTGCTATCGAAAGTATCTCGTCCATGAACGACGCATTGTATGCGAAGTTCGCGTCTGACTCGGTGCTGCCCCAAAGATGGAGCACTACCCGGCTGCAGTCGAGCGAGTCTGCTATCATGCAGTTTACGCGCCAAAGCCTCATTGCCTCGCGTGCGTTTTCCTCGCCGCCCTGAGAGAGCATAACGCCGATTCTCTTGTCGGCGTGCAGCACGGCGCAGCGCAGTCCCGAGGACGTTATCATTCGCAGCTTTTCCTCGGCGCCGTCATAAAACGCCGGAACGACGACGTGCTCTATCCCGTCGAGCCCGACCTCCGCCGCTATCTTCGGCAGCTCGCGGCATATAACGCTGTGGTCAAAGCACGTCGCCCTGCCTATGACCGTGCCAGTCGAGCAGTATATCTCGTTTTTTCTGTCCGTCGTTTTCATAAGGTGCCGATGAATTCTCCTATCCGTTTTAGCGCGTGGTCGATATGGGATACCGAGTACGCGTATGAAATGCGTGCAAAGCCCTCTCCGCACGCGCCGAAGGCGGTGCCGGGGACGACGGCGACGTGCGCCTCATAGAGCAGCCTCTCGCAGAAGCGCTCGCAGCTCATTCCGAACCCGCCGACGTTTGCCCACGCGTAAAACGCGCCGCCGGGCATAAACGTGTGAAGTCCGATATTTTCGAGCCCGTCGACTATGTACCGCCTCCGCCTGTCGTATTCGGAGCGCATCATCTCGATGTCGGCATCTCCCGCCTCGAGCGCCTCTATGGCGGCGTACTGAGACGTCGTCGGCGCGCACATAATAGCGTACTGATGAATCTTGAATATCTGCGCCGAGATCTCTTTCGGGGCGCAGACGTAGCCGAGGCGCCACCCAGTCATCGCGTAAGCCTTCGAGAAGCCGGACGCAAGTATCGTCCGCTCCCTCATCCCCTCGACGGAGGCTATTGAGACGTGACGCCTGCCGTATGTCAGCTCCGCGTATATCTCATCTGACAGGACGAGAATGTCCGTCGGGCGCAGCACGTCCGCGATCTCGCACAGGTCACCCTCGTCGAGCGTCGCGCCGGTCGGATTGTTCGGGAAGGGGAGGATCAGAAGCTTTGTTTTATCCGTGATAGCGGCGCGGAGCGCCTCTGCCGTGAGCCTGAAGTCGTCCTCCGCCTTCGTTTCGAGCAGCACGGGGACGCCGCCCGCCATCCTGACGATCGGCTCATAGCAGACAAAGCACGGTACGGGGATAATTACCTCGTCTCCGGGGTTGCAGACGGCGCGGACGGCGGCGTCTATCGCCTCGCTGCCGCCGACGGTGACCGTTATCTCGCCGTCCGGCTCGTAGGTGAGCCCGAAGCGGCGGTGAAGATAGCGGGCGATCGATTCGCGCAGGCGCAGAAGCCCGCTGTTTGAAGTATAGTATGTTTTCCCGTCCTCAAGGCTCTCGATGCCTGCGACTCTGATGTGCCACGGCGTTATGAAGTCGGGCTGACCGACGGTCAGCGAGATGACGTCTTCCATCGAGTCGAGAAGGTCAAAATATTTTCTTATCCCGGAGGGCTCGAGAGCGGTCACCGTTCGGGAGAGCAGGTCGCGGTACGGCTTCATATGAAGTCGTTCCCCCTTGCGTCCTCTTCCACAGCTCCGAACACGACGCCGTCGGACTTATATTTGCGGAGCACGAAATGCGTCGCTGTCGCGATGACGTCCTCGAGCGGAGCGAGCTTCTGAGCGACGAAATATGCGACTTCCTTCATTGTGCGCCCCTCGATTATGCAGGCGAGGTCATATCCGCCCGACATGAGGTAGAGGCTTTTTACCTCGGGATACCTGTATATGCGTTCGGCAATCTTGTCAAAGCCGCGGTCGCGTTGGGGGGTTATTTTAACTTCGATAAACGCGGTCACATATTCGCGGTCCGTCTTGTCCCAGTCGACGAGTGTGTGATACCCGAGGATAACGCCGTCGTTTTCGCATTCTTCAAGGATCGCACGGACATCTCCCGTCTCTTTCCCGAGCATGACGGCTATCTGCTCCGCCGAAAGGCGCGCGTCTCCCTCTATGACGCCGAGTATTTCCTTTGTGTCTTTCATGTTTTGCATACGGTTTTTGTGCTCCCTTATGATCTTTTTTCGATCTTCGCCATTATCTGGTCGAAGGAGAGATTGTATTTTTCCGCAATATCGTGCGCGTAGCTCTTTCCGTCGGGCGCCTGCCGCAGTATGCGGAAGCTGCGCTTGCCGTCGTCTATGCCGGCGACGAGATTGTCTACGAGCACGCCGCCCCTCGCCCGAGACTCCGCGTTGACGTCGTCGAGCTTTGCCGCGAGCTCATGAAGGTGCGTTGAGAAGAGGACATGGCATCCGAGCACCGCGAAGCCCGTCAGCACCTCGGCGGCGATGTAGGACGCCTCAAACGAGCCTGTCGACGACAACGCCTCATCGAGAAGGATCAGGCTGTGCTTCGTCGCGCGGTCGAAAATTTCCTCAAGCCGCGCGCATTCCTCGCCGAGACGCCCCTTGTCGATGGTGTCCTCGCTCCCCGTCGGGAAGTGGGCGAATATCCCGTCGCAGGGAGATATTACGGCCTCGGACGCGGCGACGGGCAGTCCGAGCATGCAGAACGCGACTGCCTGACCGAGCGCGCAGGTGATGACGGATTTTCCGCCTCTGTTCGGGCCCGTCAGAACGTATATGCCCGCCTTTTCGTCAAAGATGAGGTCATTTGTAACGATATCGTCTTCTATTCGGAGCGCGACGACGGGATTTGCGAGCGAGCGGAAGCGGAGCGCCTGCTCCTCGACGGGTCTTACGTCGGGGCGGCAGAGCGTGATGCCGCGGCGGCGGAGCGCCGACACGACGCGGGACGCCTTTACGACAAATTCGACCTCCGGCAGAAGCGAGAGCAGAAAGTCTGTATTTTCGAGGACGTATTCCGAAACGACGCGCCTCCACGAGCGCACCGACGAACGAAAAACGTCGTTTATCGCTGCGTAGAACGCATGTGTCGTCGCGTACTGCTGGTTTTCTGACTGCCCCTTGAGGAACGGGGAGAGCTGCGCTATGCAGGTGTTCTCGTCGTTTTTGAAGTTGAGGCGCAGTATCTTGTCTATGACCTCGCCGCTCTTGAACGGACGCGAGTTTATGGAGAGCACGCCCGCGTATACGGGGCGGAGCTGAGAGTCGAGATTGACGCCGAGCGTCACGCTCTTGATGTCGCGGACGCGCTGCGTCAGCGCGTTCAGCTTTTCGTTGAGGTCGCGGTAGTAGTCGCTCTCCGTCAGCTCGACAACGCGGTCGCACAGCGCGCGGAACGCCTCGCTTTTTACGCGGTCGCGGCAGCCGTCGAGTCCCTTGTGGAGTATCGTTAAGCACGAGGTGTAAAGCTCTATCTCTGAAAGAGAGAAGAGGTACGACTCGGTGTCCGAGCCTGCGGAGGCAACGTTTGAGGCGAGGCGGCGCAGCTCCTCTATATCGAGAAGTACGGGAACGACCTTTGCGAGCGTCTCCCCGAGCTCGGGGCACGCCTCCATATCTTCGAATATCTCCTGCCTGTATTTTATGACCTCAGGGGACGTTGTGAAAAACTCCTCAAGAGGCGCGTTGTTGAGCTGGAACAGAAGGTCGAGCTCGAGCTGCTCGATGGTTTCCCGGGAAATGTCCGGCGACTTGCCCGCGTCTTTATGACCTGCGGGATATAGAAGCGAAAAATCGGAAAGCTTCGTTTCCGTTTTGTCCATGGGATTTTGTGCTCCTTTTTCTTGTTTTCGAAAAACGCGCCGCTTTTGCGGCGGCAAAGCTACAATAATCATATCACAAAACGGGCAAGAAAAAAAGAGGGGCGGAGAAAAATTAACATTTTCCCCTCCCGTATTGTGAAAAAACTTTGCTTGTGATAAAATGGGAGAAGAGACGAGTGAGTGAGGTGTGATATGAACATAAACGTAAAATCCCCCGACTATACGGTCGATATCGGCGCGGGACGCGTCCCCGTGAGGGTTTATGACGCCGTAGTCGTCGGGAGCGGCGCCGCGGGCTTCGGCTGCGCTTTGGCGCTTTTTGCCGAAGGCTGCCGAAATATCGCCATAGTTACCGAGGGGCGGATGATGGGCACCTCGCGTAATACCGGCAGCGACAAGCAGACGTATTACAAGCTCGCGGACGGCGACAGCGCCGTGCGTATGGCGAATGATATGACGGCGGGCGGCTCGATGCACGGAGATCTCGCGCTCGTAGAGGCGGAGGGGTCGGCGAGGGGATTTTACAGGCTCGTCTCGCTCGGCGTCCCGTTCCCTCACAACGAATACGGCGCGTATGTAGGATATCGCACCGACCACGACACGGCGGGCAGGGCAAGCTCCTGCGGACCGCTCACCTCAAAATTCATGACGGAGGCGCTCGAGACCTCGGCGACGGAGAAGCGCATCCCGTTTTACGACGGGTACCGCGCCGTCTCGATAATTAAAAATGACGGCGGCGCCGCAGGGATACTCACTGTATCTGCCTGCGAGGCGAATGAACAAAACCGCCTCGGGTACGCGGTGTTTTCGGCGCCTCACGTCGTGTGGGCGGTCGGCGGACCGTCCGCGGTATATGGGTCGACTGTGTATCCCGAGAGCCAGACGTGCGCGCTCGGCGCGGCGCTGCTCGCGGGCGCACGGGGAATAAATCTGACGGAGAGCCAGTACGGGATCGCGTCGCTTTCCCCAAGATGGAACGTGTCGGGCAGCTATCAGCAGGTGCTCCCGAGATATATTTCAACCGACCAGTCGGGAGGCGACGAAAGGGAATTTCTCGGCGACTATATAAGCGACCCCGGTGACCTGCTTTCGGCAATATTTCACAAGGGGTACGAGTGGCCGTTTTCCGCGGCGCGGATATATGACGGCGGACATTTTCTCTCAAGCGCCGTCGACCTCGCGGTCTTTGCGGAGAGGGAGCGCGGCAGGCGCGTCTTTCTCGACTTTACGCGCGAGCCGCGCGAGCTTTGCCCGGGCGGGGAGACTGATCTTTCCATTGCTGGGGCGGAGGCTGAGACATATCTTGAAAACTGCGGCTGCCGCGGCAAAACGCCGATAGAAAGGCTTCGTGAGATGAACGAGCCCGCGATCGAGCTCTACGCCTCGCGCGGCGTCGACCTGTACCGCGAGCCGCTCGAAATATCGGTATGCGCCCAGCACTGCAACGGCGGCATCGAGGTCGACAAATGGTATGAGACGCGCGTCCCCGGACTTTACGTCATAGGCGAGGCGGCGGGCGTTTTCGGCGTCGCGAGACCCGGCGGTAGCGCGCTTAATTCGACGCAGGTCGGCGGCATACGGGCGGCGGAGAGGATATCGCATTCGGAAAGACGGGCGGGAAAGCTTTCGCCCGAGGACGTCGCGCGCGGGGCAGACCTCGGTTCCGGAAAAGAGGCTGCGGGGCTTGACGAAATACTTGCGCGCCGTAAAAAGGCGGCGCGGGAGATGACGGCGTGCTGCTCGTTTTTGCGAAGGTCCGAGGCGATAGAGGCGATGAGAGACGGACTGAAAAGCCGCATCTCGGAGCTTTCAGAGCTGCGCGCCGAAACTCCGCGAGAGCTATCCGAGCTTTATATAACGCGAGACGTTATGGTGACGCAGCTGGCGATGCTCGCTTCCGCGTCGGCATACATCTCCGACGGAGGAAAATCGCGCGGCGCGTATCTTATAACCGATATGACGGCGGAGGAGGTGCTTTGTTCCCGAGTGACGCCGAACAGAGACGCCGCCCATTCGGGGCTTGTGCTCGTGACCGAGACGGATAACGGCGTTGACTTCGAGTGCGGTTTTGAGCCGTGCCGACCCGTTCCCGGCGGGAAATATTGGTTTGAGACCGTATACCGCGAGTATCGAATGGGCGAAATATACGAAAAGTGACGCTATTTTAAGGATTGTTTACAGTTTATTCACAAAAATGCCCGTAACGTATGATACAATAAATTAAATACGGCATATAATTCAGCCTTTGTGTTATAAAAAAGAGAAGAGGAAGTAATGTGATGGACAGCGTGAACGGCGAGGTTAGAGAACGGCTTACGCCCGAGGAGGCGTACAGGATATATAAAGCTATCGTTGCAGAAGTCGACTCCGTCGTAATAGGCAAGCATTACGAGATCGTCCTGCTTGTCGCGGCAATGCTCGCCGGAGGACACGTCCTGATAGAGGACGTGCCGGGCGTCGGAAAGACGACGCTTGCGGCGTCGCTGGCGAGAGCGGCGGGACTGTCGTTCAAGCGCGCGCAGTTCACGCCGGACGTTATGGCGTCGGACATCACGGGCTTCAATATGTACAACAGAAAGACGGAGGCGTTCGAGATGCGCGAGGGTCTCGTCATGTGCAATCTCCTGCTCGCCGACGAGATAAACCGCGCTTCCCCCAAGACGCAGTCGGCGCTTCTCGAGGCGATGGAGGAGGGAAGAGTCACAGTCGACGGGGTGACATACGCGATACCGGACCCGTTCTGCGTCGTCGCGACGCAGAACCCGACGGGATACGTCGGAACGTATCCTCTGCCGGAGGCCCAGCTCGACAGATTTATGATAAAGCTCACGATGGGGTATCCGACGTTTGACGAGGAGGTCAGCATAATAGACAAGAGAAGCCGCAGAAACCCGATAGACGACATAAAGACGGTCGGCAGCGTTGACCTTGTGCACGAGATGCAGCGCATAGTGCGGGATGTGACGGTCGACCAAAAGATATACAAATATATCGTCAGCCTTATCGCGGCGACGAGGACGCACGCCTCGGTCTCGCTCGGTGCGAGCCCGCGCGCGTCTGTCGCAATGATGAGGCTCTCGCAGGCGTTTGCGTTTACGCGCGGCAGAAACTACGTTCTGCCCGACGACGTTTCGGCGATATTCGCCCCCGTCGTCGGTCACAGGATAATACTGAAGCAGGAGGCGCGCCTCAACCGCGTTGCGGCGGCGGACATTCTCGCCGAGATACGCCGCTCCGTCGACGTTCCATATATCACGGGGAACGCAAAATGAGGCGCCGTGGCAGCAGCAAAACGACGTCTCACGCGGCGTTTTCTTTGGGGCGCGGCGCCGTCTTTTACGTCGCGCTGCTCATCTTTTCCGTGATCTTCACGCAGGCGCTGCGCTCGACCGTGTCGGTCGTTCTGCTTTGGTTCGTCTGCATTCTTCCGGTGGTGTCGCTGATATACGCCGTCATAGGCCGCTCAAACGTCGGCGCGTTCGTCCTTTCGGATGAGGCGACGGCGGAAAAGCTGTGCCCCGTCGAATACGAGTTCCGCCTCTCGAATTACTCTGTGCTGCCGCTGCCTTTCACGGAGGCAGATATTTTTCTTCCCTCCGAAAACGGGGTGAGCTGCGAGAGCAGGCTCATCGGAATGTCGATGCTGCCGTTCGGAGAATATTACTTCAAGAGCGACGTTACGTTCAGATACCGAGGCGGTTATCGGTTAGGCGTCGGCTGCATATACGTTTCCGATATGCTCCGCATCTTCCGGCTTCGCCGCAAAGTGAACGTCTATACGATGATATACGTCATGCCGAGGCGGATACCGTTTTTCAGGGATGATACGCGTTCGGCGTCGGATGCGCCGACAGACAGCCGCGTCACTGACGGTACGGAGTCGAGCGAAACGAGCCTTATCCGCGAATACAGGAGCGGCGATCCGCTCAAGCATATTCACTGGAAGCTTTCATCAAAGATGCAGGATCTAGAGGTGAACGACTATAAACCGAATACGGGCAAAAACATATGTGTGCTCTGCGACTTTGCAACGCTTTTCGGCGGGGATGAAACAAAGAACACAAAAAAGCGAGGCGGTCCCAAAAAGAAAGAGAAGAAAAAGCCTCGCGTTGTAAAGGTCCGCTTCCCGAACGCTCCCGCGAAGGGAGATGCTCCCGACGAGCTGCTCTCAAGACTTTCGGAGCAGGCGTCCGACAGGGCGCAGGCGGCGCTCGCTGTCGCGAAGAGCAGGCAGCAGGTCACATCTTCCGAAAACGAAAAAACGGAAGACGCGGCGTCGCCGGAGCATGAAATTGAAAATGAAAAGGACAGGTTCGTGCGTGCAAACGAGATACGCCGCGAGTGCGTTTTCGACCACGACGAGTTCTGTGCCGACGGCGTGTCAGAGCTTGCCGTCGGAGTTGTTATGAGCGAGGTCGAGCGCGGCAACCGCGTCACGCTTATGTGGTTCGACGACAGGGCTGACGGCGGGTACTTCGGTTACAGCGTGAACACGCTTGCGGATCTCGACATATTTTTCCGTCAGTTCGGGACAGCGGGCATACTGCCTTCTGAATACAAGGTGACGTATCTTCCGATGCTGCTCGACGATACGGACTCGCCGACGCTCGTATTTGTGACGGCGTCCGCCGGACTTGAACGTGAGTTTGATTTTATAACCGCGTCCCGCGGAGTCGGCGCGCAGCGCACGGAGGTCATCCTCTTCGACCCGAAGGAGCGCTTCACAAAGCCGGAGCTTCACGGAGAATATGTCGACATCTGTAAAAGAAGATACGAGGAAAACAAGATTCTTCTGACGGCGGTCGGTCCGTCGTGGACGTCGGATGTGATTTGATGAGGAAGTCGGAAAACGAAAGGTGATTTTTAAGGTGAGAAGGAGCACGGCATCGTCATTTGGTGTCGGGGGCGCAAATAATGCCGCGGGCAAACGCCGCGGCAGGGCGCGCGACATCATATATATGCCGACGAGGCAAAAACACACCGGCAGGGCAGTCCTTGCCGGCGCGCTTTGCCGCGCCCTCCTTTCCGCTCTCTTTGTTTTCGGACTGACACTTTTTATTTCCGACGCGTTCGAGATATATCCCGAGAAGGTCGGAGCGTCTCCGATGTTTTGGTGCGCGCTCTTCTGCGCCGTTTCGATAGCTCTCATATGCCGCGGTGGAAGATATGCAGCCGCAGGAGCCGTCGCGATCCTCGGAGGTATGACGGCATATGCCGCGACCGTCTCGGTCGACATAGTCAGCCTTGCCGTGCAGGCGGCGGCAGCAATACACAATACCGTTGTCGACAGGTTCGTTTATGTCGGGCTGACTGCGGTCCACGACATGACCGTCGCCGTCTCTCCGTCCGAGCTTTTTACGGAGGGGGAGGTATACAAGTGCGGTGTAATGCTGCTTACGCTTTTGCTCTCGCTTTTGTTCGTGCCCGCGATATGCAGGCGCTGCCACCCCTTATATATCACGCTTATGTCGGCAGTTTTCATCGTTCCGGCGTGCGCCTACAACATGATGACGTCAAACTGGGGCTTTGCGGTATTTATTTCCGCTGTCGCGGGAGTCGTTGTGCTTACGGTGCATGACAGAGGTTACACGGTCCCGACAAAGAAAAAACGTCTCATATTCGGTGACGGAGCCGACCATATTGATACAGATACAGATACCGCGGACACGTCCGACGCGAGCGGCGGAGCTGTGCTGGAAAAGGCGGACGATATCACCCTTATGCTCGAGGACAAAGCGGCGCGCCGCCGCCGCATCCGCGAGAAGAGGGAGGCGCGCAGGCGCGCAAAGCGTGCCGCGAAGGCAGAAAGAAAGCGCGCCGCCAAAAGAAGGAGGGCAGAAGAGCGCCCTGACAGGTCGTCAGTCAGAGACAGCGCATCGCTTGGCGGCGCCGCAGGACTTGTGACGGCGCTTTTCTCGCTTCTGATAGTCGCGCTGCCCGCGAATTATGTTGAGACGAACCAGCCCGAGATCCCGTTTTTGACTGGACTGATGCAGACGGCGAGAACGTATTTTACCGCGTTTATAGAGAGCGACGAGGTAGATCTGAACCGCGTCCCGTCCGAGGGGTTCATCACTGACGACGAAGGGGTTAGGGTCACCGAGACAAAGTGGCCGAAGTATGAAAACATAGTGCTCGCTACCGTCGAGACGCCGACGAGCATGCCGGTATATCTGCGCTCGTGGATCGGAACGCGGTACAAGGACGAAAAGTGGTATTCGGCATCTCTCAGGGAGGCGGACGCATTCCGCGATACGTTCGGAGACGACTTTTCTCCCGAAATGATAAAAGAGAACTTTTACCGCGCGATGTTCCCGGAATTTGACGATCTGACAGACGAATATCCCGCGTTCGACATGGCGGAGAACGGGTTTGTGACAGAGCGCGTGAGCGTTACGAGAAAGAGCGGGAAATCGCCGCTGCTTTACCTGCCTTCGTTCGTTCTGCCTTCGCGCGGGCTTTTGTCCTACAACACCGACACGGCGTCGCTCCTGCCTCATACGGTATATTTCGACGGCATATGGACGTCCCGCCTTTTCGTTGAGGGAACGTCGTATTCGACCGAGTCGCTTGTGACGACGATGAAATACCCGGGCTTAGGAAAGAAGTTCGGAGACAGCATACGGGAATATCTTCTGTCGCTCGACATAATTGCTTCGGAGCAGGCGGACGAGATAATAGGCGCTGGCGACGACGTCGTTATGCCCTATATCGAAATGTATGAGGAGATGTTTTCCGTGCGGTACGGCATTTATGCAAAGGGGAACTCTCTCTTGAGAAGATATATCCTCACTATGACCGACGAGGAGAGGACGGCGCTGAAGGAGGCCGCCGGGATACAGAAAAAGTACAGGGAATACGTCGACGCGACGTATCTTCAGACCGATGAGAGCGACGTTTCCGAGATAAGGAGCGTCGCGCAGAGCGTCCTCAGGCAGAACGGGCTCAGCTCCGCCGTCGGCAGCAATAACTTCGACAGCTATCACGAAGTTGTCATGGCGCTCGTGAGATACCTTGACGCAAACTTCATATATTCAAAAGAAAAGCCGGAGGCGTCCGAGACGCCCGATGATACGCCCGATTCAGCGGAAACGGACGTCCCCGCCGGCGAGCCGGAACCCCACGCCGAGACTGACGCGGTCGCGGGCAGCGGGCAGGGGGAGATGACGGAGCCGACGGCTGTCGTCGAGTTTCTGACGAAGACGAGGCGCGGGTACTGTGTGCAGTTCGCGTCGGCGCTGACGCTTATGCTCCGCTCCGTCGGCATACCGGCGAGATACTGCGAGGGCTTCATAGTCTCGAATTTCAAGGTCGACGCGGAAGCCGACGCAGGTCTGAAATACAAAAGCGACGTCCTCGACAGCGACGCGCACGCGTGGGTCGAGGTATACTATGACGGAATGGGCTGGGTACAGTATGAGGCGACGCCGCCTTACGGTGAGGCGATGTACGGTTCCGCCCTCGGAGGAGGCGGAGAAGGCGGCGTTGAAATGCCCGATCCCCCCGAGGATAAGCCGGAAAATCCGAACAAGCCTCAAAAGCCCGCCGAGACCGAGGCTGCTGATACGTCCGCAGAGACAGGAGGGCTGGCGGAGCCCGGCAGCGGCGACCGCGCAGAAAACGCGATGCTCACGGCGTCCATCGTTTCGATCGCAGTGTCGCTCGTCGCGTTCGCCGTCTACGCGGCATATGTAAAGATTCGCTCCGACAAGGCTGTTTTGGAGCGGGCGGCTTTGATCGACAAATGCTGCAATGAGGGACATATTTTGTCGGACGGGGAAAGATGCGGGCTTGCCCACCGCGTTGCAGTCGGAATATTCGACGTTTACCGCGAGCTCGGTTTGGGACCCGAAACGGGAGAGCTGAGCGAGGAATACGCGGCGCGCCTGAGCGGCGCTGTCGGCGCTGCATCCGAGGTCCCCGTCGCCGATATCATGGCTCACATAGGCAGCGAGGAGTTTGGTCACTCGATCGACGCGCGCGGTCTTTCAGAGCTTGCACGCTATTACGGGGATCTGACCTCGAATGTATACGGCGGGCTTTCATTCAAGGATAAATTCGTTTTGAGATATATAAAGCGCGTGCTCTGACGCAAGGGCGGGGGATTTGATTATGAACAGCATATACAGCGAATACGAGTGCGGCGGGCTGGCCGTGCGCTATATCACGGACGGGGACGGGAGAGTAGGTCTTTCCGTTTTGCCGTGCGGGTGCTGCGGCGCGTCATACGACGGGCGCGCGATAGAGCCTCTTGCCGAGCTCTATATAAGGGGCGACGTGCTGCCGACGGGTTATGCGAACGGGGCGACGATGTGCGGTTCCGGCTCGACCGACAGGATGAGATTATCTCGTCAGTACCGTGACGGCGAGGCAATCGTGACCGAGCTTTCCGACTGTATGGGCACGGGCAGGCTTATCCGTCACAGGCTCCGATTTTTGGGGCGTGCGGTCGAGGTCGTGACCGAATTTGTGAACGGAACCGGAGAGGATCTGACGCTTGAGATGATATCGAGCGGCGCCTTCGGTATGCTGTCCCCGCTCGTAAAGGGTGAGCAGCAGCGCACGCTCGGCATCGTGACGGCACGGAGCCATTGGAGTTCCGAGGGCAGGCTGACGTTTGACACGGCGGAGTCGCTCGACCTCGAGGTGAGCTGGCAGCGCTCCGGCGTCCGTGTTTACAAAATAGGGCAGACGGGCTCGATGCCCGTCCGCGGATATTTTCCGTTTATGGCTGTCTGCGACCGCGAAAACGGCGTTATTTGGGCGGCGTCTCTTTCCGCCGCGGCGTCGTGGCAGATGGAAGCACGCCGGCGCGATACGGGGCTTTCCGTTTCGGGCGGCATCGCGGACTACGATTTCGGGCACTGGGCAAAGACGGTCTTTTCGGGCGAGAGCTTCAGGACGCCGCCTATGTATATCACCGCCGCCAAAGGCGACATAGACGACGCGTGTGACGCGCTGCTCGACGCCGAAAGGATAAAGATGCCGCACAGGCTCGCCGAGCTCCCCGTTATGTTCAATGAATATTGCACGACGTGGGGCAACCCGTCGTTTGAAAACATAAAGAAGATCATAGGCGCGCTCAAGGGGCGCGGGTTTGAATATCTCGTAATCGACGCGGGGTGGTTCCGCGACGCGGAGCACGGCTGGTGGGATACAGTCGGCGGCTGGAACGTCAACACGGACGAGCTTTTCCCCGAAGGAATAGCCGCCGCCGCGGATGCTATAAGGAACGCCGACATGGTGCCCGGTCTTTGGTTCGAGCCTGAGGTCTGCGGTTCGGCTTCCGAACTTAGCAAAAACGAAAATATGCTCCTCAAGCGGAACGGGCAAGTGATAGACACGGGCTCGCGCAAATTTCTCGATATGAGGAAGCCTTCCGTCCGGCAGTATCTGCGCGAAAAGGTCATTTTGATGCTCCGCGAAAACGGCTTCGGATATGTAAAGATGGATTACAACGACTGCGTCGGCATCGGCTGCGACGGGGCGGAGTCTCTCGGAGAGGGGTTGCGGCAGAACATGGAGGCGAGCCTCGATTTTTACCGCGAGCTGAGGGAGACATGTCCGAAAATTGTCATGGAAGCATGCGCCTCGGGCGGACACAGGCTCACGCCCGCGTTCCTCGAAGAATTTGACATGGCGTCGTTTTCGGACGCGCACGAGTGCGAGTACATACCCGTCATAGCGGCGAACCTGCATCGCCTCATGCTGCCCTCGCAGAGCCAGATATGGGCAGTCCTTCACGGGAGCGACAGCCTGCGCCGCATACATTATTCGATGGTGAACACTTTCCTCGGCGTGATGTGCCTTTCGGGCGACATATACACCCTCGGAGACGACGCGTGGCGCGTCGTTGACGACGATATCGCGTTCTATAAGCGCGTGTGCCATATCATAAAGGACGGCAGCTCACGCATCTACAGGGGAGGCGTTACGGCAGAGGACGATGCCTACCGCGATCTTAAAGGGTGGCAGGCGGTCGTAAGGACGAACGGTAAGGAGACGCTCGCCGTCTTCCACATGTTCGGGGGAGAGCTCCGTCCCGTAAGCGTCCCCGTCGGCGATATGGGAATAGATGACGTCTGCGTGCTCGGCGACACGGCGAAGGTCTCGCTTTCGGACGGAATTCTGACCGTCACGTTCACGGAGAATTTCTCCGCCGCGGCAGTTTATCTGAAAAAGAAAGAGTGATCGGCTCCTTAAAGCCTCTCATAAAAGCAAAAAAGCGCGCGCGTGCACGCTTTTTTCATGCCTTGTAATAACGCGGGCACATCTTTCGTATAGATATAAAAAAGAATATACGGGGGTGAAATATGAAAATTGGAAAGTTCGGCGCGCGTCTGTCCGCGCTCGTGCTGGCGGCGCTGTTCGTTTTTGCGGCAGTCGTTTTCGCGTTTGCGGAGGACGGGATCGAGCCGATATCGGAAGACGGCGCGGACGGTGTTGTACCGGTTTCGGGGGATGCGGTCGGCGCGGCGCTGACTGTCGACGCCAAGAGCGCGATACTGATGGAGGCGTCGACGGGGAAGGTGCTCTACGAGGCGAACGCCGACGAGGCGCTGAGACCCGCGTCCGTGACGAAGATAATGTCAGTTCTGCTCGTCATGGAGGCGGTCGACTCGGGAAAAATCTCGCTTGAGGACACGGTCTCGTGCAGCGAGCACGCGGCATCTATGGGGGGCTCGCAGGTGTATCTCGAGCCGGGCGAGGAGATGACTGTCTCTGAGCTTCTGAAATGCGTCCTAATTGCGTCCGCAAACGACGCCACTGTCGCGCTCGCGGAGTACGTCGCGGGGGACGAGGCGGCGTTTGTCGCGAGGATGAACGAGCGGGCGGCGGAGCTCGGCATGAAAAACACGAACTTCGTCAACACGAACGGACTTGACGACGCGCCTGATGCCGAGTCTCATCTTATCTCGGCGCGCGACATCGCGATAATGTCCCGCGAACTCATAACGAAGCATCCGAGCGTGTTTGAGTACACGACAGTATGGATGGACTCGATAAGAAACGGCGCGTTCGGTCTGACGAACACGAACAGGCTCGTCCGCTTCTACCGCGGCGCAAACGGGCTCAAGACGGGCTCGACGTCAAAGGCGGGCTTCTGCATCTCGGCGACGGCGGAGCGCGACGGGATGCAGCTGATCGCCGTCATAATGGGCTCGCCGACGCGGGATATAAGAAACGAGGCGGCAAAGACGCTGCTTGATTACGGATATGCAAATTACGCCGTTTATTCCTCCGAGGGCGGAGCCGCGGGCGCGCTGCCTGTGACGGGCGGCGTGCTCGACACGGTAGAGGGCGAGTACGGCGCGTTTTCGGCGGTACTTAAAAAAGGAGACGACAAAAACGTCACCGAGACCGTAACGCTTTCCGAGTCTGTGCCGGCTCCCGTCAAAAAGGGCGACGTCGTCGGCGAGGTAACTTATACGGTCGGGGACGAGGTCATAGGGAAGGTGCCTGTGACAGCCGCAGGCGACGTTGAAAAGATAAGCTATTGGGGGCTTCTGCTCCGGCTGCTCGACGGGTTTTTCATGTAGATAAAATTTGTCCCGACGGTTGAAAAAGGAAACGTTTTGTGTTATATTTATCATAGGCACAAAAAACAAAAAGGACAAAGCAAATGAGCGTTACAATCAACAAGAAGTTCGTCGGTCAGTTCATAAAAGAGCATGAGCTGTCGAATATCGCGGCATCCGCTGAGGCAGCACTGTCTCTCGTACGCGCAAAGACCGGTCCCGGCTCCGATTTTCTCGGCTGGGTCGACCTTCCCGTCAACTACGACAGGGACGAATTCGCCCGCATCAAGGCCGCGGCACAGAAGATAAAGAAGATGTGCGACGTCCTCGTCGTAATAGGTATAGGCGGTTCGTATCTCGGCGCGCGCGCATTCATAGAGTACATTAAATCGAATAATTACAACGCGCTCCACGGCGACTGCCCCGAGATATATTTTGCGGGCAACAGCATCAGCGCCTCCGCGCTCTCGGACATCATAAAGATGTGCGAGGGCAAGGACATATGCGTGAACGTCGTCTCCAAATCGGGAACGACGACGGAGCCCGCAATAGCGTTCCGCATTTTCCGCGACCTTGTCGTCTCCAAATACGGAGAGGATGGCGCGCGTGAGCGCATATTCGCGACGACGGACAAGGCGCGCGGAACGCTCAAGGCTTTTGCGGACGAAAAGGGGTATGAGACATTCGTCGTTCCCGACGATATAGGCGGGCGCTATTCGGTGCTCACCGCAGTCGGCCTTCTTCCGATAGCCGTTGCAGGCATCGACATAGACGCACTCATGGCGGGCGCCGCCGCGGCGCGCGAGGAATATATGAGCAAAGGATTCTCGGACAATGCCGCGCTCCAGTATGCGGCGCTCCGCAACATCCTTTACCGCAAGGGAAAGGATACGGAGATACTCGTCAGCTACGAACCAGCGGCGCAGATGCTCTCCGAGTGGTGGAAGCAGCTTTACGGCGAGAGCGAGGGCAAGGACGGGAAGGGGATATATCCTTCCTCCGTCGTATTCTCAACGGATCTTCATTCGCTCGGTCAGTTCATCCAGGACGGCAAGCGCAATCTCTTTGAGACGGTGATCGACATAAAGTCTCCTAAGGATTCGCTCAAGGTGCCGCACGATCCGCTCGACACGGACGGGCTCAACTACATCGCAAACCGCGAGCTCGACGAGATAAATCACAAGGCAATGCTCGGAACGCTTCTCGCTCACGTCGACGGCGGCGTGCCGAACATAGTCGTCGAAACTCCCGACAGGAGCGAGGCCGAGGCGGGAAGGCTCATCTATTTCTTTGAGCTCGCCTGCGCCGTTTCCGGCTACATGCTTGGCGTCAATCCGTTCGACCAGCCGGGAGTTGAGAGCTACAAGAAGAACATGTTCGCGCTGCTCGGCAAGAAGGGCAGCGAGGAACGCGGACGCGAGCTTGAGGCGAGAATTGCCGCGCTTTGAGCTGCACTGCTCCGCAAATTCACAAAATATTCATAAGCGGATATGTTTTTTCTATTGAAATTCACACCCGTTTCATGTTACAATAGTATAAAGATATAGGACATCTGCGGCCGCCCTCTTTTTCGGGTCGGGAACGCAAACGAAAGGACACAACATGCTCAAACTTATCATCGGACTCAAAGGCACAGGAAAGACGAAGCAGCTCATCGAGCTTGTGAACGAGGCTGTCTCCCGTTCGCACGGATCCGTCGTCTGCATCGAGAAGAACGACAAGCTCCGCTACGACATCAAGTACCAGTGCCGTCTCATCCCCGCCGAGGAATATCTTATTTCGGACGCGGAGTCGCTTTACGGCTTCGTCTCCGGGATATACGCAAGCAACCACGACATAACCGACATCTTTATAGACTCCGCGCTGCGTATCAGCGGGAACGACAAGGCAGCGTTCGACGTATTTCTTGACAAGACGAACTCGTTTGCCGAGGTACACGGCATAAACGTCATCATGACCTCGACCATCGACGCATCCGACGCGACGGAGACGATGAAGAAGTACATATGACGCACCCGAGTTTTTGACAACTCCGGCATGGTGAGCATATGATGAAAATGAAAGCGACGGCAAGGCGCCGACAGCGCTCTGCCGCCGCTTCATATTTCAAGGAGGAACGCTTCTCCATGCAAGAGAACAGAAACAACAATAACGGTCAGTCTTGCGGACGCGAGTGTGTGTGCATTGACACATACAGAGTTCTCGATTCCTGCCGCGACAAGGACTGCTTTGAGGACGTAAGAGTTTATTTGACTTCATTCGGACAGGAGCTCATCAATCGCACCCAGTCCGTTCGCACGAAATCCGCCGAAACGGTCGCCGCGACGCTCGACGTTGCGTCCGTCCCGTTCAACCGCGGCTTCTACCAGATAAATATCCGCATCTACGTCAAGATAACGGTCGAGGTTTGCTGCAACGGTATGCCTCAGGAGGTTTGCGGCGTCGCCGTCGTCGAAAAGCACGTCATTCTTTTTGCTTCCGAAGGCAACGTCAACATCTTCAAGAGCGACCCGTTCTGCGACAATCCGTGCCGCCGTCCCGACCTCTCCGGCAGCCATGTCGGAACGAATATGCCCGTGGCGGTACTCGAGACCGTCGACCCCATTATTCTCGGCGCAAAGGTCGTCGAGCCGCATAACTGCGGCTGCTGCTCGTGCTGCTGCACGGCAGACGAGATACCGGAGCATGTGCTTCGCGACCTGAACGGCAGTCTCTGCGACAACGACGACGACAAGGTCCTCGTCGTGTCCCTCGGCTTCTTCTCCGTCGTCCGCATCGAAAGACCGGCGCAGTATCTCATCAACGCGACCGAGTACACGGTGCCCGACAAGGAGTGCGTCAGCCCCGAAAACGACGACCCGT
>CANRKP010000044.1 GCA_947631245.1 uncultured Clostridia bacterium
AGGGACGGCGGCAGTCATGGGCGAGGTCAACTGGGCGGCGGTAGTCTCCGCCTCCGTCCTCGCCGGCATCCTGTCCCTCCTGACCTCCACGGCAGGGCTGCCCGAGGTGGAGTGAGAAAATTATATGGGGGGACTTTCGAGTGAAAGCAGAAGATGCCGCTGTGCGGCATCTTCCACCCCCCGCACCCCCTTCAAAGCTTTTCATTACAGGGGAGGGGCTGCGCTTGCGGCACCACAGCGGCACGGCTCTTCTCGGCGGGGTATTTCTTAGGGAATTGCCGGCGGCGTTCGCGGGGCGTAAGCATTAAAAAAGAGGAGCGGATGTGCTCCCCTGAAATTAAGCCCTCGCTTCTTTTGCTTCATCGAGCGACGCGTCGTCGGGAAGTATCCCGAAAAGCGACTTCGCAATGTCGACGCGCTCCTGAAACGGATTTGTAAGTTTCGAGACGATTTTGCCGTTGCGCGTGATATATATGTCCTCGGTGGCAGAGAGCATGAGGTATTTGCTGAGATTAAGCTTGAGTTCCGTCGCGGTTATAGACATGAAAGGACCCTCCGCAATGTTTGTTTTTCACTATTATTATACCCGAATAGAACGATTATGTCAACGAAAATCGTGCGAAGCGGGCAATCAAACAGCCCGCTCCCCACGAACGCATCCATGCTTTTCCCCAAGAAATCCCCTGTAATTAAAGTTTTAAAGAGGGGGTCCGGGGGAGGGGCTTTTTTTCAAAAGCCCCTCCCCCGATAAGATAAATCCTCCAAACAAAAGCGAAAGGCGCCCCCGAAGGGAAGCGTCCCGCGGGGACGCCGCTCTCTCTGTCAAAGCGGGTGATTTCCCATCGCCGGGGACTCTGAACCCGTGCGTTTCGGAGAGCTGCGTTGCCGCAGCTTTGCCCGCCGGCGCGGGCGAGCCGCGTTGCCGCGGCTTTTCGAAACGCGAGAGAAACCGCGCTGGCGCGCGCTTTCTCCCGATGGTCTCTCGCCTTGCTTGTCTCCACAAAGCGAAAGGCGCCCCCGAAGGGGCGCTCTCTCGCTTTGTGGAGACAAGGGGACTCGAACCCATGACCTCACGGATGTGAACCGTGCGCTCTAACCGGCTGAGCTATGCCTCCGTACCGGTTTATTATACAATAAACCGGCTTATATGTCAAGCCTCGGGCATCATTTTTTTGCGCCAGTGCCGCGCCCGAACCTGATCGAATATAAATCGAAGTCGCAGCCGGGGAGGAAGACGGCGTTCACGTCGCACACGCCGACGGCGCCCTTCACGGGAACCGTGACTTCCGTCGGCGCCTCCGTCCGCGTGAACGGGACTGACGTCACCTCGCCGCCGATATAGAGCGCGACCGTGTCCGCCTCGTGCCGCGTTTGTCCGCGGACCGTGACGGTATCCGCGCCTCCGCCGAAGTCGAGGGCGGTGAAGCCGACCGTCACATTGTTGCCGATGTGGGTCACGGCGTCAGCCTCGCGGACAAACGCGTCGCCGTAGAGGACGTCGCACTCGGCGGCAAAGAGCTCGCCGAACGCGCGCGCCTCGGCGGGGAACGAAAATCCGCCGAGTATCAAAGGACCGCCGAACGAAAGCTCGATCGCCGCCGTGCCCGAGAGCGGGCGGGAAAGCGTGAATTCGCCTTCAGCAAACTGGCTCCACGGCGCGTCGATGTGAAAATCAAAGCTGCCGAGAAGCTCGCGCCCGCCGCATGTGACGTCGAAAATCCGAAGCGGCACGCACTCGTCGCCGTGCCTGATCGCGCGCAGCCTCACGACCCGCGAGGGCGCGGAGAACTTCATCCCCGAGAAAACGAGACTGCCCGCGCGCGTCAGCCGAACGGAGCCGTCCCGCTCGGGGAGCAGCAGCGGCTCGGGAGCGTCCTCGTACCCCGCGGGCTCGCCGAGTATCCCCGCCGTGTAAGACGCGGCGTCGTGCGTCGGTGAGCCGATGCCGGAGGCGGAAAATGCGACCTCGGAGATGACGGCGGGGTACGGCGTCCCGAGCTTTGCCGAGGCGCGGACAGTGAACTCGCCGTCAGAGAGCGCGCGCACGACCGCCCCGCCGGGGCGAGCCTCAACCTTTGCAAGATCACTCTCGATGCCGCGCGAGAACACGCGCCATTCTATATCATCTTCTCCATACGTCGTATCGGCGGGGCAAAGCTTTGCCGAAACGAACGCCTCGGGCGCGTCCCGACCGAGCGCCTTTGCGGATGCCGAAAGCTCGATTTTCCGCAGCGGCACCTCATAGGGCGCGTCCGCGACGGCACACCTGTCGCGTATCTCGAGCCCCGCGGGTATGCCGCAGGCGTCGGCGGTCAGCAAAAGCTCCGCTTTCGGCAGCCCGGGGGAGCTGACGGTGACCTTTATCTCGCCCGCCGTCCCGTCCGAGGCGACGATCGCGAGCAGACGCCCCGAGAAGAGGCGGCGCGAGCTCGTCTTGTACTGCTCGTAGTCGGTGCTGTCGCCGTTGTCGAGCCCGACGAGGCGTCCCGCGCCCGTGACGGTCACAGACACGCGCCGCCGCGCGTTGCCGACGAAATTCCCGTCCTTATCGTATGCGGAAATCGAGACGAACGCCATGTCCCGCCCGTCGCCGGAAAGGCGCGTCCTGTCCGCCTCAAGCCGCAGCTCCGCCGTATCGCCCGACGTGCGTACCTCGTCGCGCGCGACGACGCTGCCGTCCTCATCATAGGCGACTGCCGACAAAATCCCCGCTTTGTAAGGCATATGCCAAAATTTCGAAATTTCCATGCCGCGGCTGTGGTCGTGGACGAAGCTGCCGAGGGACTTGCCGTTAAAGAACAGCTCGCTTTTGGCGGCGTTCGTGTGGACGGTGACGTCGACCTCCTCGCCCTCGTTGTAGTCCCAAACCGAGGGGGTGATGTGCACGAACGGAGATTTTTTCGCGTCCGTCCACTCGGCGCGGTACGCAAAGTACGAATCCTTCGGGAAGCCCGCGGTGTCGATCTGCCCGAAGTAGGAATTTTTCGTGTCATAAGGCGTCGGCTCGCCGATGTAGTCGAACCCCGTCCAAATGAACTGACCGGCGCAAAACTCCGCGCGCCTGTCCTCGGTGATGTTGTACTCCGTCGACTTCGAGCCCCACGACGTCGTGCAGTTGAAGAGGGAGGAGCACTGGTGGTCGTCGTGCGTCAGGATTTTAGACGAATACGGAAAATGGTATATCCCGCGGCTCTGCACCGTCGACGCCGTCTCGCTGCCGTAGATGACATATGAAGGATATTTTTTATGATGCTCGTCGTAGAGGCATTCGGTGTAATTGTAGCCGACGGCGTCGAGCAGGAGCCCGCACTGCTGCCCGCATTCGGTCCTCATGAAGTTCGAGCCGGACGTGACGAACGCGTTCCCCCTCGGGTCATAGAGGCGGACGAGGCGGGAAAGCTCCCGCGTCACCTCGACGCCGCGCGGCGACGTCGTGTCGCCGATCTCGTTGCCGATCGACCACATCACGACAGACGGATGATTGCGGTCGCGCATGATCCATGACCTCACGTCGCGCTCGTGCCACTCGGGGAAGAATGAGGCGTAGTCGTGCTCGGTCTTGTGATGCTCCCACATGTCGAACGCCTCGTCAATGACGAGGATCCCCATCTCGTCGCAGAGGTCGAGCAGCTCGGGCGCGGGCGGATTGTGCGACGTGCGGAGCGCGTTCACCCCCATCGAGGAAAGGATAGAGAGCTTGCGCCGCATCGCCGCCGCGTTGAACGCAGCGCCGAGCGCGCCGAGGTCGTGATGCTCGCAGACGCCGTGCAGCTTGAGGGACCTGCCGTTGATGAAAAATCCGCGCTCGGGGTCAAGAGATATCTCGCGAAAGCCGATCCTGCAGACGGAGACGTCATTTGGTTCCGCCCCGGCGCCGTCGGTGAAAAGCTCGGTTTTGAGCGTGTACATGTGCGTCCCGTCGGGGTCCCACAGCAGGGGATCCTGAACCTCGACCGAGGCGTCGGATCTCCCGTCTTCGCCGATTTTCGCCGAGAACGTGACATTCTCTCCGTCTTCGCCCGTCAGCGTGTGCACGACGGTGCAATTGCACTTGCCCGCGCACTCGCTTGCCGTCGTCTCTGTCGCGACGGTCAGCAGCCACGCGCCGCCGTCAAGACGCTTTGCCGATGCGTAGACGCCGTCGGAAATTATGCGCGTCTCGGGCGCGGAGATGAGGAAAATGCGGCGGTAGATGCCCGCGCCCGAGTACCAGCGCGTGTTCGGGTCGCGGTAGACACAGCGGACGGCGAGCAGATTTTTCCCGGGGACGAGGAAGTCGGTGATGTCCGCCTCAAACGTCGTGTAGCCGTATTTCCACTCGAACGCGGGCGCGCCGTTCACGAATACAGTCGTGTCCATGTAGACGCCCTCGAAGCGGAGTATCGTCCGCCGCCCCGCCTCGGGCGTGTGGAAATATTCGCGCCTGTACCAGCCCTCGGACGTGCGGTAGAGCGCGCGCGTGTCGTAGATCATGTAGTCGTGGGGTATCTCGACCGGGGCAAAATTCCCCTCGCGCATGATATTTTCGTACCCCACACCGACCGGAGCTTCACAAAAGCTCCACCCGTCGCAGAAAAGCGTTCTCACGGTAGGTTTCATCAAATAATCCTCCTTATATTGATAAAAAAGGGGGGAAGAGCTTCCCCCCGAAAAATTATTCGTCCCCGTTCCCATTGTCGTCGCCGTCGCCCTCGATGTCGTCCTCGTCATACTCGCCGCCGGAGCTGCCCTGGAATATCGTAGACACGGCGACGCCGTTCTTTATGTCCTCGATAGCCTGCTCGTGCTCGGAGAGGGTGGAGGAAAAGACCGAATACCCGTCGGTGTTCGCGACGAAGTAGAAATAGTCGGTCGCGCGCGGATAGATGGAATATAGGAGCGCCTCGTATCCCGGATTGCAGATCGGACCGGGCGGCAGTCCCTTGTTTTTGTATGTGTTGTAGGGCGAGTCGTACTCCGTGCCCGAGAGCTTTTCGGGGCGAACGTGATCCTTGCTGAAGATGGCGTACATGATCGTCGCGTCCGACTCGAGATAGGGGTAGGAATCCGCGTGGTCGAGCCTGTTGTGGAACACGGACGACACGAGCCCGAACTCCGATCGGTAGCGCGCCTCGCCCTCTATCATGGAGGCGAGCGTCACCGACTGGTCGACCGTCAGCCCGGACGCCGCGACGTAAGCGCGGAACTCGTCAGAGAACTTCTTATTGAAGTTGTCGAGCAGGCGGGCGATGACCTCGACCTCCGTCGAGTCGGAGTAAAAGTAGTATGTGTCGGGGTAAAGGTAGCCGTCGAGGCGGTAGATGCGGTCCTCGGAATACCCGTTTTCCATGAGCTCGTCGATGAACCAATAGTCGTAGTCGACCGACCAGTCGTAGGTGTTGATGGCGTCGACAAAGCCCTGCTCGGTGCCGATGCCGTTCTGATTGACGAAGAGATCGATTATCTCGTATGTCGTAAGCCCCTCGGGGATCGTTATCGAAACGACGGATACGTCCGAGGCGGGCTTCAGGGAATCGAGAAGCTGGCTGTAGTTTAGCGTCGTCGAGAGCGAGTAGTCGCCCGCGAGGTAGACGCCGTAGAATTTGCTGTTCTTGTTCTCGGTGAAGTTGCAGTAGAGCTTGAAAATGCGCGGGTACGAGATGAGCCCGCTCTTGTAGAAGATGTCGGCAACGTCGTCGAGCGTCGCCATCTCGGGAATCGTGATGTCGATGACCTCCGCCTCTTTTTTGAGGGCGAAGATGTCGTTGCCGACGGGGATGACGAAGAAGAGCGCGAGCGCGATGCCGATGACGGTGACGGCGGTAATGTATACGATGCCCTTGACAGCACCGACGACGGCGCCCGTCAGAGGACCGTTGCGGCGGCGCTTCTTTTTCTCGCGGTCGGCACGCTCGCGCGCGCGGCTGCGCCGCCAAAAGCCGAGAATGCCTTTGGCGTTTGAAGAATTTTCGTTCCCGTCGGAATTATTGCTTCCGTCCTCGGGCGTCGCGAGCGCGCCTGTCGCGGCGTCGTCGGGAGAGAGGGAGGACGGGGCAGAAGGGACGGGCGGGTTCGCGTTCGCGGGGGACGCAGGTTTGCCGTTCGCTGACGGGTTCGCGTTCGCGGGGGACGCAGGTCTGCCGTTCGCGGATGGGAATACGAGGGACGCAGGTCTGCCGTTCGCGGGTGGGTTCGCGTTCGCGGGAGAAGGTCTCACGGGCGTGCCGCCGTTCGCAGGTCTCCGCTCGGGTGCGGGTCTCCGCTCGGGTGCATCCGCATTCGCGGGTCTCCGCTCGGGTGCGGGTCTCACGGGTGCATCCGCACCCCCGTTCGCATCCGCATTCCCGTTCGTGTTCGCGGATCCTTGCGCGCCGCCGAAGATTCCCTCCGGGAAGCCGTCTTTATCGTTAATGTTCTCAGAATTCATTTTTATCTCCGTACTTTTTGTGTCAGAGCGCCGTCTCACAGCAGCACCGCGAGGATGTAGATGAGGAAGCAGACGGCAAACGGCACAGTCGTGACCGCATAGACGAGGGGCGTCCGCTCGCCGCGCGCGGGCGCGTACGAGCTGTCCTCGCCGTAGCTGCCGTAACCGCGGTAGAGGCGCGCCGCCTCGCCGAACATGAGCGAGAGCGAGAGAAGCGTCAGCGACACCGCGAGGAACGTGAACACGACGGTGTTCCTCGGCTGGAATATGCGGCTCCAGATGTAGTCTTCAAACAAAAGACCGAAGACGTTGTTGACCGCGTGCACGATGAGGGGGGCGAAGAGCGAGCGGCACGCGTAAGCCGTTACCGCGAGGATGACGCCCGAGACGAAGTACACGGGGAAGAGGGGAAGGTCGAAGTGCAGCATCGCGAAAAAAAGCGAGCTGAAGATAACGGCGGCGGGCGCGCCGCAGTCGTCGTACTCGGCGAGCATGATGCCGCGGAAGACGGTCTCCTCCGTCACGGCGGGGAACACGGCGAACGCGAGTATCGCGGGCAGCCCCGACGAGGTCTGCGCCGCCGCCGTGCCGCCGACGGTGCTGTCGAGCGAGCTGCCGTAAAGCGTGATGAGCCCGAGCTTGACCGTGCACGTCGTGAAGATCAGGGCGATCGAGGCAAGCAGGATAAACGGCAGCGCGCCGGGCTCAAACGGGCGCAGCCTCATGCGCTTCGCGTACCCCCTGCCGCGCAGGCGGCAGAAGAAGAGCGCGGGCAGCGCGAATATCAGAAGCTCGAGCACGATGACGGAGAGATACGGGTCCCCGCCCGCAAACGACTGCGAGTCTATCATTCCGGAGCCTAAAAGCAGCAGGAATATGACGGCGCACAGCGACGGCGCGGCGTTGTGTGACCTCGGCTTTGCGTCGGGCTTTTCTGTTTTTGTTGTTCTCACGTTGAAATCAGGAAATTTCCGTCAGTTTAAGAGCGTCGGACGCGTGCCCTTTTCGGTGATGAGCAGACCGGCCCTGATGTCGTATCTGCCGTGCGGGAGGCTCGGGAGGACGAAATCGGAGAAGATGACGCCGACGACGGAGCCCGAATACGCGTTGAAGAACCTGTCGTAATAGCCGCCGCCGTAGCCGAGGCGGTAGCCCGCGCGGTCAAACGCGATGCCGGGCGCGAACGCGAGCGAGCCGCGCGGATCCGACTGCGGGTCGTAGAGCGGCGCGTCCTCGGGCGGCTCGAGCAGACCGAAGCTGCCGGGCTCGAGCTCGTCTGTGCTCGAGACGATGTGGTATGTCATGTAGGGGAACGTGTCCTCGGGTCTGTGGCAGCGCGGGAACGCAACGGCTTTGCCCGCGTCCCACGCGGCGCGCGCGATCGGGAGCACGTCGACCTCTATTTTCTTCGGCGAGTAGAGCAGGATGGTCTCCGCCAGTCTGAAACCGGAGAGGGAAACGGCGCGTCTGCAAATTGCTTCGCTCATGGCGGCGCGCTTTTCGGGAGGTATAGCCGTGCGTTCCGCGATGAGCTTTTCGCGGAGCTGCGCCTTCTGTTCTTTCATGTAATTCATAGAAACCATCATTCCTTTCTTAGAGCATATATCAAACGGTCTTTCGTCCGTGCGTCAATGCCTCATAAAATAATCTTATTTTTTGTATATTATCGCTGCCGCGACCTTATCCGCGGCGGCGGGGGAAACGAAAACAGATACGAGCGCAAGCCCGAACTCAGCGGCGGCGCCGGCGGACCGCGCGGTCACAATAACGCCGCCCGCGCCAGTGTCAACCACGACCGGCGCGTCACAGACGCGCGCGCCCTCGAGCCGCCCCTCAAATCCGGGGAAGCAGACGGCGCGCCGTCCTTTCAGGAGCCCGAGCCGACCTAAAATGTAAGGCGCGGCGCATATCGCGCCGACCGGCACGCCGCGGCGCGCGGCGGAGAGAACGCAGCTTTTGACCTTTTCGGAGGCAAAGAGGTTGTCCGCCCCCGGCATCCCGCCGGGAAGGATCACGCCGTCCGCCGCCTCGGGGTCGGCGTCTGCCTCCGCGATGTCGGCGGTCACCGTTATCCCGTGCGCGCCCGTCACCGTCCGCACACTTTTTTTAACCGCCACCGTTTTCACGTCCGCGCCCGCGCGGCGCAGAAGGTCAAGAGGGAATATCGCCTCGGTCTCCTCGAAACCGTCGGCAAGAAAAAGATATATCATAGTATTAGTATTGTCGCCTCCTTTTTTTATTTTGTATCAACAAGCGCGTCCACCCGCGCCATGCATTCGGTAAAGATGTCCTCCCGGGTCCGCATCACGCCGTCCGGCGCGCAGTGCACGGTCGCCCAGCCGAGCTTGCGGGCGGCGTAGACGCCCGCCTCGTGAGACCGGCTTATGAAGTCCCGGTCAAGCTCGTGTATGTCGCGCCGCCTGCCCGTCTCGGCGGAGCGGGACTTCGCCATCTCATATGAGACCTCCGGCGGCACCTCCAAAAAGAGCACGAGGTCCGGGGAGGGAAGCGTGAGCTTATCGTATTCGAGCTCCGCCTGCCAGGAGAGAAATCCGTCCCACTCGTCGCGCGGCAGCTTTGAGAGCTGATGTATCGCGTTCGCCGTCGCGTACCTGTCGGCAAGCAGAAGCGTGTCGGGGTCGCGCGCGTCGTCCCGCCAGTCGGTGACGAAGGAGACGTACCTGTCGGCGGCGAAGAAGATCGAGGCGGCGTATGCGTTCGTGTCGTCGGGGGAGCTGCCGAGCCCGCCGCCGAGATAGAGCCGCACGAGGGCGGAGCCCTCGCTGTCGTAAACGGGGAAATCGAGCCGCTTCACGCGGACGCCGCGCGCCTCGAGCGCGTCTGCGATCAGAGAAAACTGCGTGTGCTTGCCGGAGCCGTCGAGCCCGTCAATGGCGATCAGCCGTCCCATGATTTATTCCCCCTTGTTTTTCTTCTGTCTCGGCTCCCTGTCGCGCGAGCGGATGATCTTCGATATGACGAACACCGCGAGAGCGGAAACCACGACGAGCGCGATCCAGAAGAGGATTATCTTTATGCCGAGAGACGCGCCGTAAACGGCGGTCAGCACCATCAGCGCGACGATGACGAGCCCGACGAAAAACGAAGCGATCGCCGAGCGGAGCTTGCGCTTTCGCGCGCGCCGACGGAGCTCGTCCTCCGACAATACGGGACCGTCGCGGAACGTGTATCCGCACTCGCAGACCTCCGCCGACGGCGGATTTAAGGTGCCGCACACGGGGCATATTTTTGCGTCGCCGTTTCTCATTCGTCATGCCTCCTTATTATTTATTAAAGCTTCAGTCCGAGCCCTCTTTTAAAACGAGCTCCTGAAACGCCTGCCGCGAGATCAAAACCTCGCGCGGGCGCGAGCCGTCGGGCGGACCGACGAAACCGAGCGCCTCCATCCTGTCGATGAGCTTCGCCGCGCGTCCGTAGCCGAGCGAGAGCCTGCGCTGGATCAGAGATGTTGAAATTTTGCCGCTGTCGACGGCGAGCTCGAGCGCCTGCCGCATCATGGGGTCGTCGCCGAAAACGCCGTCGCCGCCGCCGCCCTCCTCGGCAGCCTCGCGCGAGCCGCGCTTGCCGTTCCCGCACTGGCGCGCCGCCTCCTCGATGCCGTCTATCGCGTCCTCGTCGTAGTTCGGGACGGGGCATATGCCCTTGAGAAATTCCGTCACCGCCTCGACCTCGTCCTCGCCGACGAAAGCGCCCTGCACGCGCAGCGGCTTCGGCGCGCCGATCGGGGCGTAGAGCATGTCGCCGCGCCCGAGCAGCTTTTCCGCGCCGCCCGTGCCGAGTATCGTCCGGCTGTCAGTCTGAGACGCGGACGTCAGCGCAATTCGGGACGGGAAGTTGGCCTTGATGAGACCGGTCACGACGTCGACGGAGGGTCTTTGCGTGCCTATGATTATGTGAACGCCCGCCGCGCGCCCTTTCTGCGCTATGCGGCAGATGGGGGTCTCGACGTCGTCGGACGCCGTCATCATGAGGTCGGCGAGCTCGTCGATGAAGATGACGAGGTAGGGCATGTAGGGCTTCTCGGGGTCGCCATTGGTGACCTTGTTGTAGCCCTCGATGTTCTTCATCCCGACGTCGCGTATCATCTCGTACCGCCGCTCCATCTCGCCGACGGCCCAGCCGAGCGTGCCCGCGGCCTTCTTCATGTCGGAGACGACGGGGACGTGCAGATGGGGGATGCCGTTGTAGGGGACGAACTCGACCTGCTTCGGGTCGATCATGATGAGGCGAACCTGGTCGGGGGTCGTTCTGTAAAGGATGCTCATTATGATGCAGTTGATGCAGACGGATTTTCCTCCGCCCGTCGTGCCCGCGATCAGAAGGTGCGGCATCTTGGAGATGTCGCAGAAGATCGGCTGCCCCGCGACGTCGAGCCCGAGCGCCGCCGTCAGAAGGGACTTCGCCCCGCGGAACTCGTCGGTGTCGAAGAGCTGACGCAGATAGACCGTCTCGCGCGTGCGGTTCGGCACCTCGACGCCGACTGCCGCCTTGCCCGGTATCGGCGCCTCGATGCGGACGCTCTCCGCCGCAAGGTTCAGGGCGATGTCGTCGGAGAGGTTGGCGATAGAGGAGACGCGCGTGCCGACCTCGGGCGTCAGCTCGTAGCGCGTTATCGTCGGTCCGTGGAAAATGTCGGATATTTTTGTCTTTACGCGGAAGCTCGCGAGCGTGTCGACGAGGCGCTGCGCCGTCTCGCGCAGCTCCGCGATGTCAGCCTCCGTCGCCGCCTTCGGCTTTGCGAGGAGGTCGAGAGGGGGAAATTCGTAAACGGGGACGGCTGCCTCCGCCTCGGGCGCAAGCGTGCCCGCGCCGTCGTCGGGGACCGTGTCGTCGACCGCCTGCCGCTCCGCCTCGAGGATGTCCTCCCGCGAAGCCTCGCCCTCGCGGGCGCTCTCGTCAAACGCGGGGGCGGCGGATCTCTTTTTAAGAAGCGCTATCGCGTCGGGGTCGACGAAAATTTTCGATAGATCTATCCCGTCCGCGTCCGCGTCCTTTTCGACGGGCTCAAGCCGCTCGACCTTCTTGTGCCTTTCAGCCTTCGCCGAATTGTCATTCTTTTCCGCAAGCTCCGGCGAGCCTGAGGAGCCCTTTTCAAACGACTGCTCGCCGTACCGCTCGCGCGTGCGGCGCATCACCTCGTCGAATATCTTTTTGTCGATGTCGGCGACCTCTTCTCCCTCGGGCGTGAGATCAGGTATGCCGTGCAGCTCCCCGTCCTCGTGACTGTCGCCCGACATGTCGACGTCGGTGTCGAATTTCTTGCGTCCGCCGTGCTCTTTCGCGGGCGCGGGAACGATTGCAGCCGTCTCCGGTTCGGGCTCGTCTTCGTATCCGTCCTCGGTCTCGGCGAGCTCCGCGCGCGCCTCGCGCCTTTCGGCGGCGCGCGATTTTGCCGCAATGTAGACCGCGTTCGGCGTCAGCCCGAAGAGAAGCAGGCAGAGCACGAACAAGGCGGCGATAAGGAGGATGAGGGAGACGACGCGCCCGAGGCAGACGAGGAAGACGGAGCCGAAAAATCCGCCTATGACGCCGCCCGTCGAGTAGTCGACGCCGCCGTTGAAGAGTGTGGGAATATCAAACACCGCCTCGCCCGAGAGGACGATATGGAGCGTTACGGAAAAGACGAACGCGACGGCGAGCGAGCAGTAGAACTGCCAGCCGACGCGCGTCCCGCCGCCGCCCGAGCGCCAGAAAACGCCGAGCAGAACGAGCAGAACGGGCACCGCGAACGCGGAGGCGGAGAAAAGTCCGAACAGCGCGCGGCGCAGAAACGATATTACGATGCCGTCGCCGGAGGCGGCGGGGATGAGGACGAGAAGGACGAGCAGCGCCGCGATGTAGAGGCAGAAGGGGACGATCTGCGCCCCGAGCCCGCTCTCTGACCTGCCCTTGCCGCCCGACTTGGAATTTGCGGCTGCCCGCGTCGGCTTTTTCGCCGACGATGAGGAAGCCGCAGGCTTCCTTGCCGCAGGTTTTTTGGCAGCGGGCGCGGAGGAAGAAGCCCGGGGCTTTGAGGTGCCGGCTTTGCCGGCGCTCCCCGCGCTCTTCGTGCCGCCGCCCGCGGGCTTTTTCGCGGGCGTATTTTTTGATGATGTTGAATTTGCCATCTTGATTTTTGCTTTATCTCAAATCTTTTTTTGTCTGTTATATTGGAGTGCAGGCGCATGCTTGCGCTTTCCCGCGCGCGGCGACGCAAGTTTGTGCAGCAAACTTGCAGCGCAAGCTTCGTTTGCGCTTACCATACTCCGAGTATATGATAGCAGATTTTGAGTTAAAATACAAGTGGTATTGCCAAAAAAGAGAGATGAGAGCATGACAACAGGGTACGGCAAAAGCGGCGCGGCGCATGTCGCGGCGCTCGTTTTCACGGGTATTCTCTCGGGCTTCTGCTCGGGATTTTTCGGCACGGGCGGCGGCATGATAACGGTGTTCATGCTTTCGCGCGCGGGTCGGTCGCGCGCCGGGACTTTCGACCGCCGCGACGTGTTCTCCGAGGCGCTTGCCTCAACGCTGCCGGTCGCCGCGTTCACGGCGTTTTTATACACGCGCGGCGGCGTTTCGATTTCGGGAGCGGAGACGTTTCTTCTGCCGGCGGCGCTCGGCGGCGTGCTCGGCGCGCTTTTGCTCGACAGGCTCCGCCCCGGCGTTGTGGGGAAGATATTTTCCGCGCTCGTCATTTGGGCGGGGGCGTCGATGCTCCTGCGCGGCTGAGGAATTATGGATATAAAGGATTTGATAGGCGTCCTCGCCGCGTTCTTCTGCGCCGCGCTCTCGGGCATGGGCGTCGGCGGCGGCGGGCTCTTCCTCATTTATCTGACGGCGCTCACGGACACGCCGCAAAGGCAGGCGCAGCTTTATAATCTCGTCTTTTTCGTCTGCGCCTCGGGCGCGTCCCTCCTTTATCACGCGTGCCGCAGGAACATCCGCCTGCCGGTCGTTATTCTTCTCGCCGCGGGCGGCGTTTTCGGCGCGTATCTCGGCTCGTTGGCGTCATGTGCTGTCGGGGACGGCGCGCTGCGCGCGGCGTTCGGCGCGTTCCTCGTTCTGACGGGGACGCTCTCGCTCTTCCGCCGCGGAGAGGGGAAGGAGGAAAACCGCACAAAAAATATTTCCGGAAGGAACATAAAAAAGTGAAAAGCCGTATTTACAAAGAGATTTTTTCGTGATATAATAGCTGTGGCTTTCGGCTCGGGGCGCGGATACAGGGCCCGACAAAGCGGGCGCATCACCCGCCGCGCGCTGGGACGGGAAGCAAATACAAAAACGAAAGGTGATTAGAAGATGGCTATCACAAAGGAAGAAAAGCAAGCTATCATCGAGGCTTACGCGACCCATGAGGGAGACACCGGCAGCCCGGAGGTGCAGATTGCGCTCCTCACCGCACGCATCAACTCGCTGACGGAACATCTCAAGGAAAACAAGAAGGACCACCACAGCAGGCGCGGACTTCTCAAGATGGTCGGACACCGCCGCAATCTGCTCGGCTATCTCGCAAGCATCGATATCGAGCGCTACCGTTCGATAGTCGACAGGCTCGGCATCAGAAAGTAAGCCTTCGGTTGGGCTGCCGCACAAGCGGCAGCCCAATTGTAAAATCCAAAATCAAGGGCGGCGTCACCCCTGCCGCTGGTAGCATTTACAAATGCGGCGCACATATTCGCGACGTTTTTGTAAGTGTTATCACGCCGAAAAGAGTGCGCCCCCGTTTGATAAAAAAACGAAAGGGAAAACCGAAAAAATGTTTGAAAACAAAAGAATATTCGAGACCGAATACGCGGGCAGACCGCTCAAGGTAGAGGTCGGCAGGATCGCGGGCCTTGCGAACGGCTCGTGCCTCGTCTCCTACGGCGAGACGACGGTGCTCGCCTGCGCGACGGCGTCCGAAAAGCCGCGCGACGGCATAGATTTCCTGCCGCTGTCGGTCGATTTTGAAGAG
Source organism: uncultured Clostridia bacterium (assembly GCA_947631245.1). Lineage (GTDB taxonomy): Bacteria > Bacillota > Clostridia > Oscillospirales > CAG-272 > DTU064. The sequence goes on from CANRKP010000044.1 coordinate 14,364, forward strand.
CGCCTCTACGCCGCCGGCAAGATACCCGGCGCGTTCCTGCGCCGCGAGGGCCGTCCCTCCGAGCACGCGGTGCTCACCTCCCGCGTTATCGACAGACCGATCCGCCCCCTGTTCCCGAAGGACCTCAGAAACGACGTCGTCCTTTCGATGACGGTGCTTTCCGTCGACCCCGACTGCTCGCCCGAGATAACGGCGATGCTCGGCGCGTCTATCGCGCTCTCGATTTCCGACATCCCGTGGAACGGACCGATATCCGGCGCGTTCGTCGGCATGGTGAACGGCGTCCCCGTCATCAACCCGACGGCGGCGCAGCGCGCGGAGAGCACGCTTGAGCTGACGGTCGCCTCGAGCGCAAAGAAGGTCGTCATGATAGAGGCGGGCGCGAAGGAGGTCTCCGACGCGAACATGTTCACCGCGATCATGCTCGGTCACGAGGAAAACTGCAAGCTGCTCCATTTCATAGACAACATCATCGCCGAGGTCGGCAAGCCGAAGTTCGAGTACCCCTCGGGCGAACTCGACCACGACATGGTGGAGAAGATATTCGCGTTCTGCGAAAAGGACGTCATGTTCGCGCTCGACACGCCCGACAAGAACGTCCGCGACGAGCGCATGACGCCCATCAAGGACGCCATCATCGAGCGCTTCTCGGAGGAATATCCCGAGGTCGCCGACGTGATGGACGAGCTCGTCTATAAGATACAGAAGAAGATAGTCCGCCGCTGGCTCCTCGAGGACGGCAAGCGCGTCGACGGCAGACGCCTCGACGAGATACGTCCGCTCGCGGCAGAGGCGGGAGTTCTGCCGAGAGTACACGGCAGCGGTCTCTTCACCCGCGGACAGACGCAGGTCATGTCGGTCTGCACGCTCGGCACGCTCGAGGAAGCGCAGGAGCTCGACGGCATCGACGATCAGACGACGAAGCGCTATATGCACCACTACAATATGCCCGGCTACTCGGTCGGCGAGGCGAAGGCTTCGCGCAGCCCGGGACGCCGCGAGATAGGTCACGGCGCGCTCGCAGAGCGCTCGCTCATCCCCGTGCTCCCGTCAGTTGAGGAATTCCCCTACGCGATACGCGTCGTCTCCGAGGTCGTGTCCTCGAACGGCTCGACGTCGCAGGGCTCCGTCTGCGGCTCGACGCTCGCGCTGATGGACGCGGGCGTTCCGATAAAGGCGCCCGTCGCGGGCATCTCCTGCGGCCTCATCACCGAGGGCGACAGATGGATGACGATGATAGACATCCAGGGCGTCGAGGACTTCTACGGCGACATGGACTTCAAGGTCGCCGGCACCCACAAGGGAATTACCTCGATACAGATGGACTTAAAGATCGACGGACTTACGCCCGAGATAATAAAGGAAGCGCTCGCCGTCACCCATAAGGGCAGGGACTATATCATTGACGAAGTCCTCCTGAAAGCGATCCCCGAGCCGAGAGCCGACGTCTCCGAGTACGCGCCGAAGATGCTGACGATGCACATCAAGGTCGACAAGATCCGCGAGGTCATAGGCACGGGCGGCAAGGTCGTTCAGAAGATAGTCGCCGACACCGGTGCGAAGATAGACATCGAGGAGGACGGCACGATATACATTGCCGCCGTCAACCGCGACGCCGCGTATGAGGCGAAGAAGATAATCGAGGGCATCGTGTTCGAGCCCGAGGTCGGCGGCATCTACACGGGCCGCGTCACCCGCATAATCCCGATCGGAGCGTTCGTAGAGTTCGCGCCCGGCAAGGAGGGCATGGTGCACATCAAGGACCTCGAAAACAAGCGCACCGAAAAGGTCGAGGACGTCTGCCAGGTCGGCGACATGATGACGGTCAAGTTCCTCGGCACAGACGAGCGCGGCAGGCTCAACCTCTCGCGCAAGGCTTGCCTCGAGGACTAAAAGGGAAATAAAAAATTGAGCGCCCGATTTGGGCGCTCATTTTCCAATACATACATCTTTACAGAATTTAACAAAATACCGCGTGCGGACGCGGGGAACATAAGAAAATACGGGTCAGAAAAAAACGGCAGGAGGCATCGCGTCAAATGAGAAAGCGCATCGCGAGATATAACGACGCCTTCGGTCCCGACCTCGCCCCGGGGATGATGGTCCTTTCGATATTTCTTATGGCAGCCGTCCTGCTCGCGGTATTTTTCGCGCTGAACGCGGAGACGGACCGCCCGCTTTCGGGAGAGGGAACCTACCGCGACTGGAGCGTGACCGAGCCGCCGGTGACGGACCCGCCCGTCATCCCTCCCGAGCTGACGGAGACGTTCACGGTCCCCGACACGGACATGACGCGCGGATATCTCGTGCTCGTCAACGCGGAGCACGAGTACAAATTCGGCTCCGAGGACATCGTGACGCTCTACCACAACCCCGACAAGAGCGGCAGCTACGGTCTTCTGACCTCGTCCCTCGGCGTCGAGCGCTCGATTTTGCCTTACCTCAACGCATTGATGGACGCCTACGTCGCCGACACCGCCGACGACCACGCGCTTCTCAGCAGCGCGTACAGGAGCTACGAGGAGCAGGAGAAGGAGCTCAACGACAGGATAGAGAAGGACGGGGAGGAGGAGGCTTACAGATACGTCGCCGTCCCCGGGCACAGCGAGCACCACACGGGGCTCGGCGTCGACCTCGGCGCGAACGCCGACAGGGACTGGATGCCGAACAACAGCTGGCGCTACGGCTTCATACAAAGGTACAGGACGGACAAAATAGCGATAACGGGCATCGCGTACGAATACTGGCATTACAGATACGTCGGCGCGCCGTTTGCGGAGCTCATGCATCATGAAAATCTCTGCCTCGAGGAATTCGTCGAGCTCGTGCACACGCACCCGTATGAGGCGCCGTTCGAGTACACGACGGAGGACGGGAAAAGTTATTACATATACTATACTCCGTGCTCGGGAGAGGGGCAGACGGAGATAAAGGTGCCTCGCGGCGCCGCATACACCGTATCCGGCGACAACGCCGGAGGCTTCATAGTCGCGGCGGAAAAGACGCCGGCATAAGGACATAAGTCTTCAAAACGGGTCGTTAAGACTGAAGTTTTGTGACTTACAGACTTCATCGGAACCGCACAAAACTTCGAAAACCCATAAAAAGGAACGGGCACAAAATATGGATAAAAATATGGAAAAGAAGAATATGTCGGGCGCGCTCGTCCGCGTCGGGGCTCTCGTTCTCTCTGCGGCGATGGCGCTGCCGCTCGCCTCATGCTCGTTTATCAAGCTGAATAAAGACAAATTCGGCGGCGAGACGTCTGCCGAGGCCGCGGGCACGGAGGCTCCCGAAACGAAAGACGACGCAACGACCGAGGAACCGAAGCCGTTCGTGCCGCCCGTCGAGTACGAGTACACGGGCAAGGCGACGGCGGAGGCGCGCCTCTCGAAAATAAACTTCAGCTTCGGCGGGGAAAGCGTGTTCATCCGCTCGACGAGCGAGGCGGGGCTCTCCCGCATCTTCTCCTTCTCGGGCGAGGAGGCGGACAGCGAGGACACGTTCTCGGCGGCGAAGTACGAGCGCGTGAAGATGGTGGAGAAAAAGCTCTCCTGCGAGCTGCACTGGGTAGCAACGACGCTCGACGGCATGAAGGCGGACATCAAGGCGTCAATCGCTAGCGGCGACTATTACGCCGACCTCCTCGCGATAACGGCGACCGACGCATACTCCCTCATAAACGCGGGATATCTTATGAATCTCAACAGTCTGCCGTTCTTCACGACGGACGAGGAATATTTCCATCCGGCGACGGGTGAGC
>CANRKP010000045.1 GCA_947631245.1 uncultured Clostridia bacterium
CTCTCTTATTGCCGAGAGGCTGCCCTCGTCGTCGCGGAACAGCGCGCCGTTCGTTGCCTCGGCGAGATAATTCTCCGGCAGCCGCATCCATTCAGACGCAGTCAGCGCGCCGTCGCGCCTCCCTGTGCGAGCGGAGATAAAGTCGCCCGCCATTATGACGCCGTGCCTGCTGCCGCCGACGGGGGAGACGGGGAGGCGTTTATATCCGAGGTATTCCTTCGGGAGCGAGGCGTATGCCCGTTCGAGCCTGAAAAGCGTCTGCCTGTCGAGGGCTGCGCTGTCGGGAACGAATATGCAGAAGCCGGGCTCAAAATCGTGGTCGCGGGAGATCTCGTCGTCGTAGCCGAAGCATTCGGAGCCGGAGCCGAAAAGTCCGACGGCGAGGATGCCCTCGAGCTCCGGAAACCGCTCCTTTATCATGGGGGCTCCGTATTCGAGATAGAAGCTCCGCGACAGCTCAAGCCCCGTCATATATCCTGCGCGACCGTTCCTTCAGCTCTTCCGCGTAAGCGAAGCGGCCGTATCTGTCAAACGTCGGCGCGCATCGGTCGCAGACATAGGCGTAATATGCCTCGCCGCACCCCGCCTCCGCGTCGAGGAGCTCTTCCGCGGCGTCGAGGCAGTCCTCGAGCTCTTCCGCTCCGTCCTCAAGACCGAGCTGCGCCTCAACGGCGTTCGCGAGATTGAGATACGATATCGCGGCTTCTCTTTTGCCTCCCTCGACATTTTTCATTATTTCTATGGCGGAAAGGTAGAGGCGTCTTGCCTCGTCGAACCTGCCGAGGTCCGCGGAGGCGAGCGCCATATTGTTGTAAAGACCGGCAAGGCGGCTGTCGCCCGGGGCAAGGCGCTTTTCGTATATTTCCTTCGCGCGGACGAAAAGGGGTATCGCGCGTTCCGCCTCGCCGAAGCTCTTGTAAACCGTCGCCGCGTTGATGTATGTGGTCGCGTCCGCAAGGCGGTCGTCGTGTCCGCTTTCGGCGACGGCTTCGAGCCCGAGCGCGGCGTATTTGTACGCCTCGTCGCGGCGCTCCGTGTTGCGGTAGTGACCCATGAGTTCGTTTATGACCGTCAGCCTTCCGTGCGTGTCGCCGCCCGCCTCGGCCTCCGCCAGCCAATAAAGAAGGTGGCGCTCCGCTGAGGCGGAGTCCTTTTTCGCTATGTAAGCGTCGTATTTTTCGATGACGCGGTCTATGGGAATAGATGAGATGAAGCCCTTTTCCTTATATTGAGACGTCGAGAGCGGGCATCTCGGCTCTTCGTAATCCTCGGGTGAAAGCTCCGCTGCCATTGCCGTTTGACATTCCTTTCATTCTTTTTTTCAATTATTATACAGCAAAAAAACGCGTGCGTCAATCAAAAAGCAAAAACTCCCGCCGGTGCCGGAATTCTGTCCGTTCGTTTTCGGAAAATTCCGGTGCGTCATAGGCATTGCATTCGCATGCGATATGTGGTATCATAACTAAAATATACTTTTTGATCCTATGGGGCATTGGGACAGTCTTGCCGGCAAGGGAAAAATCATGAACACGGACGTAATTTTTTATCTTAATGCGACGGCGCTCGGCGTCGGGCTCGCCATGGACGCGTTTTCGGTATCTATGGCGAACGGGCTGCGGCAGCCCGACATGAAAAAAGGACGATTGCTCGCGACTGCGGGCGTCTTTGCCGGATTTCAGTTCGTAATGCCGCTCATAGGGTGGTTTTTCGTTCATACGGCGGCGTCGATGCTGGATTTTGCGGAAAAAATCGTCCCGTGGGTATCGCTGTTTCTGCTCCTTTTGATAGGCGGCAAAATGGTCGTCGGGTCGTTTTCGTCGAAGGGCGAAGGGGATGAAGACGAGAAAGTCGGCAAAGACGTTAGTCTCGGGGCGGGAGCGCTCGCGGCGCAGGGCATCGCGACGTCGATAGATGCGCTCTCGGTAGGGTTCACGATATCGGAGCTCGGCGTGACGGACGCCCTGACGGAGGCGCTGATAATAGGGGGCGTCACGTTTTTGATATGTGCGGCAGGTGTCATGATAGGCAGGCGCTTCGGCACGTCTCTCGGATCGAAGGCGACGCTTTTCGGCGGGCTCATCCTTATCGCTGTCGGCATCGAGATATTTATCGGCGGCATTTTCGGATAAACAAAACGGTATTGAACGGCGAGGTGCCTTGTGATAGAATAATAAAAACGGAGCTCAACGGATTATAAGGGAGGCGGGAACGTGAGAGAAGACAAGGAAAGAGAAGAAGACGAAAAGCTCGGATACCGCGGCATGGGGGCGGGTGCCGAGCGCGCGGGCACCAAATGGGAGAATTTTTGGTACTATAATAAATGGAAGGTCATAATCGCCGCGTTCTTCTCCGTGATAATAATAGTCTGCGTCGTACAGTTCGTGAACAAGGATTCGCCCGACATTTTCGTGATGTATTCGGGTCCGACGTATTTTTCCGCGGGCGACGTCGACGGTGTTAGGGCAGCGTTCAGGTCCGTCGTCGACGACTACAACAACGACGGGGAGCGCGGCGCGTCTCTTATGATACTGACGTACCTTTCCGACGAGCAGATAGCGGAGCGCACGGAGCTCGCCGAGCAGGAGAGCATAGAGATATATTTCGACAGGCAGGCAAATCAGCAGAATCTGAAGCAGTTCGATATGGAGATATTCGGCGGGGAGTCCGTCATATGCCTGCTCGATCCCGCGCTTTACGAGCGCGTCCGTGAGGCGGGCGGCTTTATGAGAATGGACGATATTTTCACGGAGGACGAGCTTTCGGAGCTTGAGCTCTACGACCCGTGCGGAATAAAATTCAAAACCTTGCCGTTTGCAGAATATTATACCGCGTTTTCGGGCGTGCCGGACGACACTGTCCTTTGCATAAGGAAGGTCTCCACGATGTCGGTATTCAAGGGAAAAAAGAAATACGAAAAACTGCACGAGCAGCATGTGGACGCTTTCCGCCGCATAGTGGGCTTTGAATTTCCGGAAGGGCATGTTCCCGCCGAAGACGGCATCGGCACTGATACCGGAGCGCGGTGAGAGCGCGTAAGAAAAAAAGAGAAAAAAATCCTGTAGGAAAAAGTCGCGCTCTTTTTTCATGACTATTGACATACGGGCTCAAATGTGATAATATATGATTATCAAATGTGCACAAAACTCATGTGTACACGCACTTATGTTGGAGGAAATCACAATGAAGAAGATAACAGCACTTATTCTTGTGCTCGTTATGATCCTGCCGCTCGCTTTCGCAGCGTGCGACAACGGCAAAAAGCCCGGTCCCACTCCCGGCGGCGACAATGCGGCATCTACCGGAGACAAGTCGACGGAAGAAAACAAGAACCCCACAGGTTCGAAGGAACCCGAGGAGACGGAAGATCCCAACAAACCGTATGAGTATGTTCCGGATCCCGAAGGCAAGTACAAGGGCGTCTTCGGTGTCGGCACGAAGGGCGCGTCCGTTGAGTTCGCTTCCTACGAAGTAAGGAACGGCAAGGACGACCATGAGCTCGTCGTGAACGATTTCACGGGCGAGAAGCCTCTTGACGGCTGGACGTTCGCAACGGCGGTCGGCGGCAACTGGGACGGCGATCAGGCTGATTTCGTTATCGGACCTGCAGACGTTGAAAAGGATCCCAAGACCGTTCTTTCGTTCAAGGACACCGCGTCCACGGGCGCGATGGGCTATTTCGGAGATTCTCTTTGGAACACGGTCCGTCTCACGATAAGACCCCGCGTTATCGAATGGGGCAACGGCGTAGTTATTTACTTCTGCGTCAAGGATAAAGATAACTACATGGAGCTTGTCATCGGCGACAAGGAGGGCAAGTACATAACCGTCAACAGCGTGACGGGAGGCACCCTCAAGCAGGAAGGCACGATCATCATCGACCTTGCAAAAATTGAGCTCGGCAAGCAGTTCCCTGTCGGCATCAACGTCAACAAGGACAATATCGACATATTCGTAAACGGCAAGAAGATGTTCAACGTCTACGGCGAAGAGAAGCCCATCACGGGCGGTATCGGCGTCGGAAGCTGGAACACCGCGAACTCGTTCGACAACATAAAGGTCACGAGCAATGTCGACGGAAGCGTCCTTTGGCAGAACGATTTCTCGAACGTCTCTGATCTGACGACGCTCTTCATGCCGAAGCAGTACGGCAGCACCAATGCGGATCACAAGACGGCTATCGAGTCGGATCTCACGGTGAACTGGTCCGTTGTCGACGGCGTGCTCATGAACACGGGTCTCTACGAGGGCAACAACCTCCTGCTCACAGAGTCGAGAGGAAATACCGAGTGGCAGAACTACACGCTTGAGCTCGACGCCCGTATCGACGGCGAGGGTCAGGAAGGCTGGCTCATCTACGTCGGCGTCATGGACGACAAGAACGCCATCATGTGGAACGTCGGCGGCTGGGCTAACAGCAAGACCTGCTTCCAGGCGATAGTTGACGGCACCAAGGGCAACGGCGACGGCAGCGACTGCATTACGTCCAAGTATGAGGTCGGTCAGTGGTATCACCTCAAGATCGTTGTCAATCCGACATACGTTCTCACATATGTGGACGGTGAGCTTGCCAACACCTACATGCCCGGCTGAGAAAGCTGAAAAAAGCTGAATAAGACATGATAAAAAGGTCTCCCCCGTTTTCGGGAGAGACCTTTTTTACAGTGCGTCACAGTCCTGTTGAATTTGAAAAGGAGCGGCATGGCGAAGGCTTCGCAAATAGCGCTTTTGCAAATTATTGCGGTCGATATGCGGCGATGCCTTGTGCCATTGAATGGGGAACGTTTTTTGCACGAATATAAAAAGGTCTCCCTGTTTTAGGAGAGACCTTTTTATGATATAGATATCACTTTACCGCTTTATCACTTCTCGGGAACGATGAGGCCGTAATTGCCGTCCGATCTGCGGTAAACGACGCAGGTGTCGCCCGTAGACGAGTCTACGAACATGAAGAATTCGTGGTCGAGCAGATTCATCTGAAGGATCGCCTCCTCCGACGTCATGGGCTTCAGACGGAAAGACTTTGTCCTTATGATGAGCTCGCGCTCCTCTTCGACATCGGAGCTATAATCGCTCTCTATTATCTCGATCGCGCCCTCGCGCAGCCTCTTTTCAAGGCGCGTCTTGTTCTTGCGTATTTGGCGCTCTATCGACTCTATGCATTCGTCAAGCGCGTTTCTGAATGTGTCGCTTTTCTTCTCGGCGCGGAACAGCGTCCCGCCGGCTGAGATCGTGACCTCGAGGCATTCCTCTCCGTGCCTGCGGTTGAAGGTCACGAAAGCTTCGGAGCCGTCGCGGAAGAACTTATCGAATTTCGAGAGTTTTTTTGTGACGAGCTCCTTTAAATCTTCGGATACCGTCATCTGTTTTCCGATAATAGTTGTTTTCATGATGCTTTCCATTCCTTTCTGTCATTTCCGCCTCATGTAAAATGCCTTTTAAGGTTTTGCAAGGGCGGCGGCGTGCGTGAAGCGCCGTTTTCGACGGCGTATATCCGTTTACGCGCGGTGACGATGCCGTTTCCTTTGCTGCGGGCACACGGTTTCTGCCGCCCGCTGCGGCAGCAGCCTCTTGCGCCCTTCCTCTTTACAGTATAATTGTACCATAAAAAAGTCCGCAAGTAAACATAAAAATGAATGCCTGCGGACAATTTTTTTGCCGAATGTCGAAAAAGATTATTTTGCGGAGAGATATCCGAGACGGAAAAGGAGCTCCGCCGTAAGAACGGCGCCTCCCGCGGCTCCGCGGAGCGTGTTGTGGGAAAGACCGATGAATTTGTAGTCAAAGACTGTGTCGCGGCAGAGCCTTCCGACCGACACTCCCATGCCGCCGCCGATGTTTCTGTCAAGCGCCGTCTGCGGGCGGTCGGGGGAGTCCCCGTCAAAGTACGTTATGAACTGCTCGGGCGCCGACGGCAGCGACAGCATCTGAGGCTTGCCTCGGAAATCGCGCCATGCGGCGACTATCTCATCGGGCGACGGCGTATCGGCGAAATCGACGAAAACGGAGGCGAGGTGCCCGTCTGAGACGGGGACGCGCACGCAGTGCGCGGATATGACAGGGGACGACGCCGGAACGATGAGACCGTTATTTACGGTGCCCCATACCTTGAGCGGCTCCTGCTCGCTTTTTTCCTCTTCACCGGCGATATAAGGTTTGACGTTGTCCGCCATCTCGGGGACTTCGGCGAGCGTCTTGCCCGAGCCCGAGATCGCCTGATACGTCGAAACGATGATGCGCTCCGGTCTGAAGCGAAGCAGAGGCGTGAGCTGGGGAACATAGCTCTGAATGGAGCAGTTGGGCTTGACGACGATGAAGCCGCGCGTCGTTCCGAGGCGGCGCTGCTGCGAGGCGATGACGTCGAGATGCGAGTCGTTTATCTCCGGAATGAGCATCGGGACGTCGGGCACCTTTCGGTTTGCGGAATTGTTCGAGACGACGGGGGTCTCGTGCTTCGCATATTCCTCCTCGAGCAGGCGCGTCGCTTCTTTATCCATGTCGACGGCACAGAAGATGAAGTCGCATGCGTCCGATACCGCGTCCACGTCGGAGGCGTCAAGAACCGTCATCCCGGCGACGTCTTCGGGCATGGGGGTGCTCATGCGCCAGCGCCCGCCGACGGCCTCGGCATACGTCTTGCCCGCCGACCTCGGGGAGGCGGCGAGGACGGAGATCTCGAAATACGGATGAGAGGAGATGAGAGTGACGAAGCGCTGACCGACCATGCCGGTCGCGCCCACTATTCCTGCGCGAAGTTTTTTCATATCGTGTTCCTTTCGGGAAAAATGAGCGTTTGTTTTAAGATGCGGTGATCCGATCATAATTATATCATCCGCAGAACGGAAAGTAAAGCGTAAAAACGTCCGAAAACATCGTCCGTGCGGAGAAAAAGAGTTGCAATATTCACTTATTGGCGGTATAATATCATTAAAGAACATGAAAAATAAAGCATAAGGAAGGATAAAGCAATGCTTCACGTCCTCGATCATCCGCTGATAACACATAAACTCACCATAATGCGCGACAAAAACACGGGAACAAAGGATTTCCGCGAGCTTTTATATGAGATATCTATGCTCATGTCATATGAAATAACGCGCGACCTGCCGCTCGAGGACGTCGAGATAGAGACGCCTCTCTGCAAGATGACGGGGAAGCTGATATCGGGCAAGAAGCTCGCGGTCGTACCGATACTCCGTGCCGGTCTCGGCATGGCGGACGGCTTTTTAAAGATTGCGCCTGCGGCAAAGGTCGGTCATATCGGTCTTTACCGCGACCACGAGACGGCAAAGCCCGTGCTCTACTACTACAAGATGCCGGAGGACATTTCCGAGCGCCTCGTCGTCGTGACGGACCCGATGCTCGCCACGGGCGGGAGCGCGGCTGACGCGATATCAATGCTGAAAGAAAACGGATGCAGGCAGATAAAGCTCATGTGCCTTGTCGGCGCGCCGGAAGGCGTTGCGCTCATACAGGAGCAGCATCCCGACGTCGACATATACATCGCCGCGCTCGACAGCCACTTGAACGAGCGTAAGTACATCGTTCCCGGACTCGGAGACGCCGGCGACAGGATCTTCGGCACGCTCTGATCATGCGGACGATTACCGTAGGGAAAAACGACTCGGGTCAAAGGCTTGACAAATTTATAATGAAAGCGACTGTCGGTATGCCGCAGTCGCTTCTTTATAAGTATATACGAAAGAAGTGCATCAAGGTGAACGGGAAGCGTGAGGACGCGTCGCACATCCTCTCCGACGGCGACGTCATAACGCTTTATGTTTCGGACGAGTTCTTCCGCGGCGGGGGAAAGCTCGCCGTCACCTCCGTCGAGCCGAAGCTCAATATCGTTTACGAGGATGACAATATCATAATATGCGACAAGCCCTCGGGCGTGCTCGTCCATTCGGGCGACGCCTCGGGCGAGGCGTCTGACGACAAGAACACGCTGATAGGGCATATACAGGCGTATCTTTACAGGAAGGGGGAATACGACCCGAACCTCGAGAACACGTTTGCGCCTGCGCTCTGCAACCGCATAGACAGAAACACACGCGGGCTCGTAATCGCGGCGAAAAACGCCCGGGCACTGCGAGACATGAACGAGATAATAAAGTCGAGGAAAATCGACAAATATTACCTTGCCGCGGTACACGGCTCGCCCGAGCCGCGCGAGGCGGCGCTTTCGGGCTGGCTTTTGCGCGGGGGCGGCGGCGTCCGCGTGTTCGACCGCGAGATCCCGGGCTCAAAGCCGATAAGGACAAAATACCGCACGCTCGCCGTGTCCGGCAGCGGGAATGCGGCGCTCGCCCTGCTTGAAATAGAGCTTCTGACGGGAAGAACGCATCAGATACGCGCCCATATGGAGGCGGCGGGACATCCGCTGCTCGGCGAGGGGCGGTACGGAGGGTATGGCGAAGCCGGCAAAAACAATGCGGACAGAAAGCGCGGATACAAAAGTCAGGCGCTCTGCGCGTACAAGCTCACGTTCCGTCTCGACGGATACGACGGGGTGCTCTCGTATCTGAAGGGCAAAACGGTCAAAATAGACACCTCGACCGTTGATTTTCTCCGCGAGTTTGAGGTGGGGAAAAAAGAATAAATCACGAAATCCGGCGGGGGCCGGAGCCTTGACGCCGCAGGCGCGCCGAGGCTTCGACCCTCACCTTTTTTAATATAAAACTGAAAAAGAAGTAAGATAAATGCATTTTTTTGTTGACACTGCAATGATGTTATGGTAGACTACTATTACATACAATAATACGGTTTCTTTGCAGCATGTGACCTTTACATATGATCGGCTATTTTCTGAGGCTTTTTCAGAGAATATGCAGAATCATATAATGAAAAAATAAGGATGACAAAAATATGAAAAAAAGATATATGGCGCTGATGATGATTATTTTCGCGGCGCTCATCTTCATACCTTCGTGCTCGTCATTCGGCGGGAACGGGGACGAGACGCTCGATATGCCATCCGCGGTCGAGACGGGAGAGGGCGGCGCGCCCGCAGATACGGGAGAGAAAGAAGAAGAGGTCGTGAACTACGGGTTTACCGTTTTCCCCGACGGGAACTACCTTGCCGATAAAAAATTCGACACTGACGAGTCTTTGCCCGACTACGACGTGAAAAATGTTTTTGCACAGAGCTTAGAATACTACTATTACGGCGGGGTATGCTCGACGGAAGATACGGTATATTATGCAAAAGAAGATGTGGCAAAAAGTGGGCGTGTCTGCGTCTATTTCATGTATTACGACAAAGCGACAGGCACGGGCGGCAAGCTGTGCGGCAAGCCGGAATGCACGCATGACGATGAGAACTGCGACGCGTTTTTCGATGGGAATATTAAGGCGCTGAGCCTTCAAATATATGATGGGAAGCTGTATTGGCATTACGGAGGCACAATATACAGGGAAAATCTTGACGGCGGGGAGCGCGAGAAGGTGGCGTCGCTGTCGTATAACGACTACACATGGGGCGTCATGATCCACCGCGGTTACGCTTACAGCTGGCTCTCGCAGCAGGTCGTGAACGGAGGCAAGGTCGACCTTGAGATGAACATATCGGCAGTGAAGCTCGGCGAGGACGAGTGCTTTACGGTATTTGAAAAGACGTTTGAGGACGCTTTGGGTGAAAATCTGAAGATAAGATTTATCGGCAACGACATGTATGTGCTTGTGAGCTATTCAAAGGGAAAGGATACGCCGCTCGAGCTGTACAAATGGGATACAAAAACGCGGAAGGCCGAAGAGATATATTCCTGCGAACGCGATGAATTCGGAGCGATGTTTATGTGGGTTGGCTTGGGAGGCGACTTCTGCGCTGTTCCGGGAGACGGAATATATATTCCGAAGTGGAAATATGAGTACCGTGAGGATCCCGAAACGGGCGAGACGATACCGTATCAGCAGCACGGAATATGCAAGTATTCATTTGCAACGGGAAAGATGGAGGAGCTCGGATGGGATAAGAAATACCGCCACCCCTTCTTTTCGGAGGAAAGGGTCTATTTTACAAACGGGAGTGTGTATGATCTTCAGCTTAATGAGCTTTTCAAAAATGAGATACCGGAAGACATATCCGTGCAGGGGTTTGCGGGAGCGGACAGCGATTACATGTACTTGTATGCCGAAAAAGAGGCAGGCTCTGGATATTACATAGCTGTCCCGTATGACGGCTGGAACGTGATAAGACTTGAATAAAACCCGAATAAATAAGGCATGTGCCGGGGAAGCTGATTTAAAATCGTTCCCCGGCAAGTCTTTACAACAAGGGCTCCGTGGTATATAATACTGTGTGATAAAGAAAGCGGGAGGCGATGGAATGAAGCGGAGAGGAGAGCTTTTTTTGAAATTTGCGGCGGTTGTTTGCTCGGCGCTCCTGACGGGGGCGGTCGTTTCGTTTTTCGTGCCGTCCGTGCTCGGCTTTGTCTCGCTTTTGCCGTTTCTGCTCGTGCTTTTTTCGGATGCGGGAACGGAGCGTCCGTTCAGGCGCGGCATGGTGCTCGGGATAATATATTTTTACGTCTACTATCTCTTCGTTTGGCACTGGTTCCTACTCATGTATCCTCTCGATTTCACCGAGATATCGAGGGCGGGGGCGCTCGCCGCCGTCATGGCGGCATGGCTCGGGCTCCCTCTGATACAGGCGGTCGTCGCCTCGCTCGGCGTGCCCTTGTTCCTTTTGGCGGCGAGGTCTCCGCTCGTCGTGCGCGAGGGGAAGCTGCGCGCGTCTGCGCCTGCTGCGTTCGCTGCGGTCTATGCGCTGTTTGAGTGGATACAGTCGCTGACGTGGGCGGGCGTTCCGTGGGGGAGGCTTGCCGTCGGGCAGGCGTTTTCTCCGGGAACAGTCGGGACGGCGTCTCTGCTCGGACCGTACTTCGTGACGTTTGTCATTGCCGCCGTCAACGGTTACGCCGCGCTCGCGGTCCTTGCCCTGATCGAAGACAGGCGGAATGTGCGGCGCGCCGCGTGCCTGGCGTCGGCGGCGGCAGCCGTTTTCGCGCTCAACCTGATATACGGTGAGGCGCGCATATATATAAAGGAAAGAAACATGTCGGCGGAAAACGAGCTGACTGTCACGGCGGCGGCGCTCCAGGGGAACGTTTCGTCAAAGGACAAATGGAGCGACCACGGCTACGATAATCTGAAAAACGTATATTCCGCGCTGACAAAGGAAGCCGCGGCGCGCGGCGCGGATATCGCCGTATTCCCCGAGACCGCGTTCCCGCTTGCGGCGAACGCAGCGTCCGGGAACGGGACACGGATAATACCCGACCTTTCGTCGCTTTCGTCCGATACGGGGCTGACGCTTGTGGCGACGTCGTTCTGGTACGGCGACGGCGAGGAATATTACAACGCCGTATTCCCGGTCTCGCCGGAAGCGGGCGCTGGATACGACGGGATGACGGTATATTACAAGCGGCACCTTGTGCCGTTCGGAGAATTTGTTCCGTTTGAGAGCGTGATAAAGGTGCTCGTGCCGTCTCTCGCGCAGCTCGGCCTTTTCGACGGCTCTATAACAACGGGCGGCGCGCCGGTGCTCATCGATACCGAATACGGCAGGGTTGGGGCGATGGTGTGCTTTGACTCGATATACGAGACTTCGTCTCTCGACGAGGTCAGGGCGGGCGCGGGGCTGCTCGCGGTCTCGACGAACGACTCATGGTTCGACGGGAGCGCGGCGATAATGCAGCATACGGCTCAGGCAGTTCTCAGGGCGGTCGAATGCGACAGATACGTCGTGAGGGCGGCGAACACGGGCTTTTCCTGCATAATTTCGCCGACGGGGAAGATTATTTCCTCGACTGAGCCGGAAAGGACGGGTCTTGCCGTCGGCGAGGTCGGGATAAGGGACACAAGAACGGTATATTCGCGCGTCGGCAACGTGTTTTCGGCTTTGTGCGCGGTGTCGGCGGCGGCGCTTGCCGCGTCGGGCTTTATTGCACGGAGACGTGAGAAAAGACGCGAGGCGATAAATCGGGCTCCGGATGCGTGACGCTCCGGAGCCTATTTGTGATAATGCATAATAAATAAAAATAATCGAGACGAAATTTCTACATGAATTTTTCGGAAAAATCGGCGCTTATTTTCGGAAATCGCTTGCTATCGGGTATTTTTTGTAGTATAATTTGAAAGCTTGGTGTGCGATGAGGCGGAAGGTTGCTGCCCTTGAGGCAGGGAATTTCCGCGGAGTATGTCCGACCGTGAGTCGGGCGGGCCGGATGTTGTCCCGGCTCGGTATCGCCGCCCGAATGAGCATCGGCCGCGGGGTCTGTGTCTCCCGCTGCCGGCGCGATATTTTTGGGGCGGCATGATACGCTCGGAGCCGTGTGCGACATCGCCCCCATGAAAATCAAATAAGGAGGCAGCAAAATGGCAGCAAACGAGAAGATCAATGTTCGTATCAAGGGTTACGATCACACGCTCGTCGACGCGGCGGCGGCTAAGATAGTCGAGGCGGCGAAGGCGAACGGCGCCGAGGTCTCGGGTCCCATCCCGCTCCCGACGGAGAAAGAAGTCGTAACGATACTTCGCGCGGTCCACATGTACAAGGACAGCCGTGAGCAGTTCGAACAGAGGACCCACAAGAGACTGATCGTTATCGCAAACCCGCCGCAACGCGTCGTTGAAGCGCTGATGAAGGTGGAACTTCCCGCGGGCGTTAAGGTCGAAGCGCAGTATTGATCCTTCAAAGAGGTCTGCAAAAAGCCATCTATCCGAACGACGGCGCGCAAATAAATTAACGATATGCGCGTGCGGTTCGAGGACAGGTCACGTCAGCGCCGGCGGGCGGCTCCCGCCATCTACCAAAACGAGCGTTGACCAATAACCATCCACAGGAGGAAAAACAAATGAAGAAAGCCATCATAGGCAAGAAGCTCGGAATGACTCAAATCTTCGACGACGCTGGCAACATGATCCCCGTTACCGTCATCGAAGCGGGTCCGTGCCCCGTCGTACAGAAGAAGACGACGGAGACCGACGGCTACAACGCGGTGCAGCTCGGCTTCTCCGATATAAAGGAGACGAAGACGGGTCGCCCCGAAAAGGGTCATTTTGCAAAGGCGGGCGTTTCCCCGAAGCGTCACCTCAAGGAATTCCGTCTCGACGACATAAGCTCGCTCGACGCCGGCTCCGTGATCACCGCCGATACCTTCGCCGCAGGCGAAAAGGTCGATGTTACCGGAATCACAAAGGGCCGCGGATTTACGGGCGCTGTCAAGAGATGGGGCAACGCGACGCTCCGCATGACGCACGGCACCGGTCCTATCCACCGCGAGGTCGGTTCCATGGGCGCTAACTCCAGCCCGTCGAGAGTTTTCAAGAACAAGAAAATGGCAGGTCAGTACGGAAACGAACAGGTCACCGTACAGAACCTCGCCGTTGTCAAGGTTGACGCGGAAAAGAACCTCATCGCCGTTAAGGGCGCCGTTCCCGGCGCGCGCGGCGGCATCGTATTCGTCCGCGACAGCGTGAAAGCATAAAGGAGGATGAAATAATGCCTAACTTAAAAGTGGTCGATATGACCGGCGCCGAGGTCGGCGAGGTCACATTATCCGACAAGATATTCGCGGCCGAAGTGAACGGCGCGGTCCTCCATGCAGCGGTAAGAGCATATCTTCTGAACCAGAGACAGGGCACGCAGTCCACGCTCACGAGGACGGAAGTCCACGGCGGCGGAAAGAAGCCCTGGAGACAGAAGGGAACCGGCAGAGCAAGACAGGGCTCACGCCGTGCGCCTCAGTTCGTTCACGGCGGCGTCGCTCTCGGTCCGAAGCCGAGGTCGTACCGCGTCTCGATGAACAAGAAGGCGCGCCGCGCCGCCATGTTCTCCGCTCTCTCGAGCAAGGTTGCCGACGGTGACATGATCGTCGTCGACAGGATCGCTGCCGAGGAATACAAGACGAAGACGATGGTAAACATGCTCGCAGCAGTCGGCGCCAAGAAGAAGGCGCTCGTCGTGCTCGACGGCGTTGACGAGAAGACGATAAAGTCCTTCGCCAACATCCCGAATGTAAAGACCGCGCAGTACAACACCATCAACGTCTACGATATCCTCAACTGCGACTCTTTCGTCGTCGCACGCGGCGCCGCAGAAAAAATCGAGGAGGTCTACGCATAATGAAGTTTGCAGAAGACGTCATAATCGCCCCGATAATCACCGAGGCAAGCATGTCGAGGCTCGCCGCCAAGCGCTACACGTTCCGTGTTGCGAGCGGCGCGACGAAGCCCGAGATCGCGCACGCGGTCGAGAAGCTCTTCGATGTGAAGGTCTCCGCCGTGAACACGATCAACATGAAGAGAAAGCCGAAGAGCCTCCGCTACAGCAGGGGCTACACCGCCGCCTGGAAAAAGGCCATCGTGACCCTTACGGAAGACTCGAAGCCTATCGAGTTCTTCGAGGGCATGTATTGATAACGGGAGGAAAGAGAAGTGCCTACTATCAAATATAAACCTACGACTCCCGGCAGACGCGGCATGACGGTCGCTTCCTTCGACGAGGTGACGAAGCACACCCCCGAAAAGAACCTTATCGTCATAAAGAAGAAACACGCCGGAAGAAACAACAACGGCAAGATAACCGTTCGCCATCACGGCGGCGGAAACAAGGTCAAGTACCGCATAGTCGACTTCAAGCGTCAGCTTACTGGCGCGGCAACTGTAGTCGGCGTTGAGTATGACCCGAACAGAAGCGCATACATCGCGCTCGTACAGTACGAAGACGGAACGAAGAGCTACATCATCGCTCCCGTCGGCATCAAGGTCGGCGACGTGCTCTTCTCGGGCGAGAAGATAGACATCAAGCCCGGCAACACGCTCCCGATATCGGATATTCCCGTCGGTACCATCATCCACAACATCGAGCTCTACCCCGGCAAGGGAGCCCAGCTCGTCCGCACCGCGGGCGCGCAGGCACAGCTCATGGCTAAGGAAAACGGCACCGCTCAGGTGCGTCTGCCCTCCGGCGAGGTCCGCCGCGTCCGTCTTGACTGCAAGGCGACGATCGGTCAGGTCTCCAATATCGAGCATGACACCGTCAAGATCGGTAAGGCCGGCAAGAAGCGCCACATGGGCATCCGTCCTACTGTCCGCGGCTCGGTCATGAACCCGTGCGACCACCCGCACGGCGGCGGCGAGGGCAAGTCTCCCATCGGTCATCCGGGACCGCTCACCCCGTGGGGCAAGCCCGCTCTCGGATATAAGACGAGAAACAAGAACGCCCGCACCGAGAAGAATATCGTCAGACACAGAAACGGTAAGTAAGGAGGAACCCGAAAATGAGCAGAAGCTTAAAGAAAGCGCCGTTCGTAGAAGAGAAGCTCTATGCAAGAGTCTGCGCTATGAACGAGAAGGGCGAAAAGCGTGTCCTCAAGACTTGGAGCCGTTCGTCAACGATATTCCCGGAGTTCGTCGGACATACGATCGCTGTGCATGACGGCAAGAAGCACGTCCCGGTATACGTCACCGAGGACATGGTCGGTCACAAGCTCGGCGAGTTCGCGCCCACCCGCACGTTCAAGGGTCACGCCGGTTCGAAGACATCGAACAACGGCAAGTGAGCCTGAAACGGCATCACGTTAAAACAAAAACGGAGGAATAACCTACACTATGGAAGCTGTTGCATATTTGAAATATGTGCGCGTTTCGCCCAGCAAGGTTAAGGGTGTGCTCGATCTCATTCGCGGTAAGGACGTAGACGTCGCCATGGGTATTCTCAAGAATACTCCGAAGGGCGTATGCGAGGACCTTATCAAGCTTTTGAAGAGCGCCACGGCGAACGCTGAGAATAATTTCGAGATGGATGCCGGCAATCTGTTCGTTTCCGAGTGCTTCGTCTGCCCGGGACCGTCGCTCAGACGCATGAGTGCACGCGCCAAGGGAAGCGGAGACATCATCAGGAAAAGAACGTGCCACATCACACTCAAAGTCAAGGAAAAAGAATAAGGAGGTAACATTAGGATGGGTCAGAAAGTTAATCCGCACGGAATGCGTGTGGGCGTCATCAAAGACTGGGACTCGAGATGGTACGCCTCCGACGAAACATTCGGCGACACGCTCGTGTCAGACTACAACCTGAGAAAGTATCTCAAGAAGAAGCTCTACAACGCCGGCGTGCCGAAGATAGAGATCGAGCGCGTCAACGACAACGAGAGGATAAAGGTAACGATACACTGCGCGAAGCCGGGTCTCGTTATCGGTCCCAAGGGCGCTGCTATAAACGAGCTCAAGGGCGAGATAGAGAAGATGGCGGGCATGCCCGCATCCGTCTCGGTCGTTGAGATACGTCAGATAGACATGGACGCACAGCTCGTCGCAGAGAACATCGCAAGCCAGCTCGAACGCAGGATCGGGTTCAGACGCGCGATGAAGCAGTCCATCGCCCGCACGATGAAGTGCGGCGCGAAGGGCATAAAGACCTGCTGCAGCGGCCGCCTCGGCGGCGCCGAGATAGCCCGCATAGAGCATTATCATGAGGGCACGATCCCGCTGCAGACGCTCCGCGCCGACATCGATTACGGCTTTGCGGAGGCAAACACGACTTACGGAAAGATCGGCGTCAAGGTATGGATATACAAGGGCGAGGTCTTACCCGAAATACAGAGATCCGGCTCAAACGCTCCCGCTGCTCCGCGCGACAGACGCGACCGCGGCGACAGACGCGACAGACGCGACAGGCGTGATCGCGGCGGCGACCGCGGCGACAGACGCCGCAGCGGCAACAGAGGCGAGAGAGGCGACAGAGGTCCGAGGGAAGGGGGCGCAAGATAAACCATGTTGATGCCCAAGAGAGTTAAATACAGACGCGTGCAGCGCGGCCGCATGAAGGGCGAAGCCCATCGCGGCAACACGCTCGCTTACGGAGATTACGGTCTCGTCGCGCTCGAACCGGCGTGGATAACGAGCAATCAGATCGAGGCCGCCCGTATCGCCATGACGCGTTACACGCGCCGCGGCGGTAAGGTCTGGATAAAGATCTTCCCCGACAAGCCCGTGACGGAAAAGCCCGCCGAGACCCGAATGGGTTCCGGTAAAGGCTCGCCCGAATACTGGGTCGCAGTCGTGAAGCCGGGCAGAGTTTTGTTTGAGATGAACGGCGTCTCAGCCGACGTCGCGAAAGAGGCTATGCGTCTCGCATCTCACAAGCTCCCCATCAAGTGCAAGTTCATTATGAAAGAACAGAACGAAGGAACAGAGGAGGCGTAAGGGATCATGAAAGCAGCAGAACTCCGCGCGATGACCTCAGAGGAGCTGGACTCCAAGCTCAAGGAGCTTAAGGGCGAGCTTTTCAACCTCCGTTTCCAGCACGCAATCAAGCAGCTTGACAACACTCACAGGATAGTGGAAGTCAAGCGCGATATCGCTCGTGTGATGACAATACTCCACGAGAAGGAAGCATAAGGAGGACGTGTCATGAGTGAAGAACGCAATATGCGAAAGACCAGAACGGGCATCGTCGTCTCCGACAAGATGGACAAGACGGTCGTCGTTGCCATCAGGGACAACGTGAGACACCCGCTCTACGGTAAAATCATAAAACGCACCTCGAAGATACACGCCCACGACGAAAAGAACGAGTGCGGTATCGGAGACCGCGTTGCGGTGATGGAGACGAGGCCTCTCTCCAAGACGAAGAGATGGCGCGTCGTCGAGATCATCGAGAAAGCTAAATAAGGAGGACGCGCAGAATGCTTCAGCAGGAATCATATATGAAGGCTGCCGACAACACCGGCGCCAAAGAGCTTATGTGCA